>NZ_CP016756.1:0-309166 GCF_001700965.1 Stenotrophomonas nitritireducens
GCATGGTCCGTGCCATCGCGTTCGACAAGACTGGAACGCTCACTGAAGGCAAGCCGCGAATTACCGACATCAAAGTGATGCAGGGAACGACAGAGCAGGAACTGCTTCACGTTGCCGTCGCCGTCGAGGCTTTAAGTGACCACCCTTTGGCCGCAGCTATCGTTCGAGATGGTAATACTCGCCTGGGCGATGGACCGGTCATGGTAGCGACAGACCTCGCTAACTTCGCTGGAAGAGGCGTTCAGGCGAAGGTGAACGGCATTGACGTGTGGATAGGAAAGGCAGAAATGTTCGGTAACGACGGCATTGGCGCTCTATCCGCGGGTGCGGAGTCTGCCATTGAGGAGCTCCGTAACGCCGGCAGAACCACGATGGCCGTTCGCCTAGGTGATCGCGACCTAGGTGTCATCGGCCTTATGGATACGCCCCGGCCAGAGGCGCGTGAAGCCCTGGACAAGCTAAGGCGCTTGGGCATCCAACGAATGATCATGATCTCTGGCGACCACCAGACTGTAGCTCAAGCCGTGGCAACGGACGTGGGTCTAAACGAGGCATGGGGAAATCTCATGCCTGACGACAAGGTGAAGGCAATACGTCAGTTGAAGGAGACGGAGCGAGTGGCAATGGTCGGCGACGGTGTGAATGACGCACCCGCAATGGCTAGTGCCAGCGTCGGAATTGCAATGGGTGCCGCCTCTTCGGACGTAGCGCTGGAGACTGCCGACGTCGCGCTTATGTCTGAGGATTTGAGACAGGTTGCATTCTCTGTAGCGCTTAGTCGACGCACGAAACGGGTGATCCGTCAGAACGTGTATGTGAGCCTGGGCGTCGTAGCGTTGTTGGTTCCTGCGACCATCCTAGGTCTTGGCATTGGACCGGCTGTGGCAGTGCATGAAGGTTCAACCTTGTTGGTTGTATTCAATGCGCTGAGGCTCCTTGGCTTCCGTCAGTCGTGACATGCGAATTCTAGTGATTGAGCGCGATCGAGAAGTCGCTTTGAAGATTCTGGCCTACTTCGAGGCCCGAGGGCATCAGCTTGATACCATCGGGGACGGCATCGCCGGCCTTCACTTTGCGGCGTCCAATGGTTACGACGCAGTCATTCTTGATTGGATGCTTCCTCGCATGGAAGGCCCGGAGGTTCTGAGAAGGCTGCGGTTGAATCACGGTGTTTCAGTTCCTGTTGTGATGTTGGCTGCAAAGGTTGCGCTCTCGGACAAAATCATCGCTTTCCGCTCCGGTGCAGATGACTATGTGACCAAGCCTTTTGAGCTCCCGGAGCTCGAAGTTCGCCTAGAGGCGTTGGTTTCCCGTACGGAGGGACGCGTAACAAGGAGGCGGCTGCTGATCGGAGAGCTCACGTTGGACCTGAGTACGTTGGAGGCCACACGGGCTGGAAAACGACTGCATCTGTACCCAGCTTGCAGGAAGCTCCTTGAAGCGCTGATGCGGGCAAGTCCTGCCGCTGTGACCAGGCGGCAGCTTGAGCACACTCTCTGGGGTGACGACCTGCCCGACGGGGATCTTCTGCGATCACAGATGTCCAGCCTGCGGCGAAGCATTGATGGTCCGTTTGAGGAAAAGATGATCCAGACGCTGCCGCGGGTTGGGTATCGACTGATACCGCCATCAAGGCCTATGCCCCCCCCCGGGGAAGGGAGGCCCTATGACGGTGAGGCGTAGACATGGCTGCAGAGCCGTCAGTGCAGACCTTGAGCGCCTGACTATTTGGCCACGTATTCTGATCAGAGTATGACCATGTGGAAGCCAGCCGCACTCCCAATTGGCGCGTTCTTGGCCGCAGCGATTTGGGGCGCAGCGGCCATGGTGCCCTTCGCGCCGGCATCAGAAGAGATGATGTTTTGGATACCGGTGTCGATTGCGCTAACGAGTGCGGCTGCTGCATTGGTAGTTGCGATGATGCAAGACATCATTCTGGTCGCGGTAAAGAGATGGCCACTGTTCGTGAAATTCTATCCAACCCTCTGCTTGGAGCCACTCCCCTTTGCATTCCTTCCAATCGTGCTGTCACTCGCCGGAATTGCGGAGTTCGGTCCAGCGATGCTGAGTGCAGCTCTATTGCTGATCGGCTTCTCGTTTGCGGAGACTCTCTTCGCCGCCGCCCTCCACAGAGCCCGGGCGACGCCGACCGCGGTTGTGATCTCGATGCAGTGCGCTGCTCTGGTGTTTGCAGTTTACATGTACAAGAAAGGCATCCAAGCGAACGTCAGTGACATCAGTTGGCCGTGGTTCGCATCGTCTGTCACTGCCATGAGTCTATTCTCCTTCCTAGTCGGAAGGTATTGGGCCAACCTGCTTCGTGATGCTGAGGTGGGGTTCTCTCCCTTACTGAAGTGGGTTCTGGTCACCTTCATAGCTGAAGGATCTACTAGTGAATGGAGCCGGTGGAGATTGAAGCAACCTATTAAGCAACGCAGACCACCGGGGCTTCGGTCCAAGCCTCGCAGGAAATAGGATCCGATCAACCAATCCAAATCATGGAGGCTAATTCTTGACAACTGCGAGCGCGACAAATATGACGCAAGGGCGGATGGGACCACCCGTCGTCAGTCTCGCTCTGTGAGAGGTGGCGCATCGAGATCACGTTTGTGGAGGTCTTCTACCGGCCGGAAGCAATACCCCGAGGTAGGTCCGTGGTGGCGACTTCTGGTTTCAATGCGCCCGAAGCCCACCGGAGCCTCAAAGATGCGCGCTCAGGGTTGCAGCGGTCGCTGGCGACAGTCGTCATCGGCCGGAGCCTGTCCCCCGCCTACCAACCTTGCTGGCAAGGCCGGTGTTTTTTGATTGCAAGATTCAGACCTATCCCGCCTGACAATCACATTCCCTGGAGTCACCGCCAACATGAATGAAGCCGAGCTGGAACAAGTGCGTACGGCGATGTTTACCGACCCCGGCGTGAAAGCGGTGGATGACCTGCGCCTAGTCCCCGCCAAAGAGCGCGGTCGTGCGATCGCGGCCACCATCACCGTCGCTGCGCCCTCGGTCGACCTGGACCTGGTGCATGCGGTGATCGCCCGCGTGCTGGCCGATCAATTTGACATCGATCAGGTCATGCTGTGCTTCAACGACCCGGGTCCGGTGCCACCACAGCCCACAGCGGCGCCCTTGAAGAAAATGTGATCGCCCGTGGCTCTATGCGTCTGCGTTGGCGGGCGCATAGAGCTGATAACCCGGCAACGCGCACGCGCCGGCATACACAAAGGCCACGCTTTGCCGCGCCCGGGTGAAGGCCACGTAGTACTTTGGTGGGGCGGTGATACGCGCTGCATCTGCCGTGCGCAGGTACTGTGTCAGCGGGCCGTTCGGAAAGATGAGGACCCGGCTGTAGGTGCGGCCCTTGCACTGCCCAAAGTTCACGGCCGGTAGTCCGTCGCACGCTTGCCGCCGGTCATGCCGGAGCACGGTGGGCGCAAACTCCTGCATGTACGCTTCAACATCCGCTGGAGCGACGAGGTAGATGCCATCGTGCCCGGTGACCTCGCCATTGCCTGATTGGGTTCGCGGCATCTGCGGATAGAGCGTGTCCGCCATATCGCACAGGGCCTGGACGCAGCGAAGGCTGATGAGGCGGTGATCCAGCTGGCATAAGCCGTCCGCCTCCCAAATCTGAAACAGCGCTGCCAGATTGGGTCCACGATACTGGCTGTGCCTTTGAGCATAGTTGGTGGCATACGTCGCCTGCCGCGTATCACCCACCAACGTGATGGCAATGCCGCTCTTCAACAGCCGCTCGACCAGATCCAGATCAAAGCCGGCGAGGTCCTGAACTTCGTCGATGTAGAGCTCGTCGTACATGGCCGCCAGGCGTGCCATGACCTGACCTTGGGTGAGCTCATCGCAGCGCACAGCGAAATCGGCCGCCCGGTCCGAATACATCCGGTTGCCTGCCAAGTAGTGGCGCGCCACCTGGGTGCGTGGGGCCCTGTTATTGGTGACACCTTCTACGAACAGGATGGTCTCGATGCGAGGCTCAGGGCAAAGCGCTGCCTGGTACGGGCGGATGCACTGGCACAGCAGGAAGCCATACCAGCTGTGCAAAGTGACATGCACGGGGACCGCACCGGCGTGGACCTCAAACGAGCGCCGGATCTCTTCTAGATTCTCCAGCGTGTAGGTGACAATCGCGATGCGACGCCCAGGCCGCTCCAGGGCCTGCCGGACCAGCAAGGTGGTCTTGCCCGAGCCGGCCGCCGAAAGCAGGACCCGGTTAGGTGATGGCGCGCTGGACATAGTCCGGGAACCTGATCGAGTGCGGGCTGTTGAAGATCGCCAGGGCCGTATCGGTCTTATGGCCCTTCATGTACTTGAGCAGCGCCACCTCATCGGCAAACGTCTTGCCCAGCACGGTATTGAGTTCGGCCAGCGAGTTGGCTTTGATCAGCTGCTCTTCCAGCGATGGGGCGCTTTCGTCGGAATCGTAATAGATCGCGTTGATGTGTTCGGCATAGCGCTCCTGCACAACGGCGATATCGCCATCATTGTCGGTGATCACCTTGGCCTGGATTTTCAGCCGATCTGCAATCTGCAAGAAGCGCTTGAATGCCAGCGACTTGACCGAAATGATGTCTACGCCGCGAGCCATCGGCGCCACGCCATGGTGGTCGCTGTAGGCGCGCTGCACGATCAGCTCGTCGGAAGGGCCTTCCACCAGGATCGCCTGCTTGGCCAGGATCAATCGCAGCGTGTCGTGGCCCGGCAGCTTCATGAAATAGTCATGGGTATCGCTCGGCAGCTGGTCCAGCTTCATCTGGCCCTGCGCGCTGAACAGGATCACGTTGTCCACGCCCAGCTTATTCAACACGAAGCTGCTGTGGGTGGCGATGATCACCTGCTGGGCGGTGGAGAGGGCCGCAATCTTGTCGATCAGCTGGGTCATGCTGGAATAGGACAGATGGTTCTCCGGCTCCTCGATCAGCAGCACGTGGGCAGCGCCGGCCGCGTGCATCGCCAGCTTCATCTTCACCGCGCTTTGCTCACCCTTGCCGGCCTGGGTGAACGGGAGCTCATCCAGGTAAGGTGACAAGCTGGTTTCCCATGTTGAGCGCGGCGATGTGTCCACACCCACCGTCAGCGCCCGGTGGCTGATGTCCCCGGTGTGCTCGGTCAGGTACGCATTGATGGCCGCCACGTCCGCCTCTTCGGAAAAACTCTGCCGCATGCGGCGGAAGCTCAACGACAGCGAGACGCGCTGCGCAGGCGTCAGTGCCTGATCGATGATGCCGGCGATATAGCGATCGGCACCGGACAAGGTCTTGATGCCGTGAGTGTCGATGATGGTCGAATCGAACGGAATGCTGCGAGCGGTGACGCCATTGTTGGCGAAGGAATACCAGCGCACCGTGTAGTACTCCACCGGCAGGCTGACCGCACCCTGGTGCTGCTGCAGGTAGGCGTTGAACTCCTCGCGGTAGTCGTCGTTGAGCTCGACCAGCAGCCGGATGCCGGCGGTATCCAAGCGCAGGGAGTTGTTGGTGCCGCGCAACGACGCCAGCGCGACATCTGCGCCCAGATAGGCTTCGATGGAGATCCGTGGCGGCGAAGCCGGCGTGCCTGCAGCAAGGGTCGCCAGATATTCCTGCACCGCGGGCTGGTGGAACAGGTAGGGCGTGAGCTCGTAGGCGAGATTGCGCCCATGCAGTTGCCCGGTGACCACCACGTGGATGGCCTCCAGCAGGGTGGACTTACCGACCTCGTTGTCGCCCACCACCAGGTTCATGTGGGCGTTGAGGGGCAGGTCCAGATGGCGAAACGACTTGAAATTGTCGATGACGATACGTTCGATCGGCATGCACAGTCCTTTGATGGCCAACGAGTTCGGTGGCGGCGCCTGCTTGCACCCCGGCTGGCCTCCTTTCCGCTCTGGGCCAAACTACCCAGGGATCGCCAGCCTTGGGCGGTTTCGTACTGTTTTGACGACTTGAAATGGCCGAAACGCTGGTTACGCGGGATAATTCAATATTATCCCGCCTTTAGATACGACCCGTACTCGGCGAGTAGTGTAACTTGATTGGTATGTAATTACGTGGTATGTAATACATTACGAAATAGTCGGAGAGTGCGATGGCACGCGGCGGCTTGTACAAGAGCGACATCCAGAAGGCCCGCGATGCGCTGCGGGCACAGGGCAAACACCCGTCGGTGGACGCGGTGCGGGTGGCGCTGGGCAACACCGGCTCCAAGACAACCATTCACCGCTACCTGAAGGAGCTGGAAGAAGATGAAGGGCAAGGCCTTGGCGCCAAGGTCGCGGTCAGCGACGCGCTACAGGACCTGGTCGGTCGGCTTGCCGGTCGCCTACACGAGGAGGCCGAGGCTGTAATCGCCGAGGCCCGGCAGCGCTTCGAAGCGCACTTGCAGGAGCGTAGCGAGGCGCTGGAACGCACCCAGCAGGAGGCGTCCACGCTGAGCGCGCAGCTTCAGCGCATTGAAACTGCCTTACGCGAAGAAAAGACGACCCACGCCGCAGCCCAGCAGGCCTTGGCCGAACGGGTCACCGAGGTCGCGCAGCTCGGCGAACGGATCGCGGGACTGACCGCGCGGCTGGCGGAGCACGAGGCGCATGCCCAGTCGCTGGAGCAGAAGCACCAGCATGCTCGCGAGGCGTTGGAGCACTACCGCACCTCGGTCAAGGACCAACGCGAACAGGAACAGCGCCGCCACGAGCACCAGGTGCAGGAACTGCAGGTCGCGCTGCGCCAGGCCAACGAGGCGCTGACCGCCAAGAACCACGAACTGGTTCAGCTCAACCGCGACAACGGGCAGTGGCTGGAACGCCACAGCCGCCTAGAGAGGGAACTGGCGCAGGTGCGGCAAGCTGCGGACGACCAGCGGAAGGAGCTGGACGCGCTGCGGCTTACGGCTGCGGAGTACCAGGCCTTGCTGGCACGCTGGACCCAGGACGCCCAAGCGTTGGAGAGCGCACGGGTCAAGCTGGCCAATGCTCACGCCGACTTGGCCAAGGAGCGAGAACGGCGTGAACAAGCCGAGGCCGAAGCGTTGCGTGCCGGTGTGCGCCAGGACACCTTGGAGCAGTTGCTGGCGCAGTTGCGGCCCGATCGCGCCGACAGTTCAGGTACCAACAAAAATCCGGCAACCAAATGATTTCACGGAAGAAAAAAAAATTCTGGGGGGCATTTTTGCACGTATCTCGGCTTAACCCCACATCCGCCATCCTTATGGGGTTTCCATGGGGGGTGCGCGTGACTTTGTCCGTCGACTCAACACCGACCTTCGCTCGACGCCTCCAACAAGCCCGCCTGCACACGGGTTTGTCGCAGAAGGAGTTGGGCATCCGGGCCGGTCTGGATCCTTACGTGGCCAGCCCCCGAGTCAACCAGTACGAACGTGGCAAGCACGAGCCCAAGCTGGAGACTGCTGAGCGGTTGGCCCAAGCGTTGGGGATCCCCGCCGCCTTCCTTTACACCGACGATGATCTGCTGGCCAAGTTGCTCCTGCGCTGGGGCTCGCTAAGCAAGCAGCAGAAGCGGGAGTTGGTGAAGCTGATCGAGGCCACACCCGAGAAGTAAACCGAACAAGCGCTAGCCCTATGGGCAACCCTTCGCCTCAACCCGCCCATTGGGCGCTCCTGGAGGGAGCTGCAGTGGCCGTGACTAGTGCGACTGACAAGTGGCGGCATCTCAGGCCTACTTGAGATTTTGTTCACGACCGATACACACGCGCCTTGTCTAAAGTGATTTACAATGTCGCCCGTGTCAGCCTCCTCACTTCTACTGCGACTGCTCCTGATCGTCATGCTCGTGCTTAACGGCGCGTGGTCGGCATTTGCGTCGATCAGTATGAACCCGGCCATGGAAGCGCAGGCCAGCGAAGTGGCTGCCGCGGTGCAAGGCGACGAAGACTGCGTCGCCCATCACAGTGCTGAGAATCATCCCGATGCCACCTCGATTGAAAGGGCTGGCACTGGGCATGGCGACCATGCCGGTCCCGACTGTTGCAAGTCTTCTGCGTGCCGGTGCGCCTGCGTACACGCGTGCGCGAGCGCACTTCCGGCGCGCCTGCATGTTTCGGTGCAACTGGCCTTGGGCCTGGATGTCATGCCGCTGCCCCTAGGGCATGCGGCACCTGCCTTGCCTCATCTGATCCGACCACCGATCGGCTAAGCGTCCCTAAGCGCCGCAATGGCGCCGTTGGTGTGGCTTGCATGCCTATTTATAGGCCAGCCGCCCGCTCTGTACCACCGCCCGCCGGTGGCAACACGACGCTTGGAGCATTTTCATGTCGCATGATGATTTTCGTGGTCCACACGGTGGACCGCCGCTGCTACCTTCGCGGCGGCGATTTGTCCAGGGCTTGGCCTTGGGAGGCGCAGTCGCAGGATTAGGTTTCTGGCCCAAAGCCAGTTGGGCGCTCAAGGGCCCGGGACAACCCAACGTACTATCGGGCACCGAGTTTGACCTAACCATCGGCGAGACGCCGATGAACTTCACCGGCAAGACCCGCACCGCGATCACCGTCAATGGGTCCGTTCCGGCGCCGTTGCTGCGTTGGCGGGAAGGCACCACGGTCAACCTGCGTGTCTCCAATGCATTGCCCGCTAACTCCCTCCATGGCGCGGACACCTCCATCCATTGGCACGGCATCATTTTGCCGGCCAACATGGACGGCGTGCCGGGCCTGAGCTTTGACGGTATCGGACGTGGTGAGACCTACCACTACCGGTTCACCCTGCATCAGGGCGGCACCTACTGGTACCACAGCCACTCGGGGTTCCAGGAACAAGCCGGGCTCTATGGCCCGATCATCATCGACCCATTGGAGCCGGAGCCCTTCAGCTTCGATCGCGACTACGTCGTGATGCTGAGCGATTGGACAGACCTGGACCCGACGGCCCTGTTCGATCGTTTGAAGAAGATGCCGGGCCATGACAATTACTACAAGCGCACGGTCGGCGATTTTGCGCGCGATGTGAAGCGCAACGGCCTGTCGGCCACGTTGGAAGATCGCAAGATGTGGGGCGTGATGCGGATGACGCCCACGGATCTGTCCGACGTCAACGCCAACACCTACACCTACCTGATGAACGGCACGACCTCGCTGGGCAACTGGACCGGTTTGTTCCGCAGTGGCGAGAAGGTGCGCCTGCGTTTCATCAATGGCTCTGCCATGACGTACTTCGATGTGCGTATTCCGGGGCTAAAGATGACCGTGGTGGCAGCAGATGGCTTGTATGTCCATCCGGTTTCCGTCGACGAGTTCCGCATCGCGGTAGCAGAAACCTTCGATGTGATCGTGGAGCCCTCCGGGCAGGACGCATTCACCATCTTTGCCCAAGACTCCGGTCGCACCGGCTACGTCAGCGGCACGCTCGCCGTGCGCGAAGGATTACGCGCGCCCGTTCCGTCTGTGGATCCCCGGCCGCTGCTGACGATGGCAGACATGGGCATGGATCATGGATCGATGGATATGTCTGGCGGCAGCAAGGGCATGGAAGGCGGCTGTGGTGCGGCCATGGGCATGCCTGGCATGACCCCACCTGCCAGCGGTAACGCGACCTCGGCCCATGCAGGCCATGCGATGCCCGCCGCCGGCGATGGTGCCATGGCAGGCATGCAGCACGGGGGCATGCAATCACACCCTGCCAGCGAGACCAACAATCCCCTGTTGGACAACCAGGCCATGAGCGTGAGTTCGCGCTTGGATGATCCGGGTAATGGCCTGCGCGATAACGGCCGTCATGTACTGACGTATTCCATGCTCAAGAGCACCTTTGAAGACCCTGACGGACGCGACCCCGGTCGCGAGATCGAGCTGCATCTGACCGGACATATGGAGAAATTCTCCTGGGGCTTCAACGGTCAGAAGTTCTCCGATGTCAAGCCGCTGCGGCTGAACTACGGCGAGCGTATGCGCATCGTATTGGTTAACGACACGATGATGACCCATCCCATCCATTTGCACGGCATGTGGAGTGACGTGGAGGACGACAACGGCAACTTCATGGTGCGCAAGCACACGGTGGATATGCCGCCGGGTAGCCGACGCACGTATCGCGTGCGTGCCGATGCGTTGGGCAGCTGGGCGTTCCATTGCCACCTGCTTTATCACATGGAAGCCGGAATGATGCGCACGGTGAGGGTCGACGAATGAACATCAATAGACGCGATACCACCCTGACTGCGCTGACGCTGGCTATCTCGCTGGCCCTGGCCAATGCGGCCAGCGCCCAATCCATGCAGCACGGCTCCATGCCGATGGAGCAGGGCGCGCAGACCCAGACTCAGGATCACTCTGCACAACAGGCGCCGACATCAAAACCTGCGCCAGCCCAAAAGCCTGCAACACCGGCCAAGCCGAGCGAAGCGACGATCGATCATGCGACGATGGGCCACGCCGCGCCGCAGGCTAAAGCAGCCGAGCCTGCCATGCAGGGCATGGACCATTCGCAAATGGGGCACGTCTCGCCCGCGAGCACACCTGCGGCGCCCACAGCACAGGCGCAGTCGATGCAGGGCATGGATCACAGTCAGATGGCACAGCCCGCTGCAGCCGACACCTCTAGTACGGCCACGCCTGCGATGCAGGGGATGGACCATTCCAAGATGGGGCACGGCGCGCCTCCGAGCACGCCCGCAACGCCCAAAGCGCAGACACAGTCGATGCAGGGCATGGACCACAGTCAGATGGGACACGGGCCTGCAGTGCCAACGCAGCCGCGCACCCCGATACCCGCGGTGACGGACGCGGATCGCAAGGCGGCCATCGCGCCGGAACACGCGCATCCGGTGCATGACAACTCGATCAAGAGCTACGTGCTGCTCAATCGCCTGGAAGCCTGGGATGCCGATCCGGGCACCGGGCTGGGCTGGGAGGGCCAGGCTTGGATCGGTACGGACCTCAATCGCGTCTGGCTCCGCAGTGAAGGCGAACGCACGGATGGTCAGACCGAGTCGGCTGATCTGGAAGTGCTCTACGGCCGCAGTATCTCCACGTGGTGGGATGTGGTGGCCGGTGTGCGTCATGACTTCAAGCCTGGGGCATCTCAAAACTTCGCCGCTATCGGTGTACAGGGCTTGGCGCCGATGAAGTTCGAAGTGTCCGCCACAGCCTATCTCGGCGAAGGGGGCCAGACTGCCGCCAATGTCGAGGCCGAGTACGAATTGCTGCTAACCAACCGGCTGATCTTGCAGCCGCTGGTGGAAGTCACCGCCTATGGCAAGAACGATCCATTGCGCGGGATAGGTTCGGGTCTGAGTACCGCTGAGGCGGGGCTACGACTTCGTTATGAGTTCACCCGAAAGTTCGCTCCCTACATCGGCGTGGTGTACGAGCGCGCGTTTGGCAATACCGCAGACATGCGACGCGAGCATGGCGAGTCCTTTGAAGACACGCGCTTGGTCATCGGCCTTCGTACCTGGTTCTAAGGGGAACTGACAATGAAATCCAACAAAAGGATGTGGGTATGGCTCGGTGCCGGCGTGGGATTGGTTGCGGTCGCGGCAACTGCCACGGTCTCTCTGGGCGTGTACAACGTGGCCGCCGACGATCCGCATAGTCGCCCGGTGTATGCGCTACTTGAAACGGCGCGCGAGCGTTCCATTGAGGTGCGCGCCGCCAAGCTTCAGGTGCCCACGAACCTGGATGATCCTGAGCGTATCCGCCAGGGTGCGGGCAACTACAACGCCATGTGCGTGACCTGCCATCTTTCGCCA
This sequence comes from Stenotrophomonas nitritireducens, assembly GCF_001700965.1. NCBI lineage: Bacteria > Pseudomonadati > Pseudomonadota > Gammaproteobacteria > Lysobacterales > Lysobacteraceae > Stenotrophomonas > Stenotrophomonas nitritireducens. Next base: position 11,691 of record NZ_CP016756.1, read on the forward strand.
GAGGCGGCGGCCACCGAGATGAGCAAGGGCCTGTACCCCGCGCCACCGAACCTAAGCAAACAGTCGGTCGCTCCAGCTGAGGCGTTCTGGGTGATCAAGCACGGCATCAAGGCCAGCGGCATGCCCGCGTGGGGCGGCAGCATGGACGATGAGTTCATCTGGAACATGTCGGCCTTCCTGCAGAAGCTGCCCACGCTGGACAAGGCCGGTTACCAGGCGTTGGTGGCCAGCAGTGATGGTCATTCGCATGGCGGCGGCGAGACGCAAGGCCACCATGACGACGAAAAGGCCGAGGATCACCCTGCCCTATTCGAGCCGGGCAACAACTCCATGCCGCATGCGCACCCGCCGGGCGTGGACGACGATCACCACGGCCCGACACCCAGCGACACGGAAGTCGGGTTGGTGAGCCACGGCCATCCCGACGGCAAGGTGGAGTCGCACCCTGCACCACACACGCCCGTGGCCGATGACGGCCATGCGCACACCCATTGATCTCCTTGGAGCCCACGCAATGAACGCAACAGCAATCTCGTTCACCCTCGCACTGGCACTGGCCGTCGTGTCCCCCGCAATGGCGCAGGCGACACAGCCGCACGCACATCACCCCGCTGCCGCGGCATCTGCGGACGTCGACGTCCCAGTCACTGCAGAGGCCGCGGTCGCCGTAGCGGAGCGTTTCAACAGGGCCCTGTCTAGCGGCGATCTGGCCACGGTCGAAGCCCTGCTCGCTGCCGACGTCCTCATCCTCGAGTCCGGGGGTGCCGAGCGCAGCCGCGAGGAATATCTGGGTCATCACGCAGTCAGCGATGCGGCATTCCTCAAGGGCGCCCATCGCCAGCTGCTCCGTCAGCGTGCACGCACCGCTGGTGAGTTCGCATGGGTCGGAACCGAAAGCGAGCTGCACGCCCAGAAAGACGGTAAGCCACTGACCGTCCAGAGCACCGAGACCATGGTGCTGAAGCAGACCACCGACGGTTGGCGGATCGCCCACATCCACTGGTCTTCGCGGACCAAGCGCTAAGCGGAGAACCAGAAATGAAAACCTGCAGATTGAACCGACTGGCGTGGGCGGCTTTTGCGGTCGCCGGCCTGGGTGCCTGCACCCAAGCGGCTACACCCGCGCAATCCACCATCGCGCCCACTGCACAGGTCGTCCCGGAAACAGCCGACGCGACTCCAGCCGCCCTGCCACGCATGACCGTCCACAAGACCCCGACCTGCGGGTGCTGCGGTAGCTGGATCGACCACGTGAAGAAGGCGGGGTTCACCGTGGATGTGCATGACATGGATGACCTGGGTCCGGTCAAGGAGCGCCTGGGTGTCCCCTATGCAAAGGGCTCCTGCCACACGGCCGAGGTCGACGGATACGTCATCGAAGGCCATGTCCCGGCCGAGGACATCAAGCGCCTCCTCGAAGAAAAGCCGGACGCACGCGGCCTGGTCCTGCCCGGAATGCCGCTCGGTTCGCCGGGCATGGAGGTCCCGGAAGGACGCCAGCAGCCGTATACGGTCGAGCTGGTCCATCACGACGGAACCACCGAACCCTTCGCACAGCATTGATCCGCAAGAGCAACAGGGGGCGGTGTTGCGGGCGCGCCGATTCTCGTCCGCGATGAAGCAGGAGATCCACATGACTCACCATTCCGAAGACCACCGGTCTCAGGCCATGAACGAGTGCATCGACAACTGCACGCAATGCCACGCGATTTGCCTTGAGACCATCAACTATTGCCTGAGCAAAGGAGGTGCCCACGCAGCCCCGGAGCACATCGCCCTGCTGGCGACGTGTGCCGATATCTGCGCCACCAGCGCCGACGCCATGTTGCGTGGCGCCAGCGCTCACTCGGTGGTTTGCAGTGCCTGCGCGGAGATCTGCCGCCAGTGCGCCGAAGCATGCGACGCCATGAACGACCCGGAGATGGCGCGCTGCGCCGAAGTTTGTCGCCGTTGCGCGGAAAGCTGCAGCGCCATGGCGGCTTGACGCGTCGAGGATCCCGCCTGAGCGGCGGGATCCTCATCTCAAATATCAAAAGCCGACCAACCGTGGTTTCGGTGACAGCCCGACACCTAACGCTTGTCGGATCCAACACAGCACGGCGCCGAACGGGGCTTTGCATCACATTCGCAATGAGGATTTATCCCTATGAAATCATCAAACGTCCTTCGCTCCTTCGCGCTCGTCCTCGCGATTGCGGCTGGGCAGTTCTCCCTGCAGATCGCGCACGCCCACGCCGCGCTGCAGCAGTCCACACCGGCGGCAAATGCGGTGGTGGCTTCGCCGGGCCAGATCGATCTCGTGTTCAACGAAACATTGATTCCGCGGGCGTCGCGTCTCAAGTTGCTCATGAAGCACGGCAGTTCCACCATGCCGATCGAGAATTTCACGACCGAGATCGTCAACAACGGTAAGACCCTGCGTGCCAAGTTGCCCCAGCCGCTGACTCCGGGCGTCTATACCGTGGAATACCGCGCCGTCGGTGGTGACAACCACCCCATGCCGGGCAGCTTCAGCTTCACGGTGCGCTGAGGAGTCGCGAATGTTCGACCTGTCGGCTTATGCACTGAGATTCCTGGAATACCTTGTCATCATGGTTCTTTTCGGGGTTCCACTCTTCGGTTGGTACGGGTCGCGTCGATCGGCACTCGCCGACGCCTTGGCCGGGTGGTCACTCATGGGCGTTCTATTGGCGGGTGCCGTAGCCGGTCTCGTGCTCACCGGGCTCGATGTCGTCTTCAAGACCGCGGGCATCATGGGAATGCCGCTTGCCGAGGTTGATCGCGCATCGCTTGGCTGGTATCTGCTCGAGACGTCCGCGGGCCGGGCAGCCATGGCGAGAGGCGCGCTGCTGGTCGCCCTGATGTTCGTGCTCGGATGGCATCGTCGCCGCGGGAAGGTGGAGACCGCCTTCCCGCTGGGGGCGATGCTGGCGGGCGGCGCACTCGCTTCGCTGGCATGGAACGGCCACGCCGCCGCTGGCGAGGGCTTGGCAGGCGCGGTCCGGCTTGCTGCAGGCATCGTCCATCTTCTCGCGGCAGGCGGCTGGATCGCAGCGGTCCTGATGTTCCTTGCCATGCTGCTGCGCGGCAAAGAGACGAACGGCAGCGGGCGTCTGCGATCAACGCATGACTTTCTGCATGGTTTTTCGACGCTGGGAACGATCTTCGTTGGTGCGCTCATCGTGTCCGGCATCGCGCACTACGGGGATCTCACCGCGTGGTCGTTTTCGGCCCTGTTCCAGAGCACCTACGGGAAGTTGCTGCTGTTCAAACTGGCCCTGTTCGCTGGAATGCTGGGTTTGGGAGCGCTGCACCGATGGACGCTGGTGCCGCGCTTGGAACGAGCGCTGACCAGCGGAGATCCCGCGCAGGAGGTGCGGGCTTTGCGGCAGAGTGTTACGGCTGAGGCCGCGCTGGCCATCTTGATCCTGATTGTTGTTTCAGTGCTCGGGACGCTCAGCCCCGAATAGCTGTGTAACCCGCAATGGCACACTGCCTTGGCAGTCCATCCCCACTAAAGCGAGCATCGGCATGAACTCACCGTCGTCCCATGACCATCACCATTCTGCAGGCGCAGCCCCTGTCGAGGCTGCGGATGGACGGGTCACCGATCCGGTCTGTGGCATGCAGGTCGATCCCGCCACGACGCAGCATCATGCGACCCACGCCGACACACCTTTCCACTTCTGCTCGGAGCGATGCCGCGCGAAGTTCGTGGCCGATCCGGAGCGCTATCTGACGCCCCAGGACGAACCCGAGGTGGCACAGCCCGGCGCCATCTACACCTGCCCGATGCACCCGGAAGTCCGGCAACAAGGTCCAGGCAACTGTCCCTTCTGCGGCATGGCGCTGGAGCCGGAAATGCCGAGCCTGGAGGACGATGACAATCCGGAACTTCGCGACTTCTCGCGCCGGTTCTGGTGGACGCTTCCGCTGACTGTGGTGACGCTCGTGCTGGCCATGTTCGGCCAGTACCTCCCGCGTGTCGTGCTGGGCGACGTGCAGATCCTGCCGTTGTCGATCGACGTGCAGACCTGGGTCGAGCTGGTCTTGACCACACCAGTCGTGCTGTGGGCCGGCTGGCCGTTCTTCGAGCGCTGCGTGCAGTCGATCCGCAACCGCAGCCCGAACATGTTCACCCTCATCGGGATTGGCGTTGCGGCCGCCTTTGGCTACAGCCTGGTCGCCACGCTGGCACCCGGCTTGTTCCCACCGTCGTTTACCGAACATGGGCGCGTCGGCGTGTATTACGAGGCGGCGGCGGTGATCGTGTCGCTGACGCTGCTCGGCCAGATGCTGGAGCTACGGGCGCGTTCGAAAACGTCCGCGGCAATCAAGGGCCTGCTTGGTCTGGCGCCCAAGGAAGCCCGGCGGGTCAATGCCGACGGCACCGAGGAAGACATCCCGCTAACCCACGTGCATGTCGGCGACCACCTGCGCGTGCGACCCGGCGAAAAGTTGCCGGTGGATGGCGAAGTGGTGGAAGGCCGCTCCAGGGTCGACGAGTCGATGCTCACCGGCGAGCCGATCCCGGTCGAGAAAACCACTGGCGATCAGGTCATCGGCGCGACCCAGAACGGCACCGGCGCGCTGGTGATCCGCGCCGCCAAGGTGGGTTCCGACACTGTGCTGTCGCAGATCGTGCAGCTGGTCGCGCAGGCGCAGCGCGCTCGCGCGCCGATGCAGCGGATGGCCGATACCGTCGCCTACTGGTTCGTGCTCGCGGTCCTGGCGATCGCGGTGGCCACCTTCTTCATCTGGGGCTTCTTCGGCCCGGAGCCGGCCTGGACCTTTGCCATCCTGAACGCGGTTTCGGTGTTGATCATCGCCTGCCCCTGCGCGCTGGGTCTGGCCACGCCGATGTCGATCATGGTCGCCACCGGCAAGGCGGCACAGGTGGGCGTGTTGTTCCGCGATGCCGAGGCCATCGAGCACATGCGCCGCATCGATACCCTCATCGTCGACAAGACCGGCACCCTCACCGAAGGACGCCCCGCGTTCAAGGAAGTCGTGGCCTTCGAGGGCTTCGACGCCGACCAGGTGCTGCACCTGGCGGCCAGCCTGGACCAGGGCAGCGAGCATCCGCTGGCCGATGCCATCGTGGCCGAGGCCCGACGCCGGAACTTCGAGTTCGACCGCGTGGAGGACTTCGACTCGGTGACCGGCATGGGTGTGCGCGGAACCGTCGCCGGTCGCGCGCTTGCGCTGGGCAATACCGCCCTCATGGATGATCTGGGCGCCGATCCCGGTGCGCATGTCGACGTCGCCGAGCGTCTGCGCCGCGAGGGTGCGAGCGCCATGTTCCTCGCCGTGGACGGTCGCCTGGCGGGTCTGATCGCGGTCGCAGACCCGATCAAGGCGTCGGCCGCGGCCGCCATCAATGAGCTGCACGCCGCCGGGCTGCGCATCATCATGGCCACCGGCGACGGGCTCACCACCGCACGGGCTGTGGCCACAGAGTTGGGCCTGGACGAAGTGCATGGCGAGGTCCGCCCCGAGGACAAGGCCGAACTGGTGCAGCGCCTCAAGCGCGAAGGCCGGCGGGTGGCGATGGCGGGCGACGGCATCAACGACGCGCCGGCGCTGGCCGCCGCCGACGTCGGCATTGCCATGGGTACTGGCACCGACGTCGCGATGTCGAGCGCGCAGATCACCCTGGTCAAGGGCGACCTGCGCGGCATCCTGCGCGCCCGGAAGATCTCTCAGGCCACCGTGGCCAACATGAAGCAGAACCTCACCTTCGCGTTCGTCTACAACGCGCTCGGGGTTCCGCTCGCGGCCGGGGTGCTCTACCCCGCGTTCGGGATCCTACTGAGTCCGATGGTCGCGGCGCTCGCCATGAGCGTGAGCTCGGTGTCGGTGGTGGCCAACGCGCTTCGCCTGGCCAAGTCGGTGGCAGTCCCAGCGGCAGCGAAGACGACCGAGCCGGACCGGGCCCCCGGACTGACCAGCGGTTGATTTGGATCAACTACACCCTCCTTGGCAAGGGGTAAGCTGCGGTCATGGCCCGCCTTCGCCACCGGAAATGGTTCCAGCGCACCGTCCTCCTCGCGATGGCGGCGCTGCTCTGGTCCCAGCTCGCATTAGCCGGACATGGCGAGTGCCTGGATCTCCCAGGTTCGCCGGCCGCACTCGTCACTGCCGCCAGCGACGCCCGACACGGCCACGGCCATGACTGCGATGCCTTGCTCCCCTCGGCGAGCAAGGCGCTGTGCGACGCACACTGCACCGAAGGTGACATCTCGGCGAACAGTGGGCGTATCCCACCGGTCCCGCCGCTGCTCGCCGGCGACTGGCACTCCTGGGTCGCGGTGGCTGATGGCGCGGATGGCTCCCACGTGGCCACGTCCATCCGGGTCGACTCGCCCCCCAGACCTGCCTGGCACCGACCAACCGCCCACCCAGCGGCCCTCCTGCTGATTTGATGCCCGAACGCTGACTGCCCCGCACCTCCTGTGCGGCGCAGTGCTCTGCGTTCGTGCCGTGCTGCATCACGGCATGTGCTCCTGCCCTCGTCCGAGCGACCTGCGTCGCTTCGGCCCAAGGACATCTGACATGGCATCCCCGTTCGACCGACTGCAGGCCAGGCGCCTGCTTCCTCGCCCGCTGTTCCGCCGGCGGCCACCGCTCCGGCACCTGCTTCCCTGCCTGCTCGCCAGCACCTTGTGGACGCTGGCGCTGCCTGTGTCGGCCACCGACCCTGTCCCGGGGCACAGCCTCGAGTCGATCCGCGTCTGGGTTCTCGAACACAACCCCGAGCTGCGGGTACTGGACCTCGAAGCCCAGGCCGCCGAGGCGCGAATCCTGCCTGCAGGCGCACTGCCCGATCCGTCTGCGTCGGTGGGCTTCAGCGGCCTGGATCCGGACAAGCCCTGGCGGACTCCCGATGCCGGTCGCGAAGTCTCCTACGCCCTGCGCCAGCGCTTCCCGCTCTGGGGCAAGCGCGGCCTGGCGCGGACCGTCGCCAGCCAGGACGCGGTCGCGCTCGGCCTCGACCGCGTCACCGCGACGCGCGACCTCTTGGCTGATGCCGAGGCGGCCTACGCACGCTACTGGCACGCAGACCAGGCGGTCGCTGTGCTCGATCGGCGCATCGTCCTCCTCCGCCAGATCGAAGAGATCGCCGGCGTTCGCTACGCCCTGGGCCGTGCGGCACAGCAGGACGCGATCCGTGCCCAGGTCGAGCAGACCAGCCTCCAGCGCGAGCGGATCGAGCGCCTCGCGGCCAAACAGGAGGCAGTCGCTACGCTCAACGCCGTGCTCGGACGCCGCTCCGATGCGCCGCTGACCACCCCCGATGAGGCGCCCCGCCTCTTCGTTCGCAGCGCTTCGCTGGCCGAAGCGCTGGATGGCGCCGATGCGCATCCGGCAGTGCGTTCGCAGCGCGCCCGCGCCGAGGCCGCCCGCACGAACGTGGTGCTGGAGCGTCGCAACCGGTATCCCGATATCACCGTGGGCGTGGGCGCGATGCAACTCGGCAATGGGATCGAAAGCACCGAGCTGATGCTGGAGGTGGAGATCCCGTTCCAGCAGCGCGCCCGACGCGAGCGCGAGCGCGAATCCCGTCTGCTCGAAGACGCAGCACTCGCCCGCATGGACGCCACGCTTCGGAACGTCGAAGAGCGCGGCGCCTCCGCCTGGGCACAGTGGACCAGCGCACGCGAACGCCGCGGACTGATCGAAAACACGCTGCTGCCGCAGGCGGACGCCACCTGGCAGTCCGCGCTGGCCAGCTACCAGGTCGGTGAAGTCGACTTCGGGACGCTGCTGGAAGCACTCAATGAATGGCAGGGCGCCGACCTCGCACGGGTCGACGCGCTGCGTGACGAACTGTTGGGCGCCGCCGCCGTGCGCGCCATCGAAGGAGAGATCCGATGACCCGTGTCCAGACCCTGTCGCTCGCCATCGGCGTCGCATTCACCGCCCTGGCCATCGGCTGGATGGCCGGCCGCGCCACACAAGACTCCTCGTCCGCCGACACCTCTGCCGAGGCGACGACGGAACGCAAGGTGCTCTATTACCGCAATCCCATGGGCCTGCCAGACACTTCGCCCGTGCCGAAGAAGGATCCGATGGGTATGGACTACGTCCCGGTCTATGCCGACGACGCACCGCCGGCGGCACCGGGCACGGTGGTGCTGCCGCCGGACAAGGTGCAGGCGCTGGGCGTGCGCACCGAAGCGGTCAAGCGCGGAGCCCTGTCCGCTACCGTGCGCACCAGCGGCACGGTCGAGGTCGACGAGACCCGGCAGTACGCGATCGCCCCGCGCTTCGAAGGCTGGGTGGAGCGGCTGTACGCGAACCAGACCGGCATGCGGGTCAGCGCCGGGCAGCCGCTGCTCTCCGTCTACAGCCCGCAGCTGGCCGCGGCGCAGCAGGAATACCGGCTGGCCGACGAGACCGCCCGCAGGCTGGCCGGGTCCGATCCCGCGAGCGCGGCGTCGATGGTCCGCCTGCGCGATGCCGCCCGCACCCGCCTGCGCAACTGGGAAATCAGTGACGCGCAGATGGGCAAGACGGGCCTGGTGCTCACCGCGCCCGCGGACGCGGTCGTGATCGAGAAGCCGGTGGTCCAGGGCGCGCGTTTCGAGCCCGGCGAAACCATCCTGCGCCTGGCGGACCTGTCGAAGGTGTGGGTGATCGCCAAGGTGCCGGCGGCGCAGGCCGCGGGTATCCAGCCCGGCCAAACGGCCCGCTTTGAAACCGTGGCCCTGCCGGGCCAGGTGGCCGAGGGCGAGGTCACCTTCGTGCAGCCCGTCATCGATGCGATGACGCGCACCGTGGATGTGCGCATCGCCCTGCCCAACCCCGCTGGCGACCTGCGGCCCGGGCTGTATGGGACGGTGGTGCTGGAGGAGCCGGGGGCTGGACCGGTCCTGACCGTTCCGCGCTCGGCCGTGCTCGACAGCGGCACGCGCCAGGTGGTGCTGGTCGAGACCGGCCCTGGCCGCTTCGCACCGCGCGATGTCAGCCTGGGGCGGCGCGGCGGCGATCGCATCGAGATCCTCGACGGCCTGACCGAGGGCGAGCAGGTCGTGGTCTCCGCCAACTTCCTGATCGACGCCGAAAGCAACCTGCAGTCGGCACTCCAGGGTCTTGAGGGTCACACAGGACACGGCGCGCCTTCGGGCACCGCTGAGGATCCACACGCCGGGCACGGCGAGGACGCCGCCGACCCGCACGCAGGTCATGGTGACGAAGCCGCTGATCCGCACGCGGGTCATTCGATGCCGGCCACCCCGGAGGAGGCTCCGCCCTCCGCCACCGGCCACGAGGGGCACTGACATGCTTGGTCGCCTCATCGAGTGGTCGGTACGCAACGTCTTCCTGGTGCTGGTGATGACGCTGGCGATCGTCGTCGGCGGCATCTACGCACTGATGAACACGCCGCTGGACGCACAACCGGATCTGTCGGACGTGCAGGTGATCGTGTTCACGGAGTACCCGGGGCAGGCGCCCCAGGTGGTCGAGGACCAGGTCACCTATCCGCTGACCAGCGCCCTGCTCGCGACGCCGAAGTCGAAGGACGTCCGCGGCTTCTCGTTCTTCGGCGCCTCCTTCATCTACGTCATCTTCGAAGAAGGCACGGACCTGTACTGGGCGCGCTCGCGCGTGCTCGAGAACCTCAACGTCGCGTCGAAAAACCTGCCGGCTGGCGTGGCACCGGCACTGGGACCCGACGCGTCCGGCGTGGGCTGGGTCTACCAGTACGTGCTGCAGAGCGACCGCCACTCGCTGGACGAGCTGCGCGCGATGCAGGACTGGTACCTGCGTTACCAGCTCACCACCGCGCCCGGCGTGGCCGAGGTCGCCAGCGTCGGCGGCTTCGTGCGCCAGTACTCGATCACCGTCGATCCGGTCCGGCTGCGCGAGTTCGACATCCCGATTTCACGCGTGTCCGAGGTGATCGCCGAGAGCAACCGCGACGTCGGCGGCCGCGTGATCGAGATGGCCGAGACCGAGTACATGGTGCGGGGCCGCGGCTACCTGCGCGGTATCGAGGATATCGAGAGCCTGGTTCTGCGCGCCGAAGGGGGCGCACCGGTGCTGATCGGCGACGTCGCCCGGGTCGAACTGGTACCCGATGAGCGCCGTGGCATCGTCGACCTGGACGGCGAAGGCGACGTTGTGGGCGGGATCGTCATTGCGCGCTTCGGCGAAAACGCCCTGGCCGTGATCGGGGGGGTGAAGGACAAGATCGCCCAGCTTGCGAGTGGACTCCCCGAGGGCGTCAGCGTCCAGGCGGTCTACGACCGCTCCGATCTCATCGTGCGCGCGATCAAGACGCTACGCACGACGCTGCTCGAGGAGAGCCTGATCGTCGCACTGGTGTGCCTGGTATTCCTGTTCCATGCGCGCAGCGCGCTGGTCGCGATCGTCATGCTGCCCGTCGGCGTGCTGATCGCGGTGATCGCGATGCGCATGCTGGGCATGAACTCCAACATCATGAGCCTGGGCGGCATCGCGATCTCGATTGGCGTGATGGTCGACGCGGCGATCGTGATGATCGAGAACGCGCACAAGCACATCGAGCGCTCCGACGGCTCCCGCAGCCGGACCCAGCTGATCATCGATGCCTGTCGCGAGGTCGGGCCGGCGCTGTTCTTCAGCCTGATGATCATCACCGTCTCGTTCCTGCCCGTGTTCGCCCTGGAGGCTCAGGAAGGTCGCCTGTTCAAGCCGCTGGCCTTCACCAAGACCTTCGCGATGGCCGGTGGCGCGCTGTTGTCGATCACGCTGGTACCGGTACTCATGCTGCTGTTCGTGCGCGGCAAGATCGTGCCCGAGCACAAGAATCCGGTGAACCGGTTCCTGGTTGCGGCCTATCGGCCGGTGATCAACGTCGTTCTGCGGCATCGCATGGCCACAATCATGTTTGCGTTGGTCGCCCTGTTTGCAAGCCTGTGGCCTGCATCGCGGCTGGGCAGCGAGTTCATGCCAACCCTCAACGAAGGCACGCTGCTGTACATGCCCGCGTCGCTTCCGGGCATGTCGGTGACCAAGGCCTCGGAGCTGCTGCAGCAGCAGGACCGGATCATCAAGGGCTTCCCGGAAGTGGAGTCGGTGTTCGGCAAGGCGGGCCGTGCCCTGACGGCCACCGATCCCGCACCGCTGGAGATGTTCGAGACCGTCATCAACCTCAAGCCCGAGGACGAATGGCGGGACGGCATGACCACCGACAAGCTCATCGCCGAGATGGACGCGGCGCTGAAGTTCCCGGGCGTCGCCAACTCCTGGACGATGCCGATCAAGGCGCGCACCGACATGCTGGCCACCGGCATCCGCACGCCCGTGGGCATCAAACTCTTCGGCACGGACCTTGAGCAACTCGACGCGCTGGCCACCGAGATCGAAGCCGTGGTGCGCGAAGTGCCGGGCACGACCAGCGCGTTCGCCGAACGCCTGACCGGCGCCTACTACCTCGACATCACCCCCGACCTTGGCAGCCTGGCCCAGTACGGCGTCACCCTGGGCGAGGTGCAGAACGTGGTGGCCGCCGCGCTGGGCGGCGAGATCGTCACCACCATCCTCCAGGGCCGCGAACGCTTCAGCGCAATCGTGCGCTATCCCCGCGAACTCCGCGACGATCCGCACCGGATAGGCAGCCAAGTCCTTGTGCCGGTGCCCGGCGGCGCCCAGGTGCCGCTGGGCGAACTGGCGCGGATTGAGGTCAGGAAGGGTGCGCCGAGCATCCGCACCGAGAACGCGATGCTGGCGGCGTACATCTACGTCGATACGCGTCAGAGCGATTTGGGCCGCTACGTGAAGGCGGCGCAGGAAGCGGTCACCGAACAGGTGCAGTTCCCACCGGGCTACTACGTGACCTGGAGCGGTCAATACGAGTACATGCAGCGTGCCGCCGAAAAGATGCGCGTCGTCGTCCCGGTGACGTTGGCGCTGATCTTCCTGCTGCTGTACCTCAACTTCCGCCGCGTCACTGAGTCGTTGATCGTGATGTTGTCGGTGCCGTTCGCGCTGGTCGGCGGTGTGTGGCTGATGTGGCTGCTCAACTACAACGTCAGCGTCGCCGTGATCGTCGGCTTCATCGCGCTGGCCGGCGTCGCCGCGGAAACCGGCGTGGTGATGCTGATCTACCTCGACCACGCACTTGAAGCGCGTGCCGCGCAGAGGCAGGCCGAAGGCCGGGCACTGGATTCACGGGACCTGCGCGAGGCCATCATCGAAGGCGCGGTCGACCGCGTGCGCCCGAAGATGATGACCGTGGTCGCGATCATGGCGGGCCTGCTGCCGATCATGTGGAGCAGCGGCACAGGCTCGGAAGTCATGCGCCGCATCGCCGCGCCGATGGTGGGCGGCATGGTGTCGTCGACGGTGCTGACGCTGGTGGTGATCCCGGCACTGTACTCGTTGATCAAGCAGCGGCAGCTGGCCAGGAAGCGGCCAATGGCTGCTGCGCTGCCGGCGGACGTGTCGTGATGTGGCCGACCTTCAACGCGCCAGGGCAAAGGCGGTCCGCGTGTTCGTTGACCCAAGATTATCGCTGCGGGAGCACTCGATGCCTTGGTGTGGATGGAGGCGTGTCAGCCGAGCTTGACCTGTGTGCGGGACACAGGTCTAGCGTGATCACCATCTTTCCTGGAGCGCGCCAATGATGGGCAAAGACGAAGCAGCGCCGCAGCTGATGACGGTACGCCAGCTGGCACAGCAGGGGGACGTCACGGTGCATGTGGTGCGCAACTATCTGCGGCGCGGCCTGCTGCAGGCGGCCACGCATACCGAGGGCGGGTATCAGCTCTTCTCGGCTTCGGAGCTCCAGCGCCTGCACTTCATTCGTACGGCACAACAGCTCGGCTTCACACTGGCCGAAATCGAGGAAATCATCCGCCACAGCCTGCAGCGACATAGTCCCTGCCCGCTTGTGCGGGACATCATCCGGCGCAGGCTCGACGACACCCGCCAACAACTGGACAGGCTGCTGGCCATGCACGGCCGGATGGAGGGTGCCATTCACGCCTGGACGAAGCTTCCGGACTCCGTTCCGACTGGCAATGACGTCTGCGCATTGATCGAAGCCGTAGCCGCGGCGGAAGGCGGGAAGTTCGTCAGATCCACCCCGCGACGCCTTCTCGGACGCCTCACTCAGGAGAATTTGCCATGACTGCCCCCCGCTCTCCAACTGCGTCGGGGTCCCGACGCTGGGTCTTCTGGATCTTCCTCGCGCTGGCCGTGTTCTATCTCGGCGTCGAGCACCGCGCCCACCTCGCCGGAACGCTCCGCTGGTTGCCGTTGGCCATCCTGTTTCTGTGCCCGCTCATGCATGTGTTCATGCACAAGGGACATGGCGGACATGGAGGCCACGGGCAAGACGGAAATGCCGATGCCCCCACCGGTGGTGGTGATGACGGCGGTCGCAAGCGGGTACAGACCGACGAGACATCCGACACCTCGACCGGAGGGCACTGACATGCATGCACCTGACGCTGGCTACGGACTCTGGCTCCTGGCCGCCATCAACGCCGCGTTCTTCATCTTCTTCGCCTGGAGCTTCTACAAGCCGTTGACCCGGTGGGACTGGCGGGGGTTCGGGATGTTCTCCGCCTTCGTCGTGGCCCTGTTCGCCGAAATGTATGGCTTCCCGCTGACGCTGTACGTCTTGGGCGGCTGGCTCAGCGCCAACTATCCGCAGGTGAACTGGCTCAGCCATGACGCGGGCCATCTGCTGGAGATGTGGTTCGGCTGGCGCGCCAACCCGCATTTCGGTCCATTCCACATCGCGAGTTTCGTGTTTATCGGCGGAGGGTTCTGGTTGTTGTCGGCCGCCTGGCCCGTGCTGTATCGGGCACAGCGTGAGGGCCGGCTCGCCCGGGAGGGCGTGTATGCGCGCATGCGCCACCCGCAGTACGTCGCCTTCCTGCTCGTGCTGACCGGTTTCCTGCTGCAGTGGCCCACGCTGCTCACGCTCGCCAGCTATCCAGTGCTCGTGTGGGCCTATGCCCGCCTGGCGCGTCGTGAGGAAAAAGACTGCTTGAGCCGCTTCGGCGACGACTACGTCCGCTACATGCAGGAAGTGCCGGCCTTCATCCCGCGACGCCGGCGCGGCCCCGCTCCATCCCAAGGAGAAACCCGATGACGCACGTCCACAAACCCACTGTGCGCACGCGCACCTGGCCCATCGGCGACATGGTGAGTGCCGGCTGCGCGCGCACGCTGGAGAAGGCCGTGGCCGCGCTGCCTGGAGTCAACGCCACCAGCGCGAATTTCGCTACCGCGACCCTGCAGGTGTCCTACGACCCGGCCCGCCTGTCGGCGGGCGCGGTCGCCACCGCGATCCGCGACTGCGGCTTCCAATGCAACGCGCCGATGCCCGATGCCGACCCCGCCGCAGGCGCGCACGCCCATGCTGCGCATGCCGGGCACGGACAGGAATTGGCCGCAGAGCGCCCCGCTGACGCCCACGCCGGCCACGGCGATGACGCCACGGATGCCGGGGGCCACGACGCCCATGCGGGCATGAACCACGGCAGCGATCTGCACGCCGCGGCGCGCGACATGGGCCGCCGCTTCCTGGTCGCCCTCGCCTTCGCGATCCCGGTATTCGTGTGGTCGCCCATGGGCGGGCTGATAGAGCCGCCGCCGGTGCCGTTCGGACTGCGCGAGAACGTCTGGTTGTTCCTGCTGGCGACCGGCGCCGTGCTGTATCCGGGCTGGCCATTCTTCAGCGCCGCGATCCGGTCCCTGCGACGGGGTGTGCTGGACATGGCGGTCCTGGTGCTCCTGAGCGTGGGCACAGGTTACGGTTTCAGCATCGCGTCGACGTTCTTCTTCGACGGGCCGAACTTCTACGAGGCCTCGGCCGTCCTGCTGACCTTCGTCCTGCTTGGCCACTGGCTCGAGATGCGGGCTCGCGCCGGCGCCTCGGACGCCATGAAAGCGCTGCTGAAGCTGTCCCCACCCCGCGCGGTCGTCCGGCGCGAGGGGCAGGAGCTCGACATTCCCACCGCTGAAGTGCTGGTCGGCGAGACCGTGATCGTGCGGCCCGGGGCGAAGATCCCGGTCGATGGCATCGTGACGGAAGGCAGCTCTCAGGTCGACGAATCCATGCTGACCGGCGAGTCGATGCCGGTGCGCAAGGATCCCGGAGAGTCCGTCGTCGGCGGATCGATCAACAAGAGCGGCGCATTCGCCTACACCGCCACCAAGATCGGCAGCGACACGGCACTGGCGCAGATCATCAAGCTGGTCCAGACCGCGCAGAACTCCAAGGCGCCCGCGCAGCTGCTCGCCGACCGCGCCTCGCAATGGCTGGTGCTGGCTGCGATCGTGATCGGGCTGCTGACCTTCGCGGTCTGGTTCTGGTGGCTGGGACAGCCGCTGCTGTTCGCGCTCACGCTGACGATCACCGTCTTCGTCATCGCCTGCCCCGATGCACTCGGTTTGGCCACGCCGATGGCGATCATGATCGGCACTGGCCTGGGGGCACGACACGGCATCCTCTTCAAGCATGCCGAATCGATTGAGAAGAGCGCACGCCTGGACGTGGTGATCTTCGACAAGACCGGCACCCTGACGGTCGGCGCCCCCGAGGTGGTCGACATGGCGGTCGCGCCGGGCTGGACGCAGGAGCGGTTGCTGGCCGCGGCCGCCGCGGTCGAGGCGCACTCCGAGCACCCGCTGGCGCAGGCCATCCTGAAGCGTGCCGGTCCGGTAGCCGAGCGCGCTACCGCGTTCACCAACATCGATGGCCAGGGCGCTACCGGCGTGGTTGACGGGGTGCAGGTGGTGCTGGGCAACCGGATCCTGATGGTCGAGCACGGCATCGACCTCTCGGTATTGGAAGCGGAGGCTGCGCGCCTCACCGGTGCCGGTCGCACGGTGATCTATGCCGGGGTGGGTGACCGGCTCGCAGGCTTCTTCGCGATTGCCGACGCGATCCGGGAGACCTCGCGCGCGGCCATCGACGAATTGCACCGGCGCAACATCAAGGTGGCGATGATCACCGGCGACAACCGCCCCACGGCCGAGCGCGTGGCACAGGACCTGGGAATCGACATCGTGCTGGCCGACGTGCTGCCGGGCGGCAAGGCCGATGAGGTCATCAAGCTGCAGTCGCAGGGCCTCAAGGTCGGCATGGTGGGCGACGGCATCAACGACGCACCGGCGCTCACCCAAGCCGACGTTGGGTTCGCGATCGGCGCCGGCACCGACGTCGCCATCGAGAGTGCCGACATCGTGCTCATGCACAGCGACCCTTATGACGTCGTTCGCGCGACCACCATCGCCCACGCCACTCTGCGCAAGATGCATCAGAATCTGGGCTGGGCCGTGGGCTACAACGTGCTGGCCTTTCCGCTGGCGGCCGGTGTGCTCTATCCGTTCGTGCTGTCGCCAGAAATCGCCGCGCTGTCGATGTCGGGCAGTTCGGTGATCGTCGCCCTCAACGCGTTGCTGCTCAAACGCCTTCCACTGGCGGATGCCGCCACCCCTCGCAGCCCATCTAAGGAGTCCACACCATGAATACGGTCACACACGTCGCCCATTCCAGACCCCGAGGTACCAATCGCAGCCATTGGGTCGCCGCACTGGCCCTCGCGCTCGCGTTCGCATTGCCGGGGGTCGTCTCCGCGAACGAGGGTGGGTTCCGCCACAACGTGTTGATGCGCGGCCAGGTGCTGGAAAAGCAGGACGGAACGCTTGTGGTCTGTGTCGGGCAGGCCGACGGTGCCCAGGTCGGGCAGGTGCTGGACGTGATCCGGCACAAGCGCCGTATCCGGCATTCGCGGGCCGGCGGTCCACGCTACCGCCGCGAGAACGTTGGCCAAGTGCGCATCGTCGAACTGTTCGACAGCCACTACGCGGAGGCTGAAGTGATCTCCGGGAGCCCCAAGGTCAACGACACAGTGGAGCTGATCCGCCCCTGACAGGCGCGCGGGCGATGCAGATGCGCCTCGGCCCTCGCCATGCCCTCCGCAATCACTTCCCTTCCAGGACAGGAGCCACACCATGACAGCGTCTTCCAACCCCACCCTGCAATTCCTCGGTGCCGCGGGCACCGTGACCGGCTCGCGCTACCTGGTCGAGGCCAACGGTCAGCGCGTGCTCGTGGACTGCGGCCTGTTCCAGGGCTACAAGCAATTGCGCGAGCGCAACTGGGCTCCGTTTCCCGTCGAGGCGTCATCAATCGACGCGGTGGTCCTGACCCACGCCCACCTGGACCATTCGGGCTACTTGCCCGCACTGGTCAAACAAGGGTTCCGCGGCCGGATCCACTGCACCCATGGCAGCGTGGCCCTGTGCGGCCTGCTGCTTCCCGACAGCGGACACCTGCTCGAAGAGGAGGCCAAGTACGCGGCCCGCAAGGGGTACTCCAAGCACAAGGAACCACGGCCGCTTTATACCGAGGATGACGCCCGCCGCAGCCTGAAGCAGCTCAAGGGGCATGACTATGGTCGCGACATCGAGGTCGCATCAGGCGTCACGATCCGCTTCCATCCTGCCGGCCACATCCTGGGCGCTGCCCATGTCAGCCTTGACGTCCAGGGCCAGCGCCTGCACTTCAGTGGCGACCTGGGACGGCAGCAGGAGTCGCTGATGAATCCGCCGACGCCCCTGCCCGCCTGTGACGTCCTGGTCTGCGAATCCACATATGGCAATCGGGAACACATTCCGATCGACCAAGAAGCCGAGCTGGCACCGATCATCCGCCGCGTTGCCGCCCGCGGGGGCGTGATCGTCATTCCCGCCTTTGCCATCGGCCGCGCCCAGGCGCTCATGCTGCATATCGCCCGGCTGCGTGAGCGCAAGGACATCCCTCGCGTGCCGGTCTACCTCAACAGCCCGATGGCGATCAACGCGACCCGGCACTACCACGACCACCACTCCGAGCACCACGTGTCCGACGAGGACTGCCAGCGGATGTTCGACGTGGCCACCTTCGTCAACACTGTAGAAGAGTCGAAGGCACTCAACCGCCAGCGCGGGCCGATGATCATCATCTCGGCCAGCGGCATGATCACCGGCGGGCGCGTGCTGCACCACATCGAGGCGTTCGGCCCCGATGACCGCAACGCGATCCTGCTCGCGGGCTACCAGGCCGGAGGAACACGCGGTGCCGCGCTGGCGGCAGGCAAGCGCACGTTGCGCATGTTCGGCCGCGAGGTCCCCATCCGCGCCGAGGTGGTGCAGCTGGAGGGCTTCTCCGGCCACGCCGACGCCGGGGAGCTGCTGGACTGGATGCGCACCGCGCCGTCCGCGCCGCGCATGGTCTACCTCACCCACGGCGAGCCCGACGCTGCAGACACGCTGCGCGGGCGCGTGCAGCGTGAACTGGGCTGGCGTGCGCGCGTGCCGGGGCACCTGGAGCAAGTCGGATTGGAGGATGCGAGATGACCACGCAGGCCCCGGGCCACACCCGCCTGCGCGTCACCCGTGCCGGCATCGACACCTACCAGCAGCCGGTGGTCTATATGCACCGCGACTGCGAGGTCTGTCGCTCGGAAGGCTTTGCCGCGATGACGCGCGTCAGGCTGGACGTGGACGCCCGCACGCTGGTGGCGACGCTGAACGTGGTCATCGACGATCGGCTCGGCCTGGACGAGGTGGCGTTGTCGGAGGCCGCGTGGACGCTCCTCGATCCCGCGCCCGACGCCCTCGCCGGCGTCAGGCACGCGGAACCCGCGGCGTCGGCGGGCGCGCTCCGTGCCAAGGTGTTCGGCGCCCGGTTGGACGACGCGCAGTACTTCGCCCTGGTGCAGGACGTGATGGAAAGCAGGTTGTCGGACCTGGAGCTTGCAGCTTTCGTCACTGCCAGCGCGGGTGACCGCCTGGACCATGCGGAGACGACCGCGCTGACGCGAGCCATGATCTCCGTGGGCCAGCGCCTGGACTGGGGCGAAGGGCCGGTGCTGGACAAACACTGCGTAGGTGGCCTGCCGGGCAATCGCACCACCCCGATCGTGGTGGCCATCGTGGCTGCGCTGGGCTACCGCATCCCGAAGACCTCGTCGCGCGCGATCACGTCGCCCGCGGGCACCGCCGACACCATGGAAGTGATGGCGCCGGTGGCGCTCGACCTGGCGGCGATGCGCCGGGTGGTGGAGCGCGAGGGCGGCTGCATCGTGTGGGGTGGCAACGTGCGCCTGAGCCCGGCCGACGACATCCTGATCCGGGTCCAGCGCCCGCTGGATTTCGACAGCGACGGCCAACTGGTCGCCAGCGTGCTGTCGAAGAAGATAGCCGCGGGCTCCACCCACGTCCTGATCGACATGCCGGTGGGTCCGACGGCCAAGGTGCGAGGTGAGGCCGCGGCCCACAGCCTCGGCACGCGGCTTGCCCACACCGCGGGCGCGCTGGGATTGCAGTTGGGCATCCATCGCTCCGACGGCACCCAGCCGGTGGGTCGGGGAATCGGCCCGGCGCTCGAGGCGCACGACGTGCTCAAGGTGCTGCGCAACGCGGCCGATGCACCCGCCGACCTTCGCGAACGCGCACTTGCGCTGTCCGCGGCGCTGCTGGACATGGCAGCGGGCAGCAACGCCGGCACCGGACTGGAGCGCGCGCGCGGCGTGCTGGATTCCGGGGCGGCGCTGGCCAAGTTCCTGGCGATCTGCGAGGCCCAGGGAGGCTTCCGCGAACCGCCACGGGCGGCGTTCACCGCCGACGTCCCGGCGCCTGCATCGGGCCGCATCGCGGCGATCGACAACCGCAGGCTGGCCAAACTGGCCAAGCTGGCCGGCGCCCCGACATCCCCCACCGCCGGCCTCGAAACCGGTCTGCGGATCGGCGATACGGTCGAGCGCGGACAGCCCATGATGACCCTGCATGCGGAGTCGCCGGGAGAACTGGCCTACGCCCTGGAGCACGCCGCGACGCTGCAACCCTTTGTGCTTGGAGAGGTTCCATGACCCGTGTGCTGATGCCCTTCCCGGCCGATGCAGTGTTGGCCGGCACCATCAACCAGCCCCTGCAGGCGCGCATTGCACCCGTGGCCTGGCGGCACTTCCCCGATGGCGAGTCGCTGGTCACCCTGGACGACGCACTGGACGGCGCCGATGTGGCGATCCTGGCCAGCCTGCGCAACGCCGATGCCCTGGCCCTCCCGCTGCGCTTCGCCGCCCGGACCGCGCGCGAGTTCGGGGCTCGTTCGGTCGGCCTCATCGCACCCTACCTGGGGTATATGCGCCAGGACACCCGCTTCCATCGCGGCGAGGCGGTCAGTACACCGCTGTTTGCGCAATTCCTCGAAGAGGCTTTCGACTGGCTGGTGACCGTGGACCCGCACCTGCACCGCGTCGAGCGCCTGCAGTCGCTCTACCGCATTCCGACGGTCCACGTATCGGCGACGCCGGCCGTGGCCCGCTGGATCGCTGAGACCGTCCCCGACGCTGTGCTGATCGGCCCTGACAGCGAGAGCGAGCAGTGGGTAGCGGACATCGCCGCCCTGTCCGGCATGCCCTACCAGGTGCTGGCCAAGG
Source organism: Stenotrophomonas nitritireducens (assembly GCF_001700965.1). Taxonomy (NCBI): domain Bacteria; kingdom Pseudomonadati; phylum Pseudomonadota; class Gammaproteobacteria; order Lysobacterales; family Lysobacteraceae; genus Stenotrophomonas; species Stenotrophomonas nitritireducens. The sequence continues at coordinate 32,123 of NZ_CP016756.1, forward strand.
AGCGGCACGGCGACTACGACGTGCGCGTCAGCCTGCCCGACCCGCAGGCCGTGGCGGGCCGGACCCCGGTCCTGATCGACGACATCGTGTCGTCCGGCCACACCATCCTGGAGACCCTCGCACACCTGCGCCGGTTGTCGTTGCCGCCGCCACTGCTGGTCGCCATCCATCCGGTGTTCGCCGGCGATGCCTATGCCCGCCTGCAGGAAGCAGGTCTGGCCCGCATCGTCAGTACCGACACCATTGCCCACCCGTCGAACGCGATCGCGCTCGGCGCGGACCTCGCTGACGCGGCATCGACCCTGATGTCCGCTTCGGCCGACTCCCCGGAGGACCCATGAACCTGCATCTCAACTGCTGCACCGCCGACCAGCTGTCGGCCGCCGAGCGCCAGCGGACCCTTGAACTCGCCGACGCCCACCGGCGGGCCGATCCCGCGTTTGACCATTGGGCGGCCGGCTACGGCGTGATCCGACATGACCCGCTCACCCAGCTCCGGGTCCGCCAGATGGTGCACGAGCTGGTGGCCCTGGGCCGCACGCCCGATGCCGGCACCGCCTGGCAGCGGCTCGCCGCGGCCGATCGCGTCACCAGCGCCGGCATGTGGCTGGTGGCCCACATGACCTACAGCCAGCGGGTCCGCACCGACGGCGCGGCCCTCGAGGCCGATGACTTCAAGGCCACGCCCGAAGGCCACACTGGCGGGTCCCTCAACATGGTGCCGGCCTACGCCGGCTACCTGCTGATGGACGCCCTGGATGGCGTCACCCGCGCATGGATGATGGGCCAGGGGCACTGCGTGGCCGCCATCGACGCGCTGAACGTGCTGGTTGGCAACATGACCGCCCGGCACGCCGAACGTTACGACCGCTCCGACGCGGGGCTGAGCCGGTTCGTCGGCGACTTCTATGCCTACACCCTCAATCCGGACGGAACACCGGCGTCGCCCCTGGGCTCCCACGTCAATGCGCACACCGCCGGGGGCGTGATGGAAGGCGGCTATCTCGGCTTTGCCGAACTGCAGTACGTGCATGCACCGCTCAAGGACGAACGCCTGGTGGCGTTCCTCAGCGACGGTGCGTTCGAGGAACAGCGCGGCAGCGACTGGGCGCCGCGCTGGTGGCGTGCCGAGGACAGCGGGCTGGTCAGCCCGATCATCATCCTCAACGGGCGGCGCATCGAACAGCGCAGCCAGATCGCCCAGCAGGGCGGCGAGCGGTGGCTGGACCGGCACCTGCGATTGAACGGCTTTGATCCGATCGCGCTGGACGGGCGCGATCCGGCCAGCATCGCGTGGGGTATCCATGTGATGGAGTCGCGCCTGCAAGCGGGCGCCGCCGTTCCCGATGCCGACGTGCGGCTGCCCTATGGCATTGCCGAAACCGTGAAGGGCTTCGGATTCCCCGGCGCCGGGACCAACGCCTCGCACAACCTGCCCCTGCCCGGGAATCCGTCGAAGGAGGCCGAGGCACGCGCGCTCTTCAATCAAGGCGCCGCGGCGCTGTTCGTGGCCGCGTCCGAGCTCGAGGAGGCTGTTGCCGCACTCAACAGCCACGACCTCCAGCAGCGCGTGCGCGAGCGCGACCATGCGCTGGCCGATCGCCAGGTGGAACCGCCCCGCGTCCCGGCGATCGCCGACCGCGGCGCCGGCGGCGAGAGCTCGCCGATGACCGCGCTCGACGAGCAGTTCGTCGCCATCGCCGAAGCGAACCCGGGGCTGCGCGTGCGCGTGGGCAATCCTGACGAGCTGCGCAGCAACAAGCTCGATCGCACCCTGGACGCAATGAAGCACCGGGTGCACGAGCCCGAGCCCGGTGTCGCGGAATCGACCACTGGCGCGGTCATCACCGCGCTTAATGAGGAAGCCGTGGTATGCGCCGCGCTCGGCAACAAGGGCGGGCTGAACCTGGTGGTCACCTACGAGGCGTTCGCACCGAAGATGCTTGGCGCCGTGCGCCAGGAATTGATCTTCGCGCGTCACCAGGCACAGGCGGGGCGACCGCCCGGCTGGCTGGGCGTGCCTCTCGTGCTGACCTCGCACACGTGGGAGAACGCGAAGAACGAGCAGTCCCATCAGGATCCGACCATGGCCGAGGCGCTCCTGGGCGAAATGGCCGACATATCGCGCGTGGTGTTTCCCCCGGACGCCAACGGCGCCGCCGCGGCCCTCGCCCACGCCTACGCGCAACGCGGCACGGTCACCACCCTGGTCGTCCCCAAGCGACCGGTGCCGCACGAGCTGACACCGACGCAGGCGCAGGCGCTGGCCACCCAAGGTGCGCTGTGCCTGGCCGGCAACCCGGCGACAGCGGCGATCCTGCTGGTCGCCACCGGTGCTTACCAATTGCAGGAAGTGCGCCACGCGCAGGTGCGCCTCGTTGAACGTGGCGTGTCGGCCGCGATCGTCTATCTCGGCGAGCCCGGCCGGTTCCGCACGCCGCGCGATCCGGACGAGGCGCGGTACGTGCACTCCGACAGCGAGGTCCATGCACTGTTCCCGGCGGAACGGCCGCGCATATTCGTCACGCATACGCGGCCCGAGCCCTTCCTGGGCGCGCTGCGCCGGCTCGACACTGGCCCGGCCACGACCGCGGCGCTCGGCTTCGTCAACCGCGGCGGCACGCTGGACGTGCCGGGACTGCTGTTCGCCAACCGCAGCACCTGGGCGCACGTGGTCGATGCGGCCGCGGGCGTCCTCGGCCAGTCCCGGGGCGGCCTGTTGTCGGAAGCGGAGCTGGCGGCAGTGGATGGTCGGGGCGATCCGGCCACGATCCTGCGTCCTGCAAGTGGGTCGACGCCATGAGTTGTCCAACCGGGAGCGCGCGTTGATGGCGGGCACGGTGCGGCGCGGAGGCCAGATTGCCTGGGCGGGACTCAAGCTCGGCGTCGCCGTGCTGCGCCTGCGCCGACGTGCACCCGACCTGCTTCCGGCATACGTCAGCACCACACTGGTGGGGTTGGGCACCACCTTCGTCAAGCTGGGCCAGGGCTTGAGCCTGCGCTGGGACCTGCTGCCGGCGCCCTATCGCGAGGCGCTGTCGCGATTGCACAGCGATGTGCCCCCCTTCCCGGCGGAGGAGGCCATGCGTATCGTCGAACAGGCGTTTGGCGCGCCGGTCGGCGAACTTTTCGCCAGCTTCGATGACAAGCCCCTGGCCGCGGCTTCAGTGGCCCAGATCCATCCAGCGCGCATGCATGATGGTCGCGATGTGGTCGTCAAGATCACCCGCCCCGGGATCCATGCCCAGGTGCAGGCGGATCTGCTGCTCCTGCGGCGCACGATGCGCGTCGCCCAGTGGATCTGGCCGCCACTGAAACGCCACCGGCCGCTCGAACTGGTGGACGAACTAGGCGCATTCCTGCGTGACGAGATCGACATGCGTCACGAGGCGCAGAACATGCGGCGCATGGCCAAGGTGCTGGATGCCCTGCCCGGCATCACCCAGCCGCACGTCGTCGAGCCGTATGCCACCCGCAACGTGCTTGTGCAGGATCGAAGCCACGGGACCCGTCTGGAGGCCGCGTACGGCACAGCGGCCGCTCCCGCACTGGCAAGGGCGCTGCTCGGTGCCTACGTGCATCAGCTCTTCGGCGCCGGCGTCTTCCATGCCGACCCGCACCCGGGGAATCTGTTCTTCTTTGACGACGGTCGCCTGTGCCTGCATGACTTTGGATCGATCGGCGTGCTCGACCCTGCATCCCGGCTCGCGCTCGGCGGCATGGTCGAGGCCATTGCGGCCGACGACGCCGAGGGCGTGCTGGATGCAGCGATCGCCATGGGCTTCTTCCCGTCGCAGGTCGACCGCCGCTCGCATGTGCGCGAGATCCACCTGATCCTGGCCGAGATGGCCAGCCGTCCGCTGGCGCAGTGGTCCATTGCCGAGGCAATCTGGCGCGTGGCACGCATTGGGCAGGGCGCTGGCTTCCGGCTTCCGGCCCACCTGCTGTCCCTGATCCGGACGCTGTTCCTGGTCGAGAACACGCTGCGGGCGCTGGATCCGAATCTGGACCTGCTGGGGACGCTGTCCGCGCAGGCGGCCGCGATCGCCGACATTGCCGAAGCCAGCCGCCCCAGCGGCAACAGGCCGCTTGCCATGCGGCTGGCCCGCACTGCGCGGCAACTGCCACAGATCGCCACCGACCTGTTGCGGCAGGCGCAACTGAGCGACGGACGACCCGCCTTCTCCGTACACCACCATGGCCTGAGTTCCACGCAGGAGGCAATCGCGCGCACGGGCAACCGGCTGGCGTTGGCCCTGGTCACCTTGGGCCTGTACGTAAGCGGTGCGCTGTTGAGCCTGCATTCCGACGGCCCGCAAGTGTTCGGTCACATGCCTTTCCTGGCTATGGTGGCTTTCGCTGCTGCGGGATTGCTCTCACTGCGGCTGGTGATGGCCATCGCCAGATCGGGACACTTGTAACAGAACACTGATCTATCTCCCCGCTGGTGCCCGGCGCATCAGTGCATCCAGGAAGGCAGACCCATGACGCAACACAATCATCATCATCAAGATCATCAGGCGCACGGCGAGCAACCGCCGCATCCCCGCACGGGTGCTGAAGGTGACGTCCATGCCGGGCACGACAAGCATGCCGGCCACAGCGTGGCGAGCTTCCGCGACAAGTTCTGGCTCACGCTGCTGCTGACCATCCCCACTCTGATCTGGAGCGGGATGATCCAGCATTGGTTCGACTACACCGCACCACAGTTCCCGGGGTCGGCGTACATCCCGGCGGTGTTCGGCACGATCGTGTACTTCTACGGCGGCTCGCCGTTCCTCCGCGGCGGATACCACGAGCTGAGAAATCGCCTGCCGGGCATGATGACGCTGATCTCGCTTGCGATCACCGTCGCCTTCCTTTACAGCGCGTTGGTCACGCTCGGCGTTGTCGAGGGCTTGGACCTGTGGTGGGAGCTGGCGACGCTGGTGGCGATCATGTTGCTCGGCCACTGGATCGAGATGCGTTCGATCAACCAGGCACAGGGCGCTCTCAAGGAACTCGCGAAGCTGCTGCCTGATATGGCGGTGCGGTTGGATGAGGCCGGTACCGCGAAGGAAGTCCCTGTCGCGGAACTGAAGCGCGGCGACCTGCTGCTCATCAGGCCCGGCGCGAGCATTCCCGCCGACGGCGTCGTGAAGGAAGGGACCAGCGCCGTCAACGAAGCGATGATCACCGGCGAGTCCAAGCCGATGGACAAGTCGACGGGCGACCGGGTGATCGCCGGCACCGTCAACGGACAGGGCTCGTTGCGTGTCGAGGTGACGGGAACCGGCGACGAGACCGCGCTCGCGGGTATCATGCGGCTCGTCGAGCAGGCCCAGACGTCGCGCTCGCGCGCCCAGGCCCTGGCGGACCGGGCGGCGTTCTACCTCACGATCATCGCCATCGTCTCCGCCGCGGTTACCGCCATTGTCTGGCCACTCCTCGGTCGACCGTGGAGCTTCACGATCGAGCGCGTAGTGACCGTGCTCGTGATCGCCTGTCCCCATGCGCTGGGTTTGGCCATCCCGCTGGTGACCGCCATCTCGACCACGATTGGCGCACGGAACGGCCTGCTCGTGCGCGATCGACGCGGCCTGGAAGAGGCCCGTTTGCTGAACACGGTCGTGTTCGACAAGACAGGCACGCTCACGCTCGGTTCGCACCGCGTCGTGAAGACCACTGCCGCCGATGGACTCACCGACGACGAGGTGCTTCGCGTGGCCGCGTCGGTCCAGCGCGACGCTGAACATCCGATCGCGCAGGCGCTGATGACCAGCGCCAAGGAACATGGCATCGACGTTCCGATGTCGCAGGACTTCGAGTCCATGCCGGGACGCGGCGTGCGCGCAGTCGTCGAGGAGCGCTCGCTTCACGTTGGCGGGCCGGGTCTGTTGAGAATGCTCGCGGTCGAACCGCCGGAGACGCTTCGGCGGGCTGCCGAATCAGCGGCAGCCGATGGTCAATCTGCAACCTACCTGGTGGAAGGCGACCGGGTGCTCGCCGTATTTGCGATCGCGGATGCCATCCGTCCCGAATCGTTCGACGCGGTCAAGCGGCTGCACGACGAAGGACTGGAGGTTGTCCTGCTGACGGGTGATTCCACGGCGGTCGCAAACGCGGTCGCGAAGGAACTCAACATCGACACCGTCTTCGCCGAGGTATTGCCCGAGGACAAGGTGGCAAAGATCGAGGAGCTGCAGGCCCAGGGCAAGCGCGTCGCGATGGTGGGTGACGGTGTCAATGACGCTCCGGCGCTGCTCACGTCCGACGTCGGCATCGCCATCGGCACAGGGACGGACGTCGCGGTCGAGGCCGGCGACGTCGTACTCGTGCGCAGCGACCCGCGCGACGTGCCAGCGATCATCGAATTGAGCAAGGCCACCTATCGCAAGATGATCCAGAACCTGTGGTGGGCCGCCGGCTACAACATCGTCGCCATCCCTCTCGCCGCTGGCGTTCTCGCCGCATGGGGGATCCTGCTGCAACCTGCGCTTGGGGCAGTGCTCATGTCGCTGAGCACCGTCGTTGTGGCAATCAATGCGCAGTTGTTGCGCCGGGCGGTGCGGTCCCCATGAACATGATTCGGGGACACCTGTGACCACGCGCAGGCTTCTTGCACTCAACGTTGGCTCGTCCACCCTCAAGGGCGCGTCCTATCTGTTCAACACTGAGGGACACGGCGCGCAGTCTCGTCTGCTCGAGCGCTCCCGGGCCGAAATTCCAGTCGGCGTGGATGCGCAGGAGCGCCTTGCCACCCTGCTCGAGGCATTGTCGGAGCCGTGGCCCAGCCCCGACGTGGTGGTGCACCGAATCGTACATGGCGGTGACCTGCACGACGCCCGCGAGCTCGACGAAACCGTGCTCGCGAAACTGGATGCATTGGTGCCGTTCGCACCCTTGCACCAGCCGGTAGCCCTCGCTTTCGCGCGTGCCGCGCGCATGCGTTGGCCGCACGCGCGCCAAGGCGTGGCCTTCGACACCGACTTCCACGCGTCGCTCGCGCCCTGGAGCCGGCGCTTGCCTGTCCCTGAAGCATGGGATGCGCTGGGCATCCGCCGCTACGGTTTCCATGGACTCGCCTTTGCCTCCGCGCTCCGCATAGTGGCCAGCCACGACGCTGGAATCCTGAAGGGCCGCGCTGTCTTCGCGCATCTGGGGGGTGGCTGCAGCGTCTGCGCCGTCGAGGGCGGCCGCAGCCGCGACACCACCATGGCGCTCACTCCGCTGGGTGGAATCCCGAGCCCTACCCGCTCCGGAGATCTCGATCCCGGCGCGTTGCTGTATCTGCTGAGGCATGAACGCCTGGATGCGCAGGCGCTTGAAAACGGCCTGTACCGCAGTGCAGGCCTTGCCGGAATCGCCGGCCATGGCGACATGCGCGTGTTGCTGACGGATCCCGGCCCGCAGGCCCAGCTTGCCGTGGAGCTCTTTGCAGTCCGGATTGCGCAGTCCATCGCGGCCATGGCCACGGCAATTGGCGGTCTCGACCATGTCGTCTTTTCCGGCGGCATCGGCCATCGCGCGCCGGTTTTGCGGGCTCGCATCGTCGCGCGACTGGCCTGGCTCGGCCTGGCGCTGGCACCTGACGTCAACGATGCTGGAGCCACGCGGATCGACCGCGGGGGCGGGCCGAGCATATGGAACGTCGCGATCGATGAGGAGCGCGAACTGGCTGAATCGGCACTCGCCTGGCTGTAGCCACGACACGCCCCAAGGGTCGGCTCCGGTGGGGAATCACTCCTCGATCCGTGACGACGTGAGCACCGCTGCGAATCCACCACCGGGGGTGCGCATGTTCGTGGTCTGGCCCTGGTACAGCCTGGCCGCGAACAACAGGACACCCGCCTCGGACGCGAAGCAGCGCACATCCGCCTTGAGGGACTGGCCCCCATGCACGATCCGCATGCTCGGTGGCGCGAAGGCCTGTGCGATGTAGGTCGCCGACGCCATAGACGCCCAAGTCCGCCGGGTCAACTTGTCGCCCCGATAACTCCCACGGCTGCCAAACCCTGCTGCAGGCTTGAAGAAATATCCGTTGCGCACTGCCCACAACGCATCCCGGTTCGCGGGCACGAGTTCGACCGTGGGCGGGATCACCTGGCCCAGCAGTGCCGTCGAACCCGCATCGACCCCGAACCCGCCGAGCAGAGCCGGGTCCCCGAGCACCGCAAGGTTGCGCTTGTCGGCAAACAGCGCGTGTGCTCGGGGATGCGGCATCAGCGCGACGTCCCCTGCCAGGTAAGCCTCACGAATGTCTGCATGCGAGGCATCCTCGAGCGCGAAATCGGTCAACCGGTTGTAGACAGTGTCGATTCGACCGTGGGCATCCTCAAGCCCGTCCGAACCAAACGACAAATCCTCGGGAGCGCTGATCACGCAGTCCACGCCATGGTCCCGAAACGCGTTCGCGTACAGCACAAACTCGGGGTAAAGGAACTGCGCTCGCGGAGTGCTGTCCACGATGGCCAGGCGCGACGGCGTGCGCCCGGATTGCTGCCGAGCATCCTCCATCCAGGCCGTGACGGCCGCATCACGCGCTTGGGCCGCGTTGGTCCAGGTGGCCCATGCTGGCGGCGCGCAAGACCGCACGGCATCGAGCAACAAGGCATTGAGGAGCAGACCGCCTGGATTGGTGTTGACCTCGATCAGCCGCGGGCCATCGACCGTCAGGTGAAAGTCCAGACCCAGGACGCCCCCCGCCGAACCCGGATCATGGGTTGCAATGTCAGGGGCCCATTGCAGGACCCGTTGGCTATATCCCGGGTTTCCTGCGACGTCGAAGACCGCCGCCGCGACTCGTCCCATGGCCTCCAACGCGGGCCGATCAACGAACAAGGCATAGGGTGAAAATAAGTGCGCGTGTACGGCGGGATCAGTCGTGAACTCCGGAAAGGCACCCCGGATCGACTCGTGCAGACGGAGGATGTCGACCACTTCGCATGCACACCGCTGGTTGAGCGGCGCGCTTTCCAGGGTGGCACAGTCGATCTCGCAGCCTGTCTGTCCAACTATTATCGGAGTCCGCGGTTCAACCACAACAGGGATTGTTCTGTTGGATCGGTGGACATGGCACTGTTCCGAACGAGCAGAACACACAGCAGTCGCCTTGATGCGGACGCAAAACCGCTCCACAGCCCGTGCACTCATAGAAGAATTGACACGCTGTGATGGGCATTGTCTCGGTCGCCCGATGGCCGCACTCCGGGCAGGTCAAGATGCTTTCCAGCTTGACGTCACTCACCGCCAGTCCGCACCTTGGCCGGGAAGCCTGCTTCCGTGACTGCACGCGCGATTCCGGCTGCATCCGTCTGGCTCGATTCGAACGTCACCGTGACTGTTTCAGCCCGGGTGTCCACCTTCACATCGGCCACGCCCGGCACCTTCTCCAGCGCCTTCCTGATGGTGATGCCGCAGGCGGGACAGGTCATGTTCTCAGCATCGAGCATCACTACGGTTGCGGGCGTCGCAAGAGCGGCACCGACCGACAGAGCAGCCACCAGGGCCAGTATCCACTTGTGCATCGCGCCTCCTACAGAATCCAGACGATGTAATAGGGAAACAGCAGCAACAGGACGATGAGGGCTGTCGCCAACCAGAGCCAACGTCGCCTGCGTCGCAGAGCGTCCGGGGCGATGCAACTGCCATCCACACCGCACCGTGCCGCCGGTCGATACAGCATCCAAAACGCCACGGCCAAGGACAGTACGGCGGCGGCGCTGAACCAGGGCCTCAAGGGATCGAGAGCTGTCAGGGTGCCGATCCAGGCGCCACTGATGCCCAGCAGGACCAGCACCAGCGGCACGACGCAGCAGACCGATGCGCCAATGGCGGCGATGCTCGCGCCAACGATGGCTGGAACAGACGATTTGGCCGGGGTTGTTTGCATCAGAGCATACTAGCCTCTGTACCTAGGTACGGAGTCAAGCCGTGCGTCCGAACACGTTTACGATCAGCCGGCTGGCGGCGGCGGCCGATGTGCACGTCGAAACCGTGCGCTACTACCAGCGGCGTAGGCTGCTGCGTCAACCCGAGCGACCCATAGGAGGCGTGCGTCGTTACGACGAAAACGATGTCAATCGGCTTCAGTTCATCCGGCGCGCTCAGATGATGGGATTCAGCCTCGACGAGATCGCTGGCCTGCTAGAGATCACAGGCGAAGGTTCTTGCGAGCAGACCCGTCAGCTGACCGAGCGAAAGCTCGTCGATGTCCGTCTACGAATCCGCGAGCTGCGACAGCTGGAGAGGGATCTCGAACAGAAAATAGCGCGGTGCGCCCAAGTGCCGGCGGGAGAGTGCTGCCCAACCCTCGATTTTCTGGAGCGGCCAATAAAGCCAGCTGCGACAGGCAGTTAGCTCACTTTCGGCCCGTTTTTACACGAATCCCTGCCGACCCTCAAATTCGACGTTTGCGGTCGAGACCGTCGTCAGCACGCGGGCACCTCTCGCCTTCGCAAACTGGATAGCGAAATGACCTACTCCGCCAGATCCCCCCTGGATCAGCACCGACTGTCCTGCTTTAAGACGGCCATAACGGAACAAGCCCTGCCAAGCAGTCTGCCCTGCAAGCGGGATGGCGGCCGCGTGAACATGGTCGAGCCCGGCGGGCTTCGCCGAAAGGGCGCGTTGATCTACGGCGATTTGCTGAGAGTAACCACCGCCGTGAATATCGACAATGCCGAATACCTCGTCGCCTACCTTGAAGCGAGTGGACTGGGCGCCGCAGGCCGCGACGACCCCAGAAATATCTCGGCCAGGCGTGTAGGGAAGACGGTCGTCCCTGACGCCCGGATACAGGCCTGAGCGGATCTTAAAGTCGATCGGGTTAATGCTCGCGGCGTGCACCGATACCAGCACTTGCCCCGCATCTGGCTGCGAAGTTTCGAGTTTTTCGATCTTCAGGACATCATTGCCGCCAAAGCGATGGAAACGTACCATCGTGCTCATAGCCTTCTGCCCGGCTTTCGCGCTACCTGTTCAGGGGAGCCCGAGATCACAATGCGACCGCCGGCATCGTGGCGACCGGCTCCCCACAGCAAGTGGCGGGGATACCACAGAGTCGGACTGCTCCCTTCCTTGAACAGGCGTTGGCACGAACTGCACCGCGATGATCATCATGTCGCGGCCCTAAAGCTCCTCTCCAAAGAACTGAAAGTACTTCAAGGACGTACTAGTAGGTGAGTAAAGGACAATTCGCCCCTCTCCCTCTCCGGCCAAGGGAGGCAGTCTCGAAGATCTACAGCTTCGCATCCGACAACGGGCGGCATGTGGCGGGGAACCGTCCATTGGTGAGGCAGAACTGGTGGTGGGCCTGTCAAGCATCCTGTGTCGCCACCTAGGACGCAAGGTTCCAATCGTCTGATCACACTCGAGCAGCGCTCGCGACCAGATCGGTACTAATCGCGTGACGGGGCCCTAAACCTCCCCTAGACTCACTGGAACATCGAGAAGCTTGGGGGCCCGATGTCACTTGCTTTAAGTTGGACGCACCATCCACTGAGCATGGCGCTCTCCCTGGCCTTGTTCGCCCTGCACCTCTTGGTGGCCGCGCGGGCCCTCACTCGCCCTGGGCGCACACCCGCTTCGCGGGCAGCCTGGGTGGCGGTCATCATGGCGGTGCCCACCCTGGGACTGGTCGCCTACCTCTTCCTCGGCGAAACGAGTATCGGCCGCGGACGAGTGCGTCGCCTGCATGAGGCCGAACGCACCCTGGCCAAGCCGGAAGGATCGGCGGCCACTTTGGTCGAATCCGCTGGTGAGCTGTCGCACCTCTGCACAGCGATCAACGGCTTGCTCGCCGTCGGCGGCAATCGTATCGAGTTGCTCGGCGATCCAGATGCAACCCCGGCCCAGCCCATGCTCGATTCGGAGGCGGCCATCGCCACGCTCGTCGCGGATATCGCCCAAGCCCGCGATCATGTGCACATCAGCTTCTATATCTGGCTGGATGATACCCATGGCGGCCAGGTGGCCGATGCGGTAGCGGCGGCGGCCCAGCGCGGGGTTGCGTGCCGGGTGATGGTCGATGCACTGGGCTCACGCGCCTTTATCCACGGTCCGCGCTGGCAGCAGCTGCGCCAAGCGGGGGTCCATCTGCTGGCCACACTGGATGACATACCCCGCCTTGGCTACCTAGCTGTAGGCCGGCTGGATCTGCGCAACCACCGCAAGCTCGTAGTCATCGATAACGCCATCGTCTACTGCGGCAGCCAGAACTGCGCCGACCCCCAGTTCAGGGTGCTCGCCCGCTACGCGCCATGGGTCGATATCTTCCTGCGCTGCCAAGGCCCGGTGGTGCGGCAAGCGCAATGGCTGTTTCTGAGCACCTGGATCGCCGAGATAGGCGAGCCGCTGGAAGCCCTGCCGGCAGCACAGCCTGAGCCTGCCGCCTTTGAGCCCGGCGTTGCCGCCCAGATGTATGGCAGCGGGCCTTCCACGCCGGGCAACGCGATGTCTGACTCCTTCGTAGGAGCCCTCTATGCTGCTCGGCGCGAGCTGCTGATTACCACGCCCTACTTCGTGCCGGATGAGGCTCTCCTGCGAGCCCTATGCGCAGCGCCACGACGTGGCGTGAAGACGACGATCGTGTTCCCCAAACGAAATAATTCCTGGCTGGTCGCCTGTGCCTGCCGAAGCACCTATCGCGATCTACTGCAGTCCGGGGTTGCCATCTACGAGTATCCGCTGGGGCTTCTGCATACCAAGTCGCTGACCGCAGATGGTGAATTCGCCCTTGTGGGCTCCGCCAACATGGACCGGCGCAGCTTACAGCTGAACTTTGAGAACAATCTTCTAATCATGGATGCAGCCACCACAGCGACCATCAAGCACCGTCAGCTCGGCTATCTCTCCGTCTCATCGGCAGTATCTCTCGATACTGTGAAAGCATGGCCCCTCCATACGCGCCTGCTTCAGAACACAGTGGGCATGATGGCACCGGTCCTCTAACCCCCCCCCTTTAGCGCCCCTCCTGTTCTGAATGAAGCTTCCCTTCTTTACTATCGGTCATTCCGACCGCAGCCTGGACACCTTCGCCGGACTGCTAAAGCAAGCAGATGTCACCCACGTGGCGGACATCCGAAAAATGCCTAGATCCAAAGCAAATCCTCAGTTCAACGAGGACAGCCTTGTGAACTGGCTGGCAACGCTTGGCATAGGGTATGAACATATCGCAGCGCTAGGCGGCCTACGCGCGAAGACCGTGCAGGTGCCCGCTGATGTGAACGGCTTCTGGATCAACCGTAGCTTCCACAACTACGCCGACTATGCGCTGTCATCGCACTTCAATGACGGGATAACGCACTTGATTGAACAAGGGCGCAAGCAGCGCTGCGTGATGATGTGCGCCGAAGCCGTATGGTGGCGCTGCCATCGCCGCATCGTCGCCGACCATCTCATTGCGCGCGGAGAGGCCGTGTTCCACATCATGAGCGAGAACCGCATCGAGCCGGCCCAACTCACGCCAGGCGCCGTCATCGAATCCGACTTGCGCGTCATCTACCCCGAAGAGAATCAGGGCTTGTGAGTTTTCCAGCCCTCCCCCGCGCCTTCTACCACCGCGACCCACGCATCGTGGCGCCAGAGCTGCTGAACAAGCTCCTGGTGCGCGACGATGGCCGCGTGGGTCGCATTGTCGAAGTGGAGGCTTACTGTGGTCAGGAAGATCCCGCCGCTCATAGCTACCGTGGCCAAACCCGTCGCAATGCCACGATGTTCGGGCCCTGTGGCCATCTCTATGTCTACTTGAACTACGGCATGCATTGGGGTGCAAACGCCGTATGTGGCGAGATTGGCCAGGGCGTTGGCGTGTTAATGCGCGCCATCGAACCTGTCGCCGGCATCGAACTGATGCGCCAAGCACGCCACTACCCGGCCAAGGAGACGGAGATCGGCTCTGGCCCAGGACGATTGACGCAGGCGATGGGCATCACTGGCGATCTGGATGGCGCCGATATCGTCCGCAATGATCGAGGAATCAGCATCGCCTCCGACGGCACGCCCCCACCTGAGGTGCCCGATGTGGGACCCCGAATAGGGATACGGCATGCCGTAGACCAGCCGTGGCGCTGGCATGTCCCTGCTCACCCCCATGTTTCGCACCTGCACCGCAATCGCCAGCGCTAGAGGTTATCTCTTGCTAGACGGGTGGAGCGTAAAGCAACTCCAGCGCTTCGAGCGCAGTGAGCACATAGCCACCGTTGTAGTCCACATCCTCATCAGTAGATAGATCCAGCTGCTTCCATATGCCATTGCGGTCGCCGATCTTGTATTCGTCGATCACACTATTGGCAAGACGACGGATAACACTGAACTGGCTGATATCAAAGTTCAAGCCACCAGAATCAATGAACAAGCCATGTTCGCGCATCGCCGCCGCCATGGGCATTGAGGTCTCAGTGAGGTAGAAGATCAGATCATCCGACTCCAACGGTCGATCTTCGGCCCGCGGGATGATGCCAATGCCACTCACCAACTGCTGTGCATTCGCACGCATATCATGGGTTAGCTTTTCATAAGAAACGGCAGTCATCGCTCTTCTCCTCACCAAAACACACAAAGCAGATCACATCCTAACGCACGATTAGAACCGCCCTGAAAGATCTATACATACTCAAGCGCGCCACCTTTGTGGGCGGCAATATGGTCAGTCTTGTCGCTCTTGATCTCGTATTGCGGATCGTCCTTTGATGCGTGGTGCGTGTAGTTCTTGTAGACGAAATCTTCGGTATGCACGGCAATGATCGTGCCAGATACCTTGCCCGCCTCTGAGTTCCAGCACACATGATCACCCACTTTGAATTTCCTGGTCACTCCCTTGTCCCTCCTACACACTTTGCAAGCTAAGCCAGCGAAACCACGACATTGACGACGGCTGCCAGGAGCACCGTATTGAATGTAAAAGCAACCAACGAATGCAGCAAACTGACCGCTCGGATGCGCGAAGACGAAATGGAAACATCCGCCGTCTGCGCCGCGACGCCAATGATGAATGAGAAGTAGAGAAAATCCCTGGCGCCAGGAGGCTTTCCGCCGGGGAATATCAGGCCGCCGTGGTAGCCATCCGCGCTATCGGCCTCTTCCTTGTCCGCTTTTCGCCAATACATGTGAGCGTAGTGCCAGGCCATCATCGCGTGGATCGTGGCCCATGCCAGCGGCAATGACGCCAACGTCATCACCAAGGCGATGGCATCGCGATCCTTCTGTCCACTCACGGTTATCACCAGGATCACGGCCAGCGCTGCCGCAGCCAGGGTGATGATCAAGACCAACCATAACGGCTCATCTCGGTGCCCAGCATTTTCTCTCATCCGTTGGGCATCAAAGGAAGGCACCGCAGCGAGGGTGCGCACCAGATAGGCGATGAAGAACACATCCACGCCCACCACCAACGCCAGGTAGGGCACGGCGTAAAGGGCCCAACCCCATGCCAGAAGACCAGCAACGGCGGCGAGGTAGAAGCTAGCTCGGGCATGCGACAGCTTGATCATCACTCACCTTTACTGGCCAACCAAACGAGGTTTTGCCCAGATTGAGATCGCTATCGGCCGCGCCCAATCATCGACGGCAGACGCAGTTGACAAAACGAGCACCTGCGTTATGGGTATACCCCCATTCGAAGGTGAAGAACATGAAATCCAATAGCCTGTTAGCGCTTACATGGAAAGAGCGGGCGGCCATCAGTGGGGGCGTGTTGATGCTGCTCGGATATGTATGGCTTGTTCTCTATGGCTGCCAGTATGCGAAGGCTCATCGGCAACCTGCCCCCCTGCAGAACACGTCCCAAAGCGCGCCAATGTCTCCGTCCGCACCGTAGACGACATCCATCGCCCAAATAGCAATTCCTGCCACCGAAAATCCAGTTCCCCACCAGCGTGTTTTTATCTCAGAACACATGGACGTTGCCCAGCCGGCAGCGAGTAACCCGAGCAGGAGCGCGTTCATCTGCGCAGATGGATCCTGCCCCGGAATCAAGTCGGACAGCGCAAGCACGATACCGATAATGATTGCCACGATCGCAATACTCAACCAGGCCAGGTCCCACGTCGATTTGATACCAAACAGGCGCGCCAATAGCGAGAAGTGATGAGCATCGTGCTTGGAATCTGGCACTTGTTTGACGTAAGAATCTGGCTGCTTTTCGAACTCATCGGGAATGCCATCAAACTCCTCCGATGAATGAACACCGCCAGGGGAAGGTGAGCTGACACTCAGCGCTTCCGAGTCCTCAGGCGGAACTTTCTCTGTATTCATGCCAAACATTCCTTCTGGACAGTGGCGGCTGGATCGCAGACAGGCTAGCTGCGCGCCGCAACCTCATCGATGTGCCGCAACAGATCCGCCGGATCCTCGTAAACACGAAAGGCACCCGCACGCTCGAGCTCTTCTTGCCCATACCCACCCGAGAGCACGCCAACGCCCAACGATCTAGCCCGTTGGGCCGCGAGCATGTCCCAGATGCTGTCGCCGATGACCAGGCACTGCGTGATGTCTACCCCGAGCCGCTCCGCCGCGGCAATGAAGAGATCCGGATCTGGTTTGGCATGCCGGACGAGGTCCCGGGTGATGACGGGCACCTGAGCTGGGTCCACGCCCAACGCCGCGATGTTGGGTCCCGCCGTCTCCATGCGGCCACTGGTCGCGATCGCCCACAGAATGGATGCGCCACTGAGGAAGTCCAGCAGCTCGCGCGCCCCGGGAAGAGGGTGCACTGAGCCCTCCCGGGAGAATCGCCCATAGGCTTCGGCGTGATACTGCCGAAGCCTGGCTAGACGCTCCTGCGTGATATCCAAGCCCGTCTCGCGCAGCAGGATATGGGTGAATAGGCCGCCGCTCATCCCGATCTTGCGATGTATCTTCCACACCGGCAGATCAACGCCCTCCCGATCCAGCGCCTCCTTCCATGCCAGCACATGCTGATAGACGCTATCGATCAGGGTTCCATCGAGATCGAAGAGGAATGCGGTTGAGGCTCGCGGCATGGCGGTGGTTTCCCAGGTAGGACGGGTTGGTCTCAGACGGTGCCCAACGTGGGGCGGCTACTCCTTGTCATCCTTGACCTCGGTAAACTCGGCGTCGACTACGTTGGGATCGTGTGCGCCCTCGCCGCTGCCGCCAGCCTCTTGGGTATGTGCGCCGCTTGCCGCCTCCATCAATGGCTGCGCGATGCGCTCGAGGCCTTGCGTCTTGGCCTGGATCTGGGCCTGATCATCCCCCTTCATGGCGGTTTGGAGGTCGGCCAGGGCCGCTTCTACCTCGCCGATCACGCCGCCACCGACCTTGCTTCCATGCTCGTTGACCGCGTTGCGCACGGTATAGATCAACGCATCGGCCTGATTGCGCACCCCTACCAGTTCCTGGAACTTCTTGTCATCGTCCCGGTGCTTCTCCGCATCCTCCACCATCCGCTTGATCTCGGCCTCTGACAGGCCCGAGCCGGCCTTGATCTCCACTTGCTGCTGTTTGCCCGTCTTGTTGTCCTTGGCCGAGACATGCAGGATGCCGTTGGCATCAATGTTGAAGGACACTTCAATCTGGGGCGCACCGCGTGGTGCGGGCTCGATGCCGGTGAGGTCGAACTTGGCCAGAGACTTGTTGAACTGCGCCTGCTCTCGCTCGCCTTGCAACACGTGCACCGTCACCGCCGGCTGGTTGTCTTCGGCGGTGCTGAACGTCTGCGACGCCTTGGCCGGGATTGTGGTGTTCTTTTCGATGATCTTGGTCATCACACCGCCCATGGTCTCGATGCCCAGGCTCAGCGGCGTCACGTCCAGCAACAACACATCCTTGACGTCACCGGCCAGCACGCCGCCTTGGATTGCGGCACCCAGTGCCACGGCCTCATCGGGGTTGACGTCCTTGCGCGGCTGCTTGCCAAAGAAGTCGGACACAGCCTGCTGCACCTTGGGCATGCGTGTCTGACCGCCCACCAGGATCACCTCGGTGATCTCGCTGGTCTTGATGCCGGCATCCTTGAGCGCGATGCGGCACGGTTCGATAGTCTTCTTGACCAGATCCTCCACCAGTGCCTCGAGCTTGGCTCGCGTCAGCTTGACGCTCAGATGTTTAGGGCCTGAGGCGTCAGCCGTGACATACGGCAGATTGACCTCAGTCTGCTGGGCCGAAGAGAGCTCAATCTTGGCGCGCTCGCCGGCGTCCTTGAGCCGTTGGAGGGCCATGGGGTCTTTACGCAGATCGATGCCCTGATCCTTCTGAAACTCATCGATCAGGTAGTCGATGACGCGTTTGTCGAAGTCCTCACCACCCAAGAACGTATCGCCATTGGTGGCCAGCACTTCAAACTGCTTTTCACCATCGACATTGGCGATCTCGATGATGGATACGTCAAACGTGCCGCCACCCAAATCGTAGACCACGATCTTCCTATCGCCGCCTTCCTTGTCCAGTCCATATGCCAAGGCGGCCGCGGTAGGCTCATTGATAATGCGCTTGACGTCGAGCCCCGCGATCTTGCCCGCGTCCTTGGTGGCTTGACGCTGGCTGTCGTTGAAATAGGCCGGCACCGTGATGACGGCTTCGTTGATGGTCTCCCCCAAGAAGGCCTCGGCGGTCTTCTTCATCTTCTCCAGCACGCGGGCTGACACCTCTTGGGGTGCCATCTTCTTGCCCTCGGAGGTGGCAACCCAGGCATCGCCGTTCTCGTGCTCGACGATGCTGTAGGACACCAAGCCGATGTCCTTCTGCACCTCTGCATCCTTGAACTTTCTGCCGATCAGTCGCTTGACGGCATAGAATGTATTTTTGGGGTTGGTCACTGCCTGCCGCTTGGCCGCAGCGCCCACCAACACCTCGCCATCCTTGGTATAGGCCACGATGGAGGGCGTGGTGCGATCGCCCTCGGAATTCTCCAGGACGCGGGCCTTTCCGCCCTCAATGATGGCCACGCATGAGTTGGTGGTGCCCAGGTCAATGCCGATAATCTTGCCCATCTTGATCACCTTTTTCGGTTGAGAAGTAGAAGCAATGCGCCCGGACCCAAACCACTTGTGCGATCCAAGGCACTAACCATCAATGCAGGACGAACTACGCTTACCTAGTTTCGTTTGAAGCCCAATCTTCCGTCCTGCGCGAAGACCTTCACCGTGTCCCCCGGCGTGAAGTCTCCCGACAGGATCTGTTTGGCCAAGGGATTCTCCAACTGGGTCTGGATGGTGCGCTTTAGGGGCCTGGCCCCGTAGATCGGGTCAAAGCCGATGTTGCCCAGCAGGTTCAACGCCGAGTCGTCCAGCTCCAGGTGAATCTGGCGCTCTTCCAGGCGTTTGGCCAGGTAACGAGTCTGGATGCGCGCGATCTCCCGGATCTGTGCCTTGTCCAAGGGATGGAAGACCACGATGTCATCGAGCCGATTGATAAATTCAGGCCGGAAATGGGCTTGGACCACACCCATGACCGCCGCTTTCATCTGCGTGTAGCTCTCGGCACTGTCCGCAGCCCCGCTTGCATCGGACATGTCCTGGATCAGGCTGGACCCCAAGTTGGAGGTCATGACGATGACGGTGTTTCGGAAGTCCACCGTGCGGCCTTGGCCATCGGTGAGCCGGCCATCGTCCAATACCTGCAATAGGATATTGAACACATCGGCGTGGGCTTTCTCCACCTCATCGAGCAGGATCAGCGAGTAGGGACGACGACGCACGGCCTCGGTCAGGTAGCCACCTTCCTCGTAGCCGACATAGCCAGGTGGTGCGCCAATGAGTCGGGCGACACTGTGCTTCTCCATGAACTCGCTCATATCGATGCGGATCATGGCCTCGCTACTGTCGAACAGGAACTCGGCCAACGCCTTGCAAAGTTCGGTCTTACCCACGCCCGTGGGACCCAGGAACAGGAACGAACCGCTGGGACGATTGGGATCGCTAAGGCCCGAGCGCGAGCGACGCACCGCATCGGACACCACCTTGATGGCTTCCTCCTGACCGATGACGCGTTTGCCCAAAGACTGCTCCATCTGCAAGAGCTTCTCGCGCTCGCCTTCAAGCATCTTGGCCACCGGAATGCCGGTCCAGCGTGAGACCACCTCAGCAATCTCCTCAGCGGTGACCCGATCCTGGACCAGCTTGAAGTCCTTCTGCTCAACCTCCTGCGCTGCGCGGAGTTGCTTCTCCAACTCAGGCAGTTGTCCATACTGGATCTCGCTCATCCGAGCATAGTCCTGGTGGCGTTGCGCGGCTTCCAATTCCAGCTTGGCTTTTTCGATCTGTTCCTTGACCTTGGTGGCCCCCTGCAAGGCCGCTTTCTCTGACTTCCAGACCTCATCCAGATCCGAAAATTCGCGTTCAAGCGAAGCGATGTCGGCGTCCAGGTCCGCCAGGCGCTTCTTGGACTCGGCATCCTTTTCCTTCTTGAGCATTTCCCTCTGGATCTTGAGCTGAATCAGACGACGCTCCTTGCGATCCAACTCTTCTGGCTTGGAGTCGATCTCCATGCGAATGCGCGAGGCCGCTTCGTCCATGAGGTCAATCGCCTTGTCCGGCAACTGCCTATCAGCAATGTAGCGGTGCGAGAGGGTGGCTGCGGCCACAATGGCCGGATCAGTGATCTCCACGCCGTGGTGGACGGCGTATTTCTCCTTCAGACCCCGCAGGATGGCGATGGTGTCTTCCACGGACGGCTCACCCACGAACACCTTCTGGAAACGGCGCTCGAGCGCGGGGTCCTTCTCGACATACTTCCGATACTCATCCAGCGTCGTAGCACCGATGCAATGAAGCTCACCACGCGCCAGCGCCGGCTTGAGCATGTTGCCCGCATCCATGGAGCCTTCAGCCTTGCCAGCGCCCACCATCGTGTGCAGTTCGTCGATGAACAGAATGACCTGCCCATCGGTCTTGGACAGATCGTTGAGAACGGCCTTGAGCCGCTCCTCGAACTCACCGCGAAACTTCGCTCCGGCAATCAACGCCCCCATGTCCAGCGACAGCACCCGACGGTTCTTCAAGCCTTCGGGCACCTCCCCGTTGACGATACGCTGAGCCAGACCCTCCACGATCGCCGTTTTGCCGACCCCAGGCTCACCAATCAAGACCGGATTGTTCTTTGTGCGGCGCTGGAGGACCTGGATGGTGCGCCGAATCTCCTCATCGCGACCGATAACAGGATCCAGCTTGCCCTCTTCGGCCCGCTTGGTCAGATCGATGGTGTATTTGTCCAGCGCCTCTCGCTGGTCCTCGGCGTGCTCGGAATCCACTTTGTCTCCTCCCCGCAGTTGTTGTATCGCGGCCAGCAACCTTTCTTTGTTCGCACCTGCGTGTCGAAGTGTCCGCCCCGCCTCTCCGGTGTCCTCTACCGCCGCCAGTAGGAACCATTCGCTGGCGACATAGGTATCGCCACTGTGTTGGGACAGTTTGTCCGCCACGTTGAGAAGACGCGCAAGGTCATTGCCGATGGAGACGTTTGATTGCCCGTTAACGCGCGCGAACCTATCTATCCCTGCGTCAAGTTGCTCATCCAGATGGGAAACATTCACGCCGGACCTGAGCAGCAGGGGCCGCGTCGTGCCTCCGCTCTGATCCACAAGGGCTTTAAGCAGGTGCACAGGCTCGATCAGCGTGTTGTCGTGGCGAGCAGCCAATGCCTGCGCCTCGACCAATGCCTGATGCAAACGCGAAGTTAGCTTCTCAAGACGCATCTGCTCTCCCTACAGCGCATCAAATCGGCGGACATCAATCCAGCCGACTCATGCCGGATCGAAATGCCGTCGCGGGGGCCAAACTTATCAGTATTTGAACCGCACAATGCTGGACAAGTTGTCCAAATTATCAGACAGAATGTCCGCGTTCAATCCGCGTGAGGGAAGGGTTCTCACTCACCTACCGGAGGCGTAGAATTGGCCCGGGTAAGCCCTGCAATGCGCGCGGCGGTCGCGACGCACGGGAGCGGCGGCACACGGGGAGGTATATATGATGAACGCAATAGCGTTGCTTGTGGCTCGGCTGTTCTTGGGCGTGCCTTTCATCATCTGGGGCGTCATGAAACTTCATGGGGGTGAGGCTAAGCTCGTGCCCGTCCTTGCCGGCATGGGCTTGCCCGACGCCAGGGTGCTGGCCTACCTGGTGGGTGTTTGCGAACTTGTTGGTGGAATAGCCGTGTGCATTGGCTATCCCGTTCGCACGGTAGGCGTCCTGCTAGGCGTGTGGTGCCTGCTGACGGGCTATGCGGCCCACAGGGGCGATGTGAACCAACTATTGGCTCATGTGGGCATGGCAGGTGGTTTCTTCCTGCTCGCCGCAGTGGGGCCAGGCTCGCTCTCACTATTCGGTGGAACTCCAACAGGTGTCTTCGCCCACCTGCGCTGATAGCTCAGCAAGAATAGCTCAACAAGAATACTGAATCTATCGAGGAAGCCATGTCCGCCCCAACTCCTGGATCAGATGCCATCCTATCGCCCAACACCCTGGCGCCGGACTTCACGCTCAATGCCACGCCCGACCAGAAATTATCGCTCCATGAGCTACGGGGAAGGCCCGTCGTGTTGGTGTTCTATCCCGCCGACTGGAGCGAAGTCTGCTCGGATGAGCTTACACTCTTCAACCAGGCCCTTTCGCTCATCTCGGAAAGTGGCACCACAACGCTTGGAATCTCTGTAGACAGCGCATGGTGCCACCAAGCCTTCGCCGCCGCGCACAAGCTACGTTTCGATCTACTCTCGGACTTCCATCCCAAAGGCTCTGTGTCGGCGCTCTATGGCGCATATGACGCCGAAAATGGCTATTGCAAGAGAGCCCTGTTCGTCATCGATGCACAAGGTCGCATTACCTGGAGCTACCTTTCGCCAACGGCCATCAACCCTGGCGTTGACGGCGTATTGGACGCGCTCGAATCTCTCAAACACTCCTGACCTCATCCCAGAACAGGATATCCGCCATGTCCACGCTTCGCATTCCTGTAAACACTCGCGATCACGCGCAGGGCCCCCTCGACGCACCCGTCATCCTGGTCGAATACGGCGATTATCAATGCCCGTACTGCGGCGAAGCCTATGAAGGAATCAAAGAACTACAGGCACAGTTCGGCGCAAGCCTGTGTTTCGTATTCCGCAACTTCCCTCTGAGCGATGACCACCCACAAGCCCTGCCCGCAGCCGTCTTTGCTGAGTATGCAGCCACCCATGGCAAGTTCTGGGAAGCACACGATGCCCTTTACGAGAACCAGGACCGTTTAGGCCCTGCGTTCTATGTCGAACTGGCGCGCGAACTCGCACTGGATATAGAAGGCCTGCAGGAAGCGCTCGAAGCCGGACAACTCGCCAGCCGCATTCAAGCCGATCTCAACGGCGGTTTGCGAAGTGGCGTTAACGGCACGCCGAGCTTCTTCATCAATGGCCAGCTATGTCCCATACAAGACGGAGTAGAGGATCTGGCCGGCCCCATCCACGCGATCCTCGATGGCATACAGCGCTAGGGCCACCCTGCTCAACCTGCGCAGCACCTACACCGGCGATTTCCAGTCCTTCGTCAATTCCAGCGTGTCCATCGTGCTGGGGGTGGGCTTCTTCATCGTGATGACCCGGCTGTTCCGCTCGGTCGGTGCCGAACTGAGCGCGCGCCGGCTGGTGCGCCGGGCGTGGACGGTGATCGCCGAGGCGGCGGCCGGGCACGGCGTGCTGGACCGGGACGTGTTCACCGCACGCATGATCGACCTGCTCGGCCAGCTCGCCCCGCGCATGGCCGCCGTATCCAGCGACAGCCACTTGGCCACGGTCGACCTGCTCGACGAAATCCGCGCCGGCCTCAACGTGATCGAATTGCGCCGCGCGCGCCGGGTGCTGCCCGAAACCAATGCCGCCGCGCTGGACCGCCTGCTCGATGCGGTCTGCCGGCATTACCGCGAACAGGCCGCGCATGGCCGCAAGCTGGCGGCGCCGGCCGCGCTGCGCGAGGCGATCGACGCATCGCTGGCGCGCGTGCGCACGCTGCCGCCCGGCACCGGCCGCGACGAGGGCCTGCTCGGCCTGATCGGGCTGCGCCATTTCTTCGCCGCCGGCGAGGCCGAAGCGGCGGAAATCGCGGTCCCCGCCTGAGCGGCGGCCTTCACGCGCCGCCACATTCGGCCGCGCTTTCATGCCGGATGACCGGTTTCACGCTGCACATGGTTCAATCACGCAAGCAAATCCATTCACCACCGCACGTCTGGACGGCATCGTGTCCGTTCGGCAACCATCGCCCGATCGGGAACCTTCATGCCGGATGCATGCACGGTTCCGGATGACGCGCTGGTCACCACCACGCGGATCGCGACGGGCTGCACCGCCGCCGCGTGGCCTCCCCCACCTTTCACTGACCTGATCACGGAGAAACCTCATGGTCGACACTCCCTTGCCGGGACAGGGATCCGCCTTGCGCGCCATCCCCCGGCTGTTGCTCGCCCTCATCGTCCTCGCCACCGGCGTGGCGCTGGCTTATGGCGGCATATCGCTGCTCAAGCTGGGCGGCTCCGCCTATTACCTGATCGCCGGCCTGGCCTACCTGGTGCTGGGCGTGCTGGTGCTGCTGCGCCATCGCCACACGGCCGCGTTCTCGCTGCTGGTGTTCGTTGCCACCGCCGTGTGGGCGCTGCTGGACACGCCGCGCTTCGGCTACTGGGAGCTGCTGCCGCGACTGGTGTTCCCGGCGCTGGTGCTGATGATGACCTTGTGGTCCGGCGCCGCTTATCCGGGCGTGTCGGCCATCACCCGCCGGCTGGGCAACAGCGGTGCGCTGGCCACCTTCGTCGCGCTGCTGGCCACGCTGGTGGCCGCATTCTTCCCGCACGGCACGATCTCCAACCCGGCGGCCATCACCGCCGATCCGGCCGCCGCCAAGGCCTCTGCGGCCAACCCGGGTGACTGGGAGTTCTTCGGCCGCAATGCCGCCGGCACGCGCTTTGCGCCGTTCGAGCAGATCACCCCGGCCAACGTCAACCAGCTGCAGGTGGCGTGGACCTATCGAACCGGCCGCCGCACCGTGTCCGAACCGGGCGCGGCGGCGGGCGTGGACGAAAACACCCCGCTGCAGATCGGCACCTCGCTGTATTCGTGCACGCCCGAGAACCTGGTGACCGCGATCGACGCCGATACCGGCAAGGCGATCTGGAAGTTCGATCCCAAGGCGCACACCGCCGAGCACGTGACCTGCCGCGGCGTGGGCTATTACGACATCGACAAGGACGCCAGCCTCGACGCCGCGCAGAAGGCCGCGTACACCGGGCAGACCTGCCGCCGCCGCATCCTGGTATCCACCGTCGATGCGCGCCTGTTCGCGCTGGATGCCGCCACCGGCGCACAGTGCCCGGGCTTCGGCCAGAACGGCGTCGTGGACCTGAAGCCGCACATGGGCCCGGTGGAAAACAGCAAGCGCTACCACCCGACCTCGATCCCGGTGGTGATGGGCCACCTGGCCGTGATCGGCGGCTGGGTGCGCGACATCATGGAAGGCGAGCCTTCCGGCGTGGTGCGCGCCTACGACGTGCGCGACGGCTCGGAAGCCTGGGCCTGGGACGTGGGCAAGCCCGACGAGCTGGCCAAGCCCGGCGAGGACTACACGCTGGCCACGCCGAACGTGTGGACCATCCCGACCTACGACCACGAGCTGAACCTGGTCTACCTGCCCACCGGCAACGGCCCGCCCGATTACTGGGGTGGCAGCCGCAACCCGGCCAAGGAGAAGAACGGCTCGGCGGTGATCGCGCTGGATGCTTCCACCGGCAAGGTGCGCTGGGTGCGCCAGCTGATCCACCACGACGTGTGGGATTACGACCTGCCCTCGCAGCCGGTGCTGCATGACGTGACCGATGCGCAGGGCCGCAAGGTGCCGGCGCTGATCCAGACCACCAAGACCGGCCACATCTTCGTGATCGACCGCCGCACCGGCGAGTTCGTCACGCCGGTGGAAGAACGCCCGGTCCCGACCACCCCGCACGCGCAGGGCGACACCCTGTCGCCGACCCAGCCGTTCTCGGTGGGCATGCCGATCATCGGCGCCGATACCCTCACCGAGCGCTCGATGTGGGGCATCAGCCCGTTCGACCAGCTGTACTGCCGCATCAAGTTCAAGGACTCCAACTACCAGGGCGCCTTCACCCCGCCCAGCGAGAAGCCCTACATCGAGTGGCCCAGCCTGCTGGGCGGCATGAACTGGGGCGGCATCTCGATCGACGAATCGCGCAACCTGATGTTCGTCAACGACATGCGCATGGCGCTGCGGATGCAGCTGATCACCCGCGAGGACGCCAAGAAGTTCAAGGTGTCCACCGACGAAGTGCCCGGCTTCATGGGCACCATCCGTCCGCAGCTGGCCGGCCCCTACGGCGGCGTGAAGATCGACATCCTGCAGTCGCCGCTGGGCGTGCCCTGCGTGGACCCGCCGTTCGGCACGATGAGCGCCATCGACCTGACCACCAAGAAGCTGGTGTGGCAGGTGCCGCTGGGCACCGTGAAAGACACCGGCCCGCTGGGCATCAAGACCCACCTGTCGATGCCGATCGGCATGCCGACCCTGGGCGGCCCCACCTCCACCGCTTCGGGCCTGGTGTTCTTCGCCGGCACGCAGGACTACTACCTGCGCGCGCTGGACGCGGCCACCGGCAAGGAAGTGTGGAAGGCCCGCCTGCCCGTGGGCGCCGTGGCCGCGCCACTGGTATACGTCTCGCCGAAGACCGGCAAGCAGTACGTGGTGATCTCCGCCGGCGGCACCAGCCATTCGCCGGACGTGGGCGACTACGTGATCGCCTATGCGCTGCCGGACAGCATGACGAAGAAGTAAGCCGCACCGGCCGGGCGGCCGATGCCGTCCGGCCGATCACGCCGCCGCCCATCGCGGCGGCGGTGCAAACGGAAAGGCCCGGCAATTGCCGGGCCTTTTCTTCATCCGGGAAAACAGCACTGCGGCCGATGCCGGCGCCAGCCTTCAGATCAGCTTGCCGGCGTTGTCGAGCACGTAATCGCAGCCCTTGTCCTTGAGCTTGTCCGAGACCGCATCCAAGTTGAAGGACTGCCCGCCGTCGCCCTGCAGGATGCCCTGCAGGCCACTCTTGTAGCCGCTGTCCTGCTGCGCCTTCTTCTCGGTGCCCAGCCCGTATCTGGACAGCAGCTTGTCCTTCACCGAGGCCACCGCGTTGCCGCTCAGGTATTTGCGCTTCACGCAGTACTCCAGCACGCCGGCCGCGTTGCCCGCGGTCTTGCCGCTGATGCCCGGCAAGGCCAACCCGCCCAGTCCCCCCAGCGACGACACGCCCTCGCTCGATTGCGCGGACGACTCGCTGCCGCCCAGCGACTTCTTCAGGCTCTTGAGGTCCACGGCCGAGGCCGACCCGGCCACGGCCAGCAGGCCGACGGCGATGACGAAACGACGCAGGTTCATGGAGTGATTCTCCCGTTGACGTGGCGGGCCGGACGGCCCGATGCAGGGCCGATCATAGCCGCACCATCACCGGTGGCCTGTCGAGGCGGGCGGCGGCATGCGGGGAGAAGATGCTGCGCACGGCCGACATGCCCGCCATGCCGGTCACGGCGTGACCCGGGCATGTAAACCGCGCCTTAGCGCCTGCGGAAAATCGCGTCGATCTTGCCACTGCCGGCAACCGGCACCGACGCGCCTGCCGTACGATGTCGCCACCCCGTCGGCCGCGCTGCGCACGTTCCACATGAAGGCTCACCTCCCCGCAGAAGCCGTGCCGGCATGAGCCACGCATCGCTGCGCACCTCGCCCCGGGCCCGCACCCGGAGCGAGCGGCTGCAATCGTGGGTGGCGGCCTTGGTCAGCGCCTTGCTGCACCTGCTGCTGTTGCTTCTGCTGTTGTCGTCTTCGGTACCCACCGTGTCCGACCCCGACGGTGCCGCCGGCGGCAGCCGGATGAAGGTGGATTTCGTCGGCGACGCCTCGCCCCAGCCGGTGCAGAGCAAGCAGCCCGCATCGCCTTCGGCCCGCCACGCCAAGGCCAGCACGCCGGTGCAGACCACGCTGGTGCAGCATGCCGAGCATCCGCCGCCGCCGCATGCCGAACCCACGCGGACGCATCACCCCGAAGTGCGGCAAGCCACGCAGGCCGCACAGACCCCGGCGCAAACCCCGTCACAGGCCGTCGCAAGCCTGCCGCCCAGCGCCGACCGCCATCCGGAAACCTGGACCGGGCGGCCGCCGGGCATGCTCGAACAGGACAGCGCCCGCGAAAACGCCGGCCTGGCCGACAGCGCCTCGGTCAGCCACGGCAACGGCCGCACCAACAACAACGCCTCCGGCTCCAGCCTCGAAGTGGGCGGCTATCAGGTGTACTACGACCTGCTCAGCGAAGAACGCCTGCGCGCGTGGAAGGCGCAGGGCATGAAAGAGCTGTTCATCCCGTTGCCGGGCACCGAGTACCAGATGGTGTGCCCGCTGGAAGTCGCCCTGCGCCGCGGTTCGAGCAAGTGCCGGCTGCTGCCGCCGGACTCGCCCGAGCTGAAAGACATCGGCGATGCGCGCAAGGCCATCATCATGATGGACGTCTACCACGAGGGCGAACGCCTCTGGCACGGGCCGGGACCGTACCGCTGAGCCTGCCGCGCGGTCGCCAGCCCACCATCGTCGGTCCTGATCGCGGCCTTGCCGGGTGCCCCCGTGTCGGCATGTCCGCTCTTCGAGCGCAGCAGTGGCAGCTTGTCGGACATCCAGCGGGACAAGCCCTGCCGCCGATGTCCGAGGCGGTCCATGCCCGCAGCGGCACGCGGCCGCTTGCGTACCATGCAGCCGTCCTCCGCGTTCAAACCGGACTGCATGATGCTGCTGCGGTTGGATGCCTTGCTGATCGACATGGACGACACGCGGGTGGATTCGCGCGCACGGGTAGAACACCTGCTGCGCGACTTCGCCGCCCACCACGGACTGGACGCCGACGAGGTGATCGCCCGCGCGCACGGCATGCAGTCCATCGACATGACCCGGCATTAGGGATGCTCTGAACAATTCCTCGGCGACAATAGCGCAAGGTTCGACGGATGACGACGATGCAGCTGAGCTTCGGGGACGCGGAACACACGGGCAAGCGGAAGAAGACGCGACGCGAGATCTTCCTGGCGGAGATGGAGCAGGTTGTGCCGTGGAACGCATTGCTGGCGCTGATCGCACCGCACTACCCGAAGATGGGCCAGCGTGGCCGGCAGCCGTACGCGCTGGCGACGATGCTGCGCATCCACTTTCTGCAGCAGTGGTACGCGCTGAGCGACCTGGGCATGGAAGAGGCGCTGTACGAGATGCCGGTGATGCGCCGCTTTGCCCGCCTGAGTGGGCTGGACAACATCCCGGACGAAACCACGATCCTCAACTTCCGCCGGCTGCTGGAGACGCATGATCTGGCGCCGCAGCTCCTGGAGCGCGTGAACGCGCACCTGGCGCGCAAGGGCCAGAGCTTGAAGGCCGGCACGATCGTCGATGCGACGATCATTGCGGCACCGAGCTCTACCAAGAACAGGGACGGCAAGCGCGACCCGGAGATGCACCAGACGAAGAAGGGCAACCAGTGGCACTTCGGGATGAAGGCGCACATTGGCGTGGACGAGGAGTCGGGCCTGGTGCACCACGTGGAGTGCACGGCGGCGAACGTCAACGACGTGACGCAGGTGCACAAGCTGCTGCACGGCAAGGAAGACACAATCTGCGGCGACAGCGGCTACACGGGCGCGGACAAGCGCGAGGAGCTGCAAGGCGTGGAGGCTGCGTTCTGGATCGCGGAGAAGCCGTCGAAGCTTCGTGCGATGAAGAACAAGCGTGATCGCAAATACGCCGAACGCTGGGAGCACTTCAAGGCCAGCCTGCGGGCGAAGGTGGAGCATCCGTTCCGAGTGGTGAAGCGGCAGTTCGGTTACACCAAGGTGCGCTATCGCGGGTTGGCGAAGAACACGGCGCAGGTGTTGACGCTGTTCGCGCTGTCGAATCTGTGGATGGCGCGGCGACGTCTGTTGCTGCCGACGGGTTAATCCGTCTGTTGGACGGGGAAAGCCGTCGAAAAGCGTCAGAAACGGCGCAAAATCCATCATATCGAGGTCGACTTGGCGCCTTGACGCTGAAATCCAAGCATCAGAGCGCTTTGATCAGACCTTCCCTAGGCTCCATTAGGTCGGGGTTATCTGGAACAGGATTGTTTCCAATGACGTGACAGGTCAGCGCATTTCATTAGCCGGCCACATCCATCAATGCCCAAGCACTCCCGGCCAGCAAATCCATGCGCTGCTTCAGCACCGCGCCAGGTATCGACGTCACTGCAACAAGATTGATGCTCAGATCCTGCTGCGCACCGAACACGCGCGCATCGGGGTCGATCTTGGCCAACAAAGGGTCGATACGATCGGGATCGACTTGAGTTTTTCGCCACCGATTGAAGAAGTCAGGATGACTCAATGCGGCTTGAAGCTGTGCAGCGAACTCTTCGGCCCCGTTCGCACTAAAGCTGAAATCCGGATCCAAGCCGCGCGCCAGCGATGGGTTCTGCAGATTGATGTAGTAGCGAACTAACATTGGATTTCCTCAAGTAAGCCCAATCCACTAACCGCCAATGTAATGCATCTCGATCTTCTTATTGGTCCTGCCCGAACGCCATTGACCTCGCTGCTCACTGTATCGATCCGCCCGAGCCTGCCAGATATCGCGCATCTTCTCCCTGAGGATCGTATCGCCCTGTCCTCCGCGCAACGTGGTTCGTAGGTCTGTGCCCTGGACCGCGAAAAGACAGGTGTAGAACTTGCCATCCGAGGACAATCGCGCACGCGAGCAATCGCCGCAAAATGGCTTGCTGATGGACGAGATCAAGCCTATTTCCCCTGCCCCATCCAGAAACCTGTAGCGCGTGGCCACCTCTCCAGGATAGTGCGCTGGTATGGGCTCCAAAGGCCATTGCTTGCCGATCACCGCCAGCAGTTCATCTGAGCAGACAATGTGCCCCGAGCGCCACTGGTTGTGGCTCCCCACATCCATGTACTCGATAAACCTGACGATGATTCCTGTTGCGCGCGACCAACTCACCAGATCTGGCACGGCGTGCTCATTCACACCTCGCTGAACCACCGTGTTCACTTTGATACCGCCGGGGAAGCCTGCTCGCACCGCCGCCTGCACGCCTACCAGCACCTCACCCACCGAGCCTCGCCCCCCGCTCATTCGATGGAACAAAGTCGGATCCAGTGCATCCAGGCTCACCGTCACCCGATCCAGGCCTGCTTTACGCAGATCTACCGCTTGACGAGCCAGCAACATCCCGTTGGTGGTGAGGGCAAGGTCGGATATTCCCGGAATGGCCTTTAATCTGCCCACCAGCTCCGGCAGGCCAGGCCTCAACAAAGGCTCCCCCCCGTCAATCGCAGCTTGCTCACGCCAAGGTCCGCTGCAGCCCTACAGACCCGCTCTATTTCAGCAAAGCTCAGCCTTTCGTCACTGTCGAGGAAGCGATACTGATCCCCGTATGTGCTCTCCGGCATGCAATAGATGCAGCGAAAGTTGCAGCGATCCATAACTGAGATTCGTAGATCAAGCAACGGCCTTCCGCGAGCATCCAGTGTCGACGCGGATCGGACTTGAGCCTTCGAGGCTTCATAGCTTTTCACACTAGAACGCATACGCCCTCAATGCAGCTTGATCTTGGTGGATATCGATCTGCGCAGTAGGTTGGCCAGCATGTCAACACTGGTTCTTCACCATCCATGCAGGGCCACGCAGTGCATTCGATACAAAGAGCGATACATGATCCTGGCCACTATCCCATCAACGAACAGTCGACCACTGATGAGTCCACCCATCAGGTTTCCCATAGCGCCTAGTCTTCCAAGTGACACCAACGAGCCGAAATCCCTATACCGGAACAGTGGCAACCGTTCAGTGGGATGCGCCAATCGAACGCGCAGGGCTCGCAGGAGGAAGCCCACTTGCTGGTGGGCCGCTTGTGCTCTTGGTGGAACCCAGGCTGCCTGCTCAGTCCAATGGCACTGCGCGCAGTCTCCAATAGCGAAGATGGCATCGTCGTCCAGTGTTTGTAATGTCTGCCTCACCGCCAGTTGGCCCCGCTCGCCCACAATGAGTCCGTCCAGCTTTGAGAGCAGAGGCAGTGCCTTGATGCCTGCAGCCCACACTGTAAGGTCAGCGCCGTGAAACGTTACTTCGGATGTAAACAGACCTTGTGCGGTAACCTCTTTCACCTGCTCACGTAGTATCAGTTGGACGCCATAACGCTCCAAGAGTTCTGCAGCCGCCTCAGAAACCCGCTCAGGAAGGGTAGGTAGAATGCGATCCCCAGCCTCAATAGTCGAGATCTGGATATCCCGCATGGGATCAAGATGGTGCAGCCCATAGACGGACAGGAAGCGGGCCGTCTGTCGCAGCTCTGCAGCCAGTTCGACACCCGTCGCACCGCCGCCTACGATCATGATCCGCACACGGCGTTTGGATGGGGATTGGACGCTATCAGCGCGTATGCAGGCCGATACCAGACTGGCCCGAAATCGCTCCGCGTCCTGCACCGTGTCCAGAGCAAAAGTATGCTCATGTGCACCGGGGATGCCGAAGAAGTTGGTGATGCTGCCTACGGCCATGATCAACGTGTCATAGGGCAGTTCCCTAGCTGAGAACAACGCTCGCCCTTCGCCATCGAATACGGGGCCCACACTAACAAGCTGCTTCTTTCGATCCAGCCCCGTCATCGCGCCCTGCACGAAGTCGAAACCATGCCAGTAGCCCTGAGCTGCATAGTCAACCTGATGAACCCAAGGGTCCAGGCTCCCCGAAGCGACTTCATGGAGCAGTGGCTTCCAGACATGGAAAGGTTCTGGGTCTACCAGCGTTACTTCAACGCCCACATCTCGGCCGTAGCGATCGCCCAACTGGGTGGCCAGCTCCAACCCCCCTGCCCCTCCCCCAACCACCACGACTCTATGCATTAGCGAGGTCTCTCTGATCGGTTAGCACTCCTGGCGATGGCCTTGCACGCCAGCCTGCACTGCACATTTGGCAGAGCAACAAGCATGCCAACCAGATGAGCCAACGAACTCAGTCTCTTGCATTGCATGCACCGCAAACCAAAGACAACTTGTCCACTGGCAGATAGACATTCTGTCCGCCAGGGCCATGCTTAGAGGCGTTAGGATGAGACTGCCGCCCGCGCCAGGAGCAGTTAGATGGACTACGTAAAGCTTCCCAATGACGTGGCAGTGACCAATCTCATCCTGCAGAACCTGATCAGAAAACTCTTAGAGCGAGGCGCCTTGTCCGAACAAGACATCCGTAGCCTGCTCTTGATATCAGCCGAGAACATCGACCTTGTGGGCGATGAACTCACTCGTCCGGCGGCGCAAGCCATCGTTCAATCCCATCTACTGCCGGCTATTCTCCAGCGATAGGCATAAACACCATGGAGTCAGAAGACTCAGAACACGGAATCCTCGTTCGAAGCGCCTAATGGTCCCAGCTCATGCTGAATCGACCTGAGCACCCTGCGCAGCGCGTGGATCTGATCGACCAAATGCAATGCCACCTCGATACCCGCATCGTTCACGCCAAAGTCCGCACTAAGATCCCGAACGAAGTAGACCCGCGCCACATCCACCGCTGTCAGGTGAACACCCACTTCGGTCTTTGATGGAGTGACCCACTCGTTCTCAATCCAATGTTGCAGGACTTCACGCTTGATGCCGGAGTTGGATAGGAACACCTCGATATCAATGTTCATTGCTTGCTCTCCTGGCGTGGGTCGAAGGAACGCCCAGCCTCCCACGCGTCTACAAAGTCTTTCAGAGCAGGATCAACTGGCCTCGGCAGTGCGATCCGCAGCTTGACGAACTCATCTCCCCTGCCCCCTCCGCGGATTGGCATCCCATGGCCCTTCAACCGCATCTTCACACTGCCGTCTGAACCCGGTGGAACCGTCACCTCGAGCCTGCCAGTGGGCGTCGGCACGCGAACTTTCCCACCAAGCACGGCTTCGCTGAGCGATATCGGAATCTCAATGGTCAGATCATCACCATCGCGTGTGAAGCGAGCATCTGGCCTGACTTCGAGCTCAATCAGCGCATCGCCCGCCCTGCCTTTGCCAGCGCCCGGTGCGCCTTTGCCCCTCAATCTTATGGCCTGCCCGTCCACCACACCGGCCGGCACCACGACGTCCAACGTGTCGCCTGTGGGCAAGGTCAAACGCTTCTTTCCGCCCTCGATGGCCTCAGACAGGTCAATGGACAAGCGATAGTGGAGATCCTGTCCGGGACGGTTGGCTCGAGCCTGTGCGCTTCGCCGCATCAGATCGGCGAACGGATCATCGCCCTGCATGAAGTCCGCATAGGCATCATCACCACCGTATCCATACGCCTGCTCGGAATCGGCATAGTCACGGTAATAGTTATGCCGCGGCCTTTCGGCGCCGGTCTCATCGATCTCCCCCGCATCAAATCGCGCTCGTTTCTCAGGATCGCTGAGCAAGCGGTAGGCATTGTTAACGTCCTTGAATGTCTCCTCAGCCGCCTTATCGCCGGGATTCAAATCGGGATGTAGCTTCCTGGCCAGCCGACGATAGGCCTTCTTGATCTGATCAAGGGATGCGTTGGCCTCGACGCCAAGCACTTGGTATGGATTGCTCAAAACCTAATCTCCACAGACGTGTTCACTTCAGATGCCCGATAGAGGGCGATCAAGGGACGCTTTCGGGCAGCCAGAGGGTAAAGGTTGCCCCTTTTCCAACGCCACTTGTAACGGTGAGTGTGCCCGCCTGCCTGACAGCCAGCATCTGACTGATGGACAAGCCAAGCCCCGTCCCCTCCTGCTGCTTGGTCGAAACGAAGGGGTCAAAGATGCGGTCGAGCATATCTGCCGTAATGCCCGCTCCGGTGTCCGCCACCTGAATGGCCACTCCCGCATCGCCCGTGGCGCTCTCTGCATCCACCGTCCGGAGCACCAATTTCCCGCCTTTGGGCATGGCATGGATGGCATTGACGATGAGATTGACCAGAATCTGCTGGACTGGACAGAGGCAACCAGAAGACACTGAATCCATAGGCCATGCCGATGCACAAATGCATCGCCAGCGCACAAGGCGGAACCAGCCATCGGTTAAACCCAGGTCGCGCAACACTGCGGGACTTGTCCAGAAACCCTACTGTGGCCCCACTGTTGGCTGCCTTCTCCATACATCTCCTCCCAAAGATTGCTGGTATCGACATTGGCCCACGATGGAGTGGGCCTGCGCGCCAGGATGTTGTTGGCCCGCAAGACGCTACCACCGCGTTAGAGACATAATGTCCGGACCGGACGGACAGAATGTCCAATCGCGAAACCTGCTTCCGCGGCTCTGTTAGAGGGAGGGTTTACGACCCGATCGGGAAAGGTCTATCCTCACCCGGCTCGTCGACAGTTTGTCCGACGATGTTCTGATGGCCAGCGAGGCCATTGACCTTTAGCGCCATGGGGTGGACGGGTGAAGGCATGACATGCGTAACCAACACCGGCTCGCCCCTCAAGTATGCGCAACGCCCGATCTGGCGCGTGCAGGGCGAAGTAGGCGTCAAGACAAGTGATCAGGTCGCCGAGGAAGTGCCTATCGCTATGCTCTGCAACGATCGCTCCTATGCCGTGATGATGGCAACCCCCGGCGATCTGGATGATTTCGCACTGGGCTTCTCCTTGACCGAAGGATTGATCCACCATCCAGATCAGTTGTTGGATGTCCAAACCAATAGCTATGTGGAAGGGATTTCCCTTTCCATGCAAGTTGCATCCGAGGCGCCGGTCAACTCGCTTTCTACGGATGACCAAAGATTGCTCCCTGGTCGCAGCGGGTGCGGCATTTGCGGCACCCGACAACTTGAAGACCTTGTTCGGCAGCCACTCCCGGTCGCTGACGTGCGGTCGTTCTCCGCGCATGCATTGCGCCATGCCTTGGCGACACTCAACCAGCACCAACCCATCAATGATGCGACCGGCTCCATGCACGCCGCGGCCTGGGCCGATGCCAACGGTGATACTCAAATCACACGCGAAGACGTGGGAAGACACAACGCTTTGGACAAACTCATCGGCGCGCTCAGGCGCAAGGCGACCAATCCAGTCGACGGCTTCGTTCTCATATCCAGCCGGGCCAGCTATGAAATGATCGCCAAGGCAGCAAGCGCAGGCGTGAGCATGATTGCGGCGATCTCTGCACCTACGGCCCTGGCGATCGATCTGGCACGCGGCGCAGGCATATGCCTCGTCGGCTTTTCCCAGCCTCAACGCTACAACATCTACACCTATCCGGAGCGCCTGATATGACCATGCGCCTGGGAATGCACCCGCTGACTGAAAGCGCAGGCCCATTGCTGGCGCCAAGCTCACTCATAGGCGCAGTCGCAATAGGGCTCGTGGTGCTCTGCATCTGTGCCACGCTGGCCTGGTTTACACGCCGGACCGCCAAACGCTTGGAGCACCGGCTTTCAGACGTGACGGTATTACAGTTCGCCAGTGTCTTTGTGCAAATGCTGATCTA
Source organism: Stenotrophomonas nitritireducens (assembly GCF_001700965.1). Classification (NCBI taxonomy): domain Bacteria; kingdom Pseudomonadati; phylum Pseudomonadota; class Gammaproteobacteria; order Lysobacterales; family Lysobacteraceae; genus Stenotrophomonas; species Stenotrophomonas nitritireducens. Next base: position 68,564 of record NZ_CP016756.1, read on the forward strand.
TCTGTTTGGAACAGCCGCATTCGCCCACATTGTCCCCGAGCTTCGCACCCTTGGCACCGCCCTTCTGGCCGGCGCGAGCATCATTTCGGTGGTAATCGGCTTGGCTGCCCAAGACACCCTTGGCAATCTCATCGCGGGCTTTTCCCTCGTGCTCTCCAAAGCCATTCGCGTGGGCGATGATGTGCGGATCTACTCTCCCGTTGGCACCATCTCAGCGCGCGTGAAGGAAATATCCCTGGGCTTCACCTCTTTGATAGATGAAGAATCCAATGAAGTCGTCATTCCCAACGGCGTCATCATGAATGGGGCTGTGGTCCGTATAGTCAATGCCGCAAAGAAAGGATGAGTTCACAGGGTTTCCCCCGACCCGTGCCATACCAGACATCGTTTGAGCGAGGGATCCAAGCCATGGCACAGCCGGAAATATATACCGAGCAACAGATTCACCAGGCCATCATCAACAATGAGATGTTCTTGGAGTATATGCCCACGGTTTCATTGGCCGAGAATCTGCGCTGCGTGGGCGCAGAAGCCTTGGTCCGATGGAAGCATGACGGCCATGTTGTCGAGCCAATGGCCTTTGTGCGGGTAGTGGAGAACACGCCGGTCGCCGGTGCGTTAACCTACTGGGTGATTGACCAAGTGGCCAAGGAGCTTGGGCCCTGGCTCAAGAGAAATCCTTGCACCCAGATCGGCATCAACGTTCCCCCCGAGGTCCTGGGCCGTGGCGGGTTCGAGTATGTGGCCCGCACATCAAAGCTGCTGGACTACCCTGGCTCCATCCTGCTGGAGGTCACCGAGCGGGGCATCCCTGACAGGCTAGGCCTCGAAGAGCTCAAAGAAGTATCGGATGAAGGTGTATCCATCGGCCTGGATGACATCGGGGCACGAAGCCGGAACCTGCTGGTGCTCTTCCAGGCACCGGTGGACGTGATCAAATTGGATCGCGAGGTTACGCGTAGTATCGATGACGGGGGGCACAGCGAACTTCTGCAGGAGCTGGCACCCCTCATCCATGCCAGCGGACGAAAGGTCGTGGCCGAGTGCGTCGAGCGTATCGAACAAGAATCAGCGCTTCGTAAGGCAGGCATTGAGATGGCACAAGGATGGCTGTATTCGAAGTCCCTGCCCGCGGAAGAATTCATGGCCTGGCACGCGGCACATCAGCACGCAAAGAATGAGCAACAGGAGCAGGTGTGACCTCAGCTATCTCCCAACCGGTCGTAACCAAGATCACTCGGGCGGCCATTTTTCTTGTAGTCGTCTTCAAACAAGACGCCGATCCGCTAAAGGCATGCGGCGCATTGTGCTCGGACATGAGTTCCATACTCCGTGCGATAGGCTCCCGTGCGCCCGAGGCGGGCCTGTCTTGCATCATGGGGTTTGGTTCCGACGCGTGGGATAGGCTCTTTGGGCAGCCCAGACCCAAGGACCTCCACCCGTTCCGCGAGATCAAAGGTCAACATCATGCGGTCTCAACGCCCGGCGATGTCCTTTTCCATATCCGCGCCGATCGCATGGACTTGTGTTTCGAACTGGCGTCGGTCCTGATAGAGCGTCTGGGGGCTGATATCGCCACGACGGACGAAGTCCATGGTTTCAGCTATTTTGACAGCCGCGACCTCATCGGCTTTGTCGATGGCACAGAAAATCCTGCAGATCAGGACGCCGTAGATGCGGTCATCATCGGCGAGGAGGACCCCTCTTTCGCAGGTGGAAGCTACGTGATCATCCAGAAGTATCTGCACGACCTCACCGCGTGGAACAGGCTTCCCGTTTCGACCCAAGAGGCCATCATCGGGCGCAAGAAGCTCTCCAATATCGAGATTGCCGACGAAGAGAAGGCCCCCTACGCCCACAACGTCCTGACTAACATCACCAAAGATGGCAAACAGTTGCAGATCCTTCGGGACAACATGCCCTTCGGAGATGCAGGCAAGGGAGAGTTTGGCACCTATTTCATTGGCTACGCCCGCTCGCCCGAACGCACCGAGCAGATGCTCACCAATATGTTCGTCGGCAATCCGCCCGGCAACTACGACCGCCTGCTTGATTTCAGCAAAGCCATCACAGGAAGCCTGTTCTTTGTTCCCTCGGTGGATCTGCTCGAAACCCTTCCCGCACGCCCCGACTCACCGCCAGCAACCCGAGACGGGGGCTCTGCTCCCGCGGAAACTGACAGTGAGAAGGACGGTTCACTCCGCATTGGATCATTGAAAGGAGAGTAGCCCCATGAACAACCTGCATCGTCAACTGGCACCCATCTCTGCCGGTGCATGGGAGCAGATCGAGGAAGAAGCATCCAGGACGCTCAAGCGCTATCTGGCTTCGCGCAAGATCATTGACGTCATCGGCCCCGCTGGATCCGATCTGGCGGCCGTGGGCACCGGCCACCTCCAAGCCCTAAAGTCCGAGCAAGACGGTTTGACGGTGAGCCAGCACAAAGTAAAGGCACTGGTGCGATTTCGTGCCCCCTTTAAGCTGTCCCGTGAGGCGATCGATTCGGTGGAGCGCGGCGCCAACGATCCGGATCTCCAGCCTCTCAAGGAGGCTGCCCGCTGTATCGCATTTGCCGAAGACAGGGCCATTATCGACGGCTACGCACTGGCCAACATCGACGGAATTCGCCCCAGCAGCAGCAATCGGGCCGTCGCCTTGCCTGGCGATGTCAAGGCCTATCCGGCCGCTGTGGAGCGAGCGGTCGCGACACTCAAAGATGCCGGCGTCAATGGACCCTACAAGCTTGTGCTGGGCCGCAAGCCCTATGAGCAGCTTGGTGGCGCCCCAGCAGAGAGCTACCCCGTTCTCAAAGACATTCGCGGACTGATCGACGGGGAGATCATCTGGGCTCCGGCCATCGAAGGGGGACTCATGCTCACAGGGCGCGGCGGCGATTTCGAACTGCACGTAGGCGAGGATCTGTCCATCGGCTACATAGGACACACCCATGAGGATGTGGAGCTGTATTTCCAGGAGAGCTTCACCTTTCTCAACCTGACCACCGAAGCTTCGGTGGATCTTTCGTCAGACGCCTGATCCCGTCCGACAGGAGCAATGCACATGCAACCGCAAGAATTCGACTTCTACATCAATCCCAGCCGCCCCACCCTGGGTCTCTATGTGCGCAAGGGTGCAGGTCTGCCTGATCTGGCGAACCCAAACCAATGGCAGTTGGAAGGACACGTCTGGCAGAACGAGATCCCACCGGACAAGCTCAAGGAGTTGGAAGCCAACGGCCATCTATTCCTGGAACTGGGCTAAACCCTGACCCACCCCCGGACTCCAAATCAGGCCGCTACTGCTACTGATAGCCGGGGGGACGTTGAAGCCGGCCAACGTCGGTAGCGTCGGGCGGATGCTTGGAAGCATCACATCCGAGTTGGCTAGATGCACGCCAAGAAATGAAGGCCCGCATCTGGGGGCCTTTGCTCGGGGCTTGCAGCGGATACTCGCCCTACCCTCGATAACGCGCCCTAATCGGAAGGTTGACAGTCTCTCCGGTGCATACAAGCAGTCGGCGGATCAGTCGACATGAGCTGACAGCAAGATTGCCGCGGCGAGACAATGAACTCATAAGCTGTTTCTGATTGTCTCCTCGCTTCCGCTTGCGGCCAACTCGGGCTCGTAAGCCGGCGAACCTGCCGCCTCCCTGCGACAGAGTGCTAGTGATCATCTGTACTCATGAATTCATCCAGATGGATCAGGATCGAACTCTGCCGCAACTCGCCAAGACAATCCCTGCAAACATCGCTCCTATCCGCCCATCTCCATAAGCGTTCCATCGCCGAGCCAGCCACATCCAGGCAGGGCCAGGCCATGAAGGGAGCGTTGGTGATGACGGATCAGTTAAGGCCCTCCAAGCCCTAAATGCCCCCAGCAAAGCCGCCGCTCTGTCCATAGGACCAAGACTGCCAGTTCGTGCTGGTCCCAAGGGGCGATACTGTCTTTGAGGATTGGGTAGCTTCCAGCCCGCGCCTTCGATCGACCAAGCAACCTCGGCGCTTGCGATGCTTCCGAATTGAGGACCCCAGTTGCGCCCAGCCGCCAGTACCAGATCCCGCCGGAGTCTCGCGTCCCATCGTTCTAAACAGCTGTGACGCCACATTTCGAGCCAACCCCAAAGTGCAAAGATCTCTTCGTTGGTGTCTACCGGCATAGCTCCCTCTGTGGGTTGATAGGTGAGCAAAAGACGGTGCTTGCAACAAGCGATGGCTCGAACGTCGAGCCAATCCACTACGACCGGGTAGCGGTGACCGCCGGGAACTGCGATAGAACAAAGTGGGCATTTCATGCCACGCCATTCAGGTCCCACACGCCACGAGACGGGGATGCGATCTACGCGACCTAGCTCGGGAGGAACAGCTCCCCAATTGGTTCCAGCTAGGCGACGCTCTGGTTCTTCAACTGAGAAGCGACACCACTGCCGCCAATCGGAAGATCCAAGTTTCAGCATCTCGCGTGTAGCGTCCAGCCACGAGTAGATGCTCTCGTCTGGATAAGGGACGGCTGCAACGGGTAGGTCCTCAATTCTCAAGGCCCTTCTCCTCAACACAAATTTCAGATTTCCAACATTCTTCTAGAAGTTCGATGGTCAAGCGCCCCTCCCCGCGCAAGTGTGCTAGTCGAGCTGCTCCAAGAATTACTTCCAAGAGCCGAAACGTGATGCAGCAGTCGTGTGTTGTTAGCCATCGCACTACAACTTTGCTGTCTAGATTTGATGGTTTCGGCAATCGCAGCTCGAGCTCGATACCTGCCAAGAACTGGCGAAAATCGTTTGACTCAGACCAGACTGGTAGTTCGACTTTCTTGAAACGTGATGCGAGTTGTTCGTCTGCCGCCAGTACATTGATCATATTTTTCGTCGTAGCAATGCAGACCGTAATTCCTAGATTGCAGATGGATTTTATGAGTGCCAAGGTGTACTGCTGGCCGGACCTTCCAGCATTGAGGATATGCCCTGCCTCATCAATAAGTAGCTGTTTAACGCCTGATGCCTGCAACACATCGGCAACTTGCTCATGGATATTCTGAGTCTTTCGGATAGGAAATCCAGGCAGACAGGCATTGACGATAGAACGGCACATCTTCATGCAACTTCCGTCATATGGCGCTTCAATAAGAATCGCCTCACGATACCGCGAGCCACTCGTTTCACGTTCAGCCGACACTTGAGACATATAGTGATTGAGCAATCTGCTCTTTCCGCTTCCTGCGGCAGCGGCGATGTGCAGACACACAGGTCGGCTCCTCCGATACTCGCCAGCGCGTAGTTGACTCAACACTTTGAGAATACGAACAGAGTGAGAACTCAATACAAACGGTAGATCTCCTTCGAGATTGGGAGTGGAGCTCCCGCATTCCTGAATAATTTTCATTCGATCATCCCCTCCTTGTGCGGAAGGGGAACCGCTGGCATGGTGTAATCGACATCGCGCGCCGGCTCGCGCGGCTTTACCTCTGGGAGCCTTGCGACCTTGCGGCGCGCCTTCTTGGAGATCTTCGCCGCGTCAAACAATATCTCGCGCTGGCGCTCGACCGCATCAAGCAGTTCGCCCTCCGATGCCGCCTTCCGTCCCTGTTCTTTTAGATGGCTGCGGATGTCGCGCAGCTCCCAATAGGAAAAGGTCCCTCTGGAGCGATCCAGTAACGGGACATCAATGTAGTCACCAGCTGCGTACAAGAACACCTTGCTGAGATCACGCTGACTGAAGTGAACTATGTGGTCAAGACCATCATTAATGAACGGTGTTAATGCCGGATCCCAATAGCTCAAGGAATGTAACTGGATTCCTGTACGGCCTATCTTGCGCCCGGCGGCTGGCAGGAACCCGAGCGTGAAATCACGTGGGTCACCGATGAGAGGCGGAAACCGGGTGCTTCCTTCTTTGTCGGTCCACGACTGTTCCCACATCTGCAGGGGCGTCAGCCCACCAAGACCGAAATGAGGAGAGTTGTGGTACACGCCTGCAATCTCGAGCGCAAGCCATTGCTCGAGCTCTGAGAAGCTGAGAATAGCCCGCTTTTCTGAGGGATAGTCTCCCCTTTGCTTTGAGTTAGAGAACGTCGTCCCTGGGAGCAAGTGCACCGCCCCCATCATGGTTCCGATGTACCGCTCGATGTACGCGCCATAGTGCGGCTTTCGCACCGGTCTTGGCCTCACTTCAATCCCGTATCGCTCGCATTGCGCGAGGAGGGACTTGGTCTTGAAGGTTTTCGCGTTATCCCATGCAATTCGTGACATCTTTCCGAAGATTGGATACTTAGTCTTCTCTCCGAGACCAATGGATCTTAGCCACTTCTCCTTGGGAAGGCAGCTGTGCTCTAAGGTGAGCGCAACAGAGGTTTGATCAGGAGGATCAAAGCTCATGTAGTAACCAACTACGCATCGCGTGAATACATCGATGGCGACCGTAATCCACGGTCGACCGATCACCTGCCTTGTCACTGGACTAACCACCATCAGATCGACAACTGCATGATCTATCTGGACTATCTCGAGCGGATATGTTGCATGCAAGTTCCGGATCGAAGGAGCCTGCTTCGCTAGCGCCTCGTGAGATCCCTTTCGCTTGATCGCCACATGCATGGGATCGCGAGCTTTTATGCGTGCGCTGACAGCTGCGTAGCTGGGCGCCGTGACATCTGCCTGATCGGCAAGCTGTTTACACCTGCGTACGACTGCAGAAACTGTGCTGCCTTCACGCACGAGGTAGACCTCATCTATGGCAGAAGCAATCAGACCTTCCACCAAAGGGGAGAGAAGCCGCGCCTTCGGTGGAGGACCTGGCAAGCTAGGTAACTGAGCTGCGGGAAGAGGGTTGGCGCGATAGATCCGCCATCGACGCCTCACAGTTTTGCTGGAGACGCCAAACTCAATAGCGAGTTGGTCGCACGTCGGCTTCGGTAACCTCGCGCCGCACTTCCTAAGTGTTACAGCCAGTGCACTGGTCCATTTGCGGGCGGAGGCCTCCTGGTCAGGATTAGCGTGAGCGACGTGACGGATCCTGTCACTCGACGCGTGCTGGTTGTACGACGAAAGGTCCCCGACCGCCACCCACTGATAGTCGGACGTGCCCTCAGCCCGGATGTGGATCTTGTCAGGAGTAACGCAATTTAGAATTCGGGACAGCTTCCCACCACACATAACCAACTCGCCCGGCTTAATGACCAGGTCTTTCATTGGGCGAGCTGCCCTCATTGTCGAACTCATAAGTGGGTCCTCGGACCCGAGGCAACAGGCACCCGCCTCCTGTATTGACACAGAAAGAGAAGCGTGAAAGGCTAGCCCCAATCGGCGGAACATCCGGTTGTTTAGAAAGGTCAGGGCTGCCACCCTGGCCTTTCGTCGTTCTAGCCATAGACACCTGTGTCCATCAGGCCATAGTTTGTGTCTCCGCCGATTGGATGATTGCCACAGCACGCGGCATCAAATCATTAACACGACAAGATTGCGCATGCAAATGCAACCCATTGACCAAAAAAGGGTTTTTTGGAAATTCTCCGCCCTAGTCAGGCGCCTGCAGCGACTTGATATTTGCGACGGCGAGTGCGAAATTCATGCCCATATCACTACAGCAGCGGCCCGACTCAAGCCGGTTACCGACGCGCTTTCGCGTTGAATCGCTCGTAGACATCTGTGTACGCCGATGTCCACGCGTAAATTGAGATTTCTACAACTCCATAGTGCAACACTGCTCCGAAGGCAGGCATTCGCTAAAGCGCGTAAATGTTCGCGCGAGCTCTACAGTTGAACAGTTGAAGTGCATCCACTGGAGCACATGGGGTCTCATAGGTATGTACATGCCTAGCAGTGGCGAACGAGCACTTGCTACCCATAGCGATAGGAGTGAACCGTCATGAAGCCGACAACCCCAAACGGCGTGAAGGCTGTCATTTTCGATGTGTTTGGAACGCTTATTGAGATTCCTAACCCTAAACGTCCCTATCGACAGTTGCTTGAAATGGCCCGCAACGATGGGATTCAGCCGCCTGGAAACGTGCCGGCCGAAATGATGTCAAAGCGACTCACACTCCGTGAAGCTGCGCAGTTGTTGGGCGTTCAACTCTCGCGGGACATTCACCTAAGACTAGAGCGTGAACTGAAAGATGAGCTTGACAGCGTAAGGATGTTTCCAGAGGTCCCCGAAGTCTTAAGATTACTGCGCGAACGTGGCTACATCTTGGCGGTCTGCTCCAACCTTGCTGCTCCGTATGTTGAACCCGCAAACCATCTACTTGCTCCGTACATCGATGTCGCGATCTGGAGTTGCGATGTGGGTTGGGTGAAGCCTGAGCCTCAGATCTACCTTTCGGCTGTGCGAAAGGTTGGTTTACCAGCCTCTGAAGTACTCATGGTGGGTGACACCTATCGTACGGACGTCGCAGGTGCACAAGCGGCTGGCCTGCACGCGCGGCTGCTCGACCGGGTAGGTCGCGGCAGCAGCGCCGTCACTAGTTGGTCAACGCTCAATGCGCTGGTTTCTTCAGAACTGCCAAGCATCCGCAAGCGCAACTAAGGTACTGAGGTCGCGCTGCGGTATGGAATCTGTAGGTCATAGAACTCGAACTGAGTTCTCTACAACACACGAAATCCAAACGGTGTTTGCGTCTGAGAAAAGCAAGAGTGCGGTGCGGAATGTGTAGGTCATTTTCATCCATCGACTCGCTTCGGAAAGTACGGAATATGTAGGCCATGTCTACTTTCCGCCCCATCGGCCTCTGCGACTTTGAATCGCGTCCATGAGCTTCTACTTCCCGTAGGATCGTGTCCTTGAGCCAAACTACTCGCTCGCGCAGGCGCCGATCATGCAGCTGAATCTATAAAGATCAATGACTTGCACAGGGACATTAAAAAGCTAAATCGACATCATCTCACCTACCATCCCGGCCTCCTAAGGATCAGGGGGGAAATTGAGGCATGAGTGACAGTTACAACATCGACCGCAGGCCGCCTTGCTGGCCGACCGGCGAACAATGCCCGAACGCGTGTGCATCAGCGCACCACCGGCGCATCATCGAAAACCACGTCGAGCTCCACGTCCCTTGGGCTGGTTGGCGACTGGCTGGGCGTAACCTGGCAGCGAACGAATCCCGTAACGTCGAATGCGTGACCTGCCCTGGAGCGCCGATGCCTCTGACTTACGTGACGCAATACAAAAAAGGAACGCTGCGCGAATGATCCCGACCCGTTCGGGTTCGAAGCTGGCACAGCAGAAGCACGCCGGGTAGAAATGGAACGAGGAGCACTACGACCGGGACAGCCATTTCAAAGCGTGCTCATCGGCCGTTCGAAGCTATCAATCGTCTTTGAGGGACTGCGCGTGAACTGCTCGGCTATCTGCTCTGGAATGTGCTGAAAAACAGGTGCGGCTTCGGCTCGATCAATAGACTATGCGTCGATAGGCACTGGCTTTCGCTCGGCCCTACGTAGTCTTCGCACCTTGGATAGCTTGTTGCCTACCACGGCCTTCAGCGCTTCCGCTGGCTCCGGAACCAATGAAGGTTGCATGTTCTGGATCTTAGCGTAGTTCTTGCGAGCGTTTGCGAGCTCGAAACCGTAGTCCAGGCCCCTTATCGCAAAGCCGCCAAGCAGACATCCGACCAACACCATCATCGCCAGCGAAACACCTGAAGCCGTACCAAAAAGCTGGTAACTCAACCAGAGTAATAGCATCGCGGCTGGCGCCATTAGGAAGTAGAGCCCAAACGCAGCTACGACTCCGAGCTGCGCATGTCGCGCTTTTGCATAGCGCTTGTTTTTCCATCGGACCAAACCATCATCCAGCTGAAAGAACTGTACCGAGTGGCTCAAGGCCCACAGGGTGTCCGCCGCTTGGGATTTGGAAGCTACGTTGATGACAATCTGCGCCGGTAGGAACTCGCGGCAGTAGTGTCGAATCAATACCTCGCACCAGAGAGGATCACGCTTTGCGCGCTCGAAGTCCCAAAGCTGCAGGAACTCCTGTCTGGCCTTTGCGCGGTCATTATTAAGGGAGTAAATGCCTTTGAAAAGCAAAAACAGCAACACGGCCAAGACAACAATAATCTCCCCGGCCATTCGGTGGCCGAAGCTTCCTGCCAAATTGAGTACGAGCTCCTGCATCCTCTCCCCCTCGCCTTCACTGGCTGGATTCTCAATGAATCATAGCCAAGTTTTCCGACTGTTTGGTCACAGAAGCCTTGATGAAGCAGATGCCCAATCCTTTCGACAGAATGCGCGATTTGGAAACATCCCCCCGCACTGTGGAACGCAGGATTCGATGTGGTTTACCCACGCCCCCCCCCCGATTACCGGTGCATTTTAAAGTAGAAAATCCGGCGTTCTGGGGTGGGCCACTACTCAAACGCAAGCGCAGGGAGATGTTCCTGGATCAGATGGAGCAGGTTACTTAGGTGAAGATGCCGCTTGCATTGATTGAGCCGCACTACCCGGTATCCGGCCGTCGCCGCGGACAGTCAAAGGAAGGCGCAGCGCCTCGCTGACTTCGCTTCGCGCTTCTCATCCACACCGTGCACCAACAGCAAGATCCCGCAAACGCCCTCCCCCGCGCTGCGGTACGCTCCCACCCAATCACCGGTACGGAACAGGCGTCATGGGAGCGGCACGCAAGGCCTTGTGGTACATCGAAAGCCACTTTGCCGAGAACCCCTCGCTGGCCCAGATCGCCGAGGTGGTCGAACTCTCACCGTTCCACCTCGCACGCCTGTTCCAGGTCAGTACCGGAACTTCGATGGCGCGCTACCTTCGTATGCGTCGACTGACCGAGGCGGCGCGGACCCTGGCTGCTGGTGGCGAGCCCATCCTGGACGTCGCCCTGGCCGCAGGCTATGCCTCGCATGCAGCGTTTACCAACGCCTTCACCGAGCAGTTCAAGCTGCCTCCGGAACAGGTTCGCCGGAAGGGTCTGCACGGCCTCGCGCTGTTGGAGGCCATCAAGCTCGACGCCCCATCCCTTCCCTGCGAGGTAGAGCCGGTACGTCGCCGGCAGGGCCCACTGCGTGTGGCGGGCATCCGCGCCCGCCACACCGCCGCTACGGTGGCGTCCATTCCCTCGCAATGGCAGCAGTTGGCACTGACCCGGGAGCTGGGCAAGGACATCGCCTTCGGGGTCTGCTGCAACCGCGATGGCGAGGGTGCCTTCGACTACATCGCCGGCATGGAGATCGGGGCGAGCGCCGCCGTGCCTTCGGCGTGGCATGCCGTTTCCATCCCGGCCGGGGACTATCTGGTGGCGTGGCATGCGGGCCACATCTCGACCATCCGCTCCACCTGGTACTGGCTGTTGAACGACTACCTGCCCGGCTCCGGCCTAGGCCTCGCCGACGCCCCCGACTTTGAACGCTATGACGCCCGCTTCGACGACCGCACCGGAAACGGCGGCGTGGAGATCTGGCTGCCGCTGTCCGACCTGAGTTGATCCAAGGAGACCCATCCGTGCAAGTAGTGCCCTACACCTTCATCCTGCTGACCTGTCTATTCGCGCCGCTGGCATGGGCGGCTGCACCCTCGCCCGCTGTTGGCGAAACCCATGGTGTGGCACATACGCCCAGTGCAGCAGTCCGCGATGCCGGGCACAGCGACCAGGTGCGGTATACCGCGTGGTATCCGGCGCAGCCAGGTGTACAGCAGCAGCCGCTGACGATCGGGCCTCCGGGTGCACCGTTGTTCGTGGCGGGATACTCTGCCGTCGATGCACCCGTTGCGCTGGGCCGCTGGCCAGTAGTGCTGCTGTCACACGGTAACGGCGGCAGTGCCCGAATGATGGGCTGGTTCGGCACAGCCCTGGCGCACGCGGGGTATGTAGTGGTGGCGGTGGACCATCCCGGCAATAACGGTGTGGACGCGATGACCGAAGCCGGAAGCATTCTTACGTGGAACCGGGCCGATGACCTCGCTGCGGCATTGGCTGCGGTGCAGGCCGACCCCGAGCTGGCCCCGCATGTGGATGCGGGCCGGCTGGGGCTGGTGGGCTATTCGGCCGGCGGGTTCACGGCGCTGGTGGCTGCCGGTGCGCGGCCGGACATGTCCCGGTTGGCTGCCTTCTGCAAGGCATCGCCGAAGGATGGGGTTTGCATGCCGCAGGCCGAGAATCCGGAAATGACCCTTGAGCGGCGGATGGCAGCGGTCGCTACGCCGGAGCTGGCACCTTGGGTGGCCAGGTCGGCGGAGGATCGCCGCATTCCCAACGTTCGCGCTGTGTTCCTGATGGCGCCGGCGATTGTGCAGGCGTTCGAGCCCGGTGATCTCGCACAGTTGGAGGTTCCACTGTCGGTGGTTGTGGGCGAAGCCGATGCGATTGCCTCGCCCGCCAGCAACAGCAAGGTCATTGCCGACGCGAATGACAACGCGCGACTTCAGGTACTCCCCTTGGTGGGTCACTACGACTTCCTTGCGGACTGCACGGAACTGGGCCGCGAGCGGGTAAGAGAGCTGTGTGAGGTGAAGGCCGACAAGCAGGCTACGCATCAGGCAGCGATCCAACAGGCCAGGTCGTTGTTTGATTCCGCGCTTCGGTAGGTGCACGTTTGGAGCTTCGTTGGGACCATTAACCGCATTGGGTGCTCGTCATATGTAGCAGTCAGTGTTGCAAATCAAAGTTCCCACAAGGGGTGAGCTTGCATGTCGCCGTTAAAGGACCGTTCTGCGTTCAGTGCCTATCGGCAAAAGGAATCAAAGCGTGCTGGTTGGCGGCGTGTAGCCACTGATCGTGCTGGCCGGATTACTCGGGAACACACCCGCACGCTGGCCGAGCGCATATCTGAGCATGGCCCTGCCGGCGTGTCCGGCACCACTGCGGATCGTTCGCCGGCGCGCCAGCGCATTCACGTGTCAGCCTGCCAGTGCCCGCCTGCCAATGCCCGGCTACGGATGGAACGCTGCGGCCTGCCGATGACGATGGGATGCGGCGCTTCCGACTGCATCCTATGCAAGCCATCCCTCCACGAGCACAGCATATGAAAATCGAGCTTTCCGGCAAGACCGCCATCGTCACCGGCTCCACCGGTGGTATCGGCTTGGCGATCGCGAGCGGGTTGGCCCGGGCCGGCGCGGCCGTGGTTGTCGTGGGCCGTGCCCAGACCAATGTGGACGCAGCCATCGAAACCATCCGCAACGAGACGGGCACGGCCACCAGCATCCGCGGCGTCGCAGCCGACGCCGGCACCGACGCCGGCTGCCAGCTGCTTATCAACGCCGAACCTCAGGCCGACATCCTGATCAACAATCTCGGCATTTACGGCGTCCAGGAATTCTTCGCCATTGACGATGCCGAGTGGGAACGCTTCTACCAGGTCAACGTGCTCAGCGGCGTACGCCTGTCCCGCCACTATGCACGGGGCATGAGCGAGCGCGGCTGGGGCCGGATCCAGTTCGTGTCGAGCGAATCAGCGCTCAATATCCCCACCGAGATGGTGCATTACGGTGTAAGCAAGGCCGCGCTGCAGGGACTGTCGCGAGGTCTGGCAAAAGTGTTGGCCGGCACCGGGGTCACCGTCAACGCCATCCTTCCCGGTCCAACCCGTACCGCCGGCGTCCTCGAGATGATGGCCGGGCTCGCCGCCGAGCGCGGGGTAACCCCGACGGAAATGGAGGCGCTGTTCCTCGCCGAAAACCGGCCATCGAACCTGTTGGGCCGCTTTGCGACGCCGGAAGAAGTCGCCAATCTCAGCGTCTACGCGGCATCGCCACAGGCCAGCGCGACCACTGGCTCGTCGTTGCGCGTCGATGGCGGCACGGTGGAAACCATCGCTTGACCCCAACGGTTTCCAAGCAGCAACAGATCGTCCAGAAACGCAGGCTCGACCGTGGCGCGGTTGAATTCTTGCCCTTCGCCTTGGTCGGTAACGTCTTCGACCGGACCGCCGACGCGTCCACAACGTGTAGCTGGCTTGCCGGGCCTCGACGTAGAGGTCCGGGGCAGGTTCGACCGCGCGGTGGATGCCTCATGCGACTCCCCTGCCCCATATGGCTGCAGGTTTTTTCGCTTTGGCCAGCAGTTGCCTCGAAGCGGCTTTTATCGGCGCGGCGCGCAACGAAAAAAGGCAAAGCCGTCGAGCGGCTCCCCCACGGTGCTGGCATGTTAGGCAAGACTGGTTAAGGAGGAACACCAGCTGGCGGTTTTCTCCAAGAACGCCAATTAGTGGACGATCACGATCACAGATTTGCTCTAGGTTACGGCGCTCTGCGGACACAGCCATGCGGCAGCGGCGGTCAACATGGCCTGCAAACCCGTCTCAAGCGTCGGATGGATCTCTGGCGCGAACTTCGGCGAGTGATTGCTGGGAATCTTGTTGACCGTCTTTTCTTGATGGGCCTTGGCAAACACCGCTGGGTCGGTGCCGCCGACGAACCAGAAGACGTAGGGAACGCCCCAGCTGCGACCGAAGATGCTGAAATCTTCGCTGGCCGATGCGGGGCTGGGTGCCAGCAAGGCGTTATCACCGAACTGCCGCAGAAATGCTTGCGCCACCTTCTGCGTCGCAGCCACATCGTTTTCCGTTAATGGATAGCGGTTGATGGTGGTGAACTCCGGCGGCCGCTCGGCGCCCGAAGCATCGCATTCTGCACAACAGATACGGCGAACCGATTTGAGCATGTGCTCGCGCGTGTCTTCACTGAAAGTACGGATGTTCAGTTTGATGGTGGCGTCGTCTGGAATTATGTTTTCCTTGGTGCCGGCTTGCAGCGAGCCAACCGTGAGTACCGCAGGCTCGGAGGGCGCAATCTCGCGCGAGACAATGGTCTGCAGACGCAGTGTCGCAGCAGCGGCCATGATGACCGGATCGATCGAGGTTTGCGGTTGCGAACCATGCGAGCCGCGCCCGAAGAGCTTGATTTCCAGGCTGTCTCCGGCAGACAGCGTGACGCCGGGACGGTAGCTCACCGTTCCTGCTGCGCCGACCATCACATGCTGGCCCAGGATGATATCCGGCTTCGGAAATCGTCCTTCGCCCCAGTCCCGCACCATGGCGTTGGCACCTTCGGCCGTTTCCTCGCCCGGCTGAAACACGATGAGCAGCGTGCCCTGCCAGGCTGTGCGATTCGCGGACAGAATCCGAGCGGCACCGATCATCCAGGTCACGTGCATATCGTGGCCGCAAGAATGCGCAACACCGACCTCGACATTGTCAGCATCTCGCGCGATGACGGTGCTGGCATAGGGCAGACCGGTGTTTTCGGTCATCGGCAGGGCATCCATGTCCGCGCGCACCATTACCGTCGGGCCAGGGCCGTTCTCCAGCACGCAGA
Source organism: Stenotrophomonas nitritireducens (assembly GCF_001700965.1). Lineage (NCBI taxonomy): Bacteria > Pseudomonadati > Pseudomonadota > Gammaproteobacteria > Lysobacterales > Lysobacteraceae > Stenotrophomonas > Stenotrophomonas nitritireducens. The sequence continues at coordinate 83,811 of NZ_CP016756.1, forward strand.
CCACACCAGTCACACCGACGTTGCGTGTCACCTCGTAACCAAGCCTCTGCATCGCATCGGCAACAATCTTCGCAGTGCGTACTTCCTGCATCGACAACTCGGGGTGCTGGTGAAGGTCCTTGTACAGCGATTCAAGTTCGATCATCAGGGCGGGGCCGGCAGAGCCGAGAGCTTGGGTGAGCGCATTCATGGCAGCTCCAGAGATTAAGAAGTCAGTTCGTGATACTTCCAACAAAAAGCCTACGACACAGCCCACGCACGGTGGTGTTCAACGAAGAAGTGATCCACTACGTCGCAAAATCTTCCATCTGTAAACCCTGGGACTAACCCACCAAGTCACCGGCTCACGTCGCGTGTCACAGTAGCCATGAACATTGCCTTGGAAATCTGATCGCGATAAAGACATTCTTTGTAGAGCGCAGAGCACGTCTACAACAATCCAGCTCGCCCTATCTCGACTCAACGGCGCTAGCCGGCGAACCGACTTTCTGCGCTGGCACGCGTTCCGGCGACCATTCGCTCAGCGCCAGAAATTCCTTCGCATCCTTCATAGAGATGATTGTCTTAAGTGCTTCGCGCTTGTCATCGGCCTTGGAATAGTAGGCTTTCGCGATTCGGTAGCCGACCCAGTAACCAAGATCACCCGGCTTTGAAGGCGTGGAGTTGTACAACCACTTGGACAGATCGGTCGCGTCCATGTCGGCAATGAACGCCTGCTCGATTTCTGCTTCGCGCCCTGCCACCAGGTCCGCCATGTAGGCGTACGCAACGTCACCGGTGAGAAGCTCGGTCACAAACTCGGCCGAACCTTCGACAAGTGACACCTCCAGCACCGTCGGCGTGGGCTTATCCGTAAGTTCCGGCACCTGCTGGACGTGAACAAACTCATGCACCATCACGCGTACGAACCGATCTTCGATGTTGGGATTGATGAAGGCTGCCGCGCATAGCGCTTCCAAACCAATATTGATCCCATCATTTGGGCCCGCCACCGCTACAGGCCGTCCCCGTCCCACCGAAACAGTGACTGCTGGAAAACTCGCGTCCGAATACAACTCGGAGAAGCGGTTCAAGGCATCCCCGACCCTGGCTTTCACCTGGGGCAGTACCGCTGCACATTGGCGAGCCTGATCGTATATTTCAGGCCGATCGTTAATGGCCTTGGCGATGCGCTCACCGGTGATGTTGCGGATCTTTGAAAAGTGCTTCAATCCGTCCGAACCCTGATCCAGATACTCGCGCTGGAGCTGGTCCGCCGTCGGATGCCCGTCGGCTGCCGCATAGATCCTGTAGAAGCGATCGACGTCATCGGTAACCACTGTTGGCTCAGCGTGAGCCCAAAGTGCGGGCATCAGCAGCGCGCCCAGCGCGATGATCCGTGCTATCTCGCGCACCGATGCGGTGCGGCGGCAGGCGCGTTGATCAGGATCGGCCTGCTGCAGCTGCGCTGGCCACCAGTGGAATCCGTGGATCATTCTTGTTCTCTCCCTCGTGCCTGAATTTGTGGGTGTAGAGGTACCAGCCTCGCTGTCCACATGCAATCGCCCGGCGCGGACCGCTGAAATGCTTGTCCACAAGGGACGGGGCGATATCGACTGTCCAGCAGATACCTCTGCCCGCCTCTCCTCGGTAGCGACTACGGCTTTTGCAGCTGACGCCGACCCGATGGATTTATACAGCTTTACTGTATATTATTTGCACATCCATCCTCGTGTAGAACGGCCATGACGAGCGAAACAAACAAGGAGATCGTGCGGCGCTTCAATCTTGAGGTGATCGAGCGCGGAGATCGCGCGGCCTTTGAGTCGCTGATGGCGACCGATTTCGTGAACCGGACGGCACCTCCCGGCGCGCCGAACGACGCTGAGAGCATGTGGAATACATTTCAGAACGTGTTGCGCCCCGCTCTCTCGCAGATGACGGTCAGCATCCACGATCAGGTCGCCGAGGGTGACAAGGTCACGACCAGGAAAACGATCAGTGGCCTCCATGGCGGGCCTTTGTTCGGGATTTCCGCAACCGGCAAATCCGTCTCCATCGAGGTGATCGACATCGTGCGGATCAGTGATGGAAAGTACAGCGAACATTGGGGAATCAACACCTTGGCCAACGTCCTGGCTGCATTGAAAGCCTGAGCGAAGTCCATCGGCAACCATGATGAAATCCCAGACCAACAAGAAAGCGCCTGCTGAACTCATGGAACTGGCCGAGCACCTGCGGTCCAGCATCGGAAGCTTTGTGCGCGCGGTTCGCGCCGGGACCGATACGCCGACGACAACGCAGTCCGAAACGCTCGCGCTTCTGGACCGCCGCGGCGCCATGAGCACGGCCCAGCTTGCTGCGGCACGAAACGTCAAGCACCAGAGCATGCGCGTGGTAGTCGAGCAGCTGGAAAAAGAAGGGCTGATAACCAAGGCGATCGATCCGCAAGACCGTCGCAGCCAGCTGATTGCACTGACCGGAGAAGGAAAGTCTGTACTCGGCGATGACCGGCAGCTGCGTATGGAATGGATGGCGCAGGCGCTGCGCGATCATGCGACGACTGAGGAGCGGCAGGCACTCGAGACCGCCATTGCCTTGCTGGAGCGGATCACGGCGGTAGCCGCATCGGATGATGCTGGTCAGCGCTGATCCGTCCGACACCTCAGTCGGCGTCGACAAAAATTCGTCCCTAGCGCCCCAAGACCCTGGCTGCCTGCCCTATCTCGGTCCGCTCCCGTCATAGGCTTTCCTCAAAGCCTGCAGCCAGCCCGTGCGAAGCGGCATCGGATTGCATGAGCACTGCCGCACCTGCTCAGGACGCCGGTTCAGCGATCGCGGATACGCTGCCAGCGACCACCCGCCAACCGGCCTCCTGCTGCACCCAGGTACGCACATAACGGAACAGGCCCGAGAACGGCGCGCCCATGAGCGTGCCTGACAGCTGGGCAGTGACAACCGTGACGCAGGTCGTACCGTAAGAGCGCAGCTCCACGGCCTGCCACTCCGCCTGGGACAGTCGCTGTGCGCCGGAGCGGTGCAACGCAAGGTCGTCCACTTTCGTATAGATGCCGCCATCAGGCCCGATGAACAGCAGCGCATCATCAATCAGTACATCCAGCTCGGCCACATCGCTGTGCAGCATGGCAACACGAAGCCGCTCTTCATATTCGCGAATCTGCATGGGCGTCAGTTTTCCAGGTAGTGATTCAACGCCTGAAACGGGCGCAGGCGCAAGGCGGCGTTGGGCTGTCGGATTGATTGAACGGATCGATCATAGGCGGCCCTTGATCGGTCAACAAGCGAACGAAAACCAAACCGAGCGCGGCGCCGTTGTTGCGCGTCTGGGCAACAGCAGCGCAGCTCTACTGTCAGTAAACGGTCCGAACCACACACTGACCACTGGTTGTGTTCCCACGCCACCGCAGTTCACACCGCAAGGCGTGCAGCCCACTCACAGCTGCGACTTGATCGGCAGAATGAACTTCTCGATCAGCTTCTCCTTCAATGGGCGTTGCTGCCACATCGCGTATGTGTATTGCACCGTGGGGCCAAGGTCGGCTTCAAAAACCCTGGTCATGCGTGCTGCGAACGCGGCGTCATAGACATTGAGGCTGGCTTCGTCGTTGAGCTGGAAGCTGCGTACATCAAAGTTGGTGGAGCCCACCGAGGTCATTACGCCGTCCACGATCAGCAGTTTGTTGTGCATCATCGTGGGCTGGTATTCGTAGATCTGCACGCCGGCGAGCAGCAACTCACCCCAGTGGGCCTTCGAGGCCAGACGCACGGTCTCCGAGTCGATGTGCTTGCCGGGCACGGTCACCCGCACCCGCACACCGCGTTGGCGCGCGGTGATCAAGGCCTTGATGATCAGGTCATCGGGCACGAAGTACGCCGCCTGCAGGTCGATGCTGCGCTCTGCAGCTGCAATGGCCATCAGGTACATCAGGTGCATGCTCTCGCTACCGCCGGACGGCGACGCCACGAACATGTGCGCATCCATCTCACCGACCGGCGCTACCTGCGGAAAATAATCCTCCCCGTTGAGCACCTCGCCGGTGGTTTTGATCCAGTTGTCGTTGAAGGCGGCCTGCACCTGGGCCACCACCGGCCCCTCAATCTTGAAGTGCATGTCGCGCCAATGCTCGAAGTCCTGGGCATGCCCGCTCCACTGGTCGGCGACACCCACGCCGCCGGTGAAGCCCACCTTGCCGTCAATCACCAGCAGCTTGCGATGGGTACGATTATTCAGGCGCCCCAGGTTGTACCACTTGAGCGGGCGATACTGATGCACCTCGGCACCGGCGTTGGTGATCTGATCCAACAGGCTGCTGTCCATCTTCAGGCTGCCCACCCAGTCCACCATCACTTTGACTTTCACACCTGCGCGGGCGCGTTCGGCCAAGGCATCCGCAAACTCCTGGCCTATCTGTCCCGACCAGTAGATATAGGTTTCGAAGGTGATGGTCTTCTGCGCCGAGTGGATTGCGTCCAGCATTGCCGGGAAGATCTCATCGCCGTTTTCCAGATCGGTGACGGTATTGCCAGGCACAAGACCCGGCCCGAGCAGCACCCCCATTTCACGGCGGAACTGGGGGCTGTCGGCTGCGTAAAGATGGTCGATCCTACGTTCGAGCTTCTTCTCGGAGGTCTTGAAATTCATCGCCAGCACCGCCACCAGCAGCGTAACCAGCGCGGTGATCACAATCGTCCAGACCATTCGTTTGCGGCTCCAGCGCTTGACCATCGGGGAATAACGCCACTTGGGAAGGCGCCTAGCTAACTGCAGATCCGATAAGTTCCGCGTGAAGCTGACATGGGCAACCGGTGACGGGCCGCTCAGCGGCTACGCCGCGTGGGCCAAGCCGCCATTCCGGCCTTCCACACCATTGGCAAAAAGTGGTCAGCGGCGTCCTTCGGGATTGCAGGCTGAAGGCCCTTTATCGATCTGATTGGACTGGCGCAACTTGTCTTCCTGCTTTTTCTGGTCGGCCTGCTCGTGCAGATCCTGCTCGCGCGCGGCGTCGGTCTTGGGCATGCCGTCGGCACGCGCGTCGTCTTTCTGCGGGGCTGGCTTCTGTGGGCTGTTCATATGCGCACCTTGATTGGCGAGGATAGGCAGTGTGGCCAGCGCTGTGTTCGGATGGTGTGCTTATGCCGTCAAGACAGTGCGGCGAATCGCCTTGAAGCGAGGGAATGTCGAGTGAAGCCAACGATTGGCGTTGATCGCGCTGCTGCTGCGTTGTTCATTCCTTGTCATCCCAGCGCGACAGATCCTGCTTGAGCGTGTCGATACCCGCCCAAGGGTCTTTCCTGCGCCGCCTCAGCTTCGCGGGAACCTCCTTGATGGTGAAGGCGTCTGCCCGGTGCAGCTTGGGCAGATCGGCCCACGCCAAGGGCAGCGCCACCGGTGCGCCAGGACGGCTGCGCATCGAATACGACGCCACCGCGGTAGCGCCGCGGCCATTGCGCAGGTAATCGACGAAGATGCGACGGGTGCGGCGGCTCTTGGTTGCCGTGGCCAGGAAGCGGTCGGGTTCGGACTGCGCCAGCGCATCGGCGAAGCCACGTGCGAAACGCCTGGTCAGGTCCCAGTCGCAGCCCGGCGACAGTGGCACCACCACGTGCAGGCCTTTGCCGCCGGACACGCGCAGGAACGACTGCAGTTCCATGCCTGCCAGCAACCTGCGGATATCCGTGGCCGCGCGTTTCACTTCGGCGAAGGGCACATCAGGGCCGGGGTCCAGGTCGAATACCACTCTGTCCGCCACATCGGGCGTGTCGGCTCTCGCACCCCACGGATGGAATTCCAGGGTGTTGAACTGGACCAGCTCCATCAACCCGGCCAGATCATCGACCACCAGATAGTCAGCCAGTGCGCCGGACTCCTCCTTCAGGGTGACGGTGGATACCCGTTCCAGACCGGCGGTCATGTGCTTCTGGAAAAAACACGGCCGTTCGATGCCGGCCGGGCAGCGGATGACCGACAAGGGGCGGCCAACGATCTCCGGCAGCAGATGGTCGGACACCGCCAGGTAGTAGTCCCAGACATCCTGCTTGCTGATCCGATCGGCGGGAAACAGCAGCTTGGTCGGGCTGGAGAGCACCGGCAGCGCATCATTGGACGCACGCGATGCGGGCTTGCCACGTTTGGCCGCGGCAGCCTTCTGTTTCGGCGTGCCACTCTGGTCGCTGTCTCCAAGATCGCCCACGTCCTTGTCCAGGCGCAACGCCTTGAGCGAAGGTTGCCGCAGCAGGGCTTGGCCACCTTTGCCGCGGTAGAACACTTCGACCACGAAACGCGGAGCAAACCACTTCGCCGTGCGCAGGTCGGTTTCAGTGGTACCGACATGAGCGGTTGGTTTGCTGCCGCCACCACGCAATTTGGGGGCCAGCTGGCGGATCATCGCCGCATCGAAACCGGTACCCACCCTGCCGGCGTAGCGCCAACCATGGGTGGGGTCCGGTTTGGCCAACAGCAACGCGCCAAAACCGGTGCGTGCACCCTTGGGGGCGGTATACCCCACTACCGCGAACTCATCCGACGCCAGTTGTTTGGTCTTGCGCCAGTCCTCGCTGCGACCTGGGCGGTAAGCGCGATCCGCCCGTTTGGATATCACGCCTTCGAAGTGCTGCTCCGCTGCGAGACGGAAAGCCGCCTCTCCGTCTGCTTCCACATGTGAGCTGAAGGCGAGGTGCGGCGGCGCACCCTTCAATAGTTCCTGCAGCAGCGCCTTGCGCTCAAGCAGCGGTGCATTGGTAACCTCGATCCCGTCAAGATGCAATACATCGAACAACACCAGAGTGAGCTGCCCCTGCCGCTCGCCTGAAAGCGTGGCCTGCAGCAGGTTGAAATCCTCCTTGGTTCCGCTGCCGGCGATGAGCTCGCCATCCAGCGCAGCCGACTCCAGCCGCAATCCTTCCAATGCGACGCGGATGTCCGGGAGCTTGTCGGTCCATTCCAGTGCGTTGCGCGACCACAGACGCACATTGCCATCGCTGATGGTGACCAGGATGCGGTAACCGTCCCATTTGATCTCATGCAGCCATTGCGCACCAAGCGGTGGCGCCTGACCCAGCGTTGCCAACTGTGGCTTGAAGGGCCCTGCCGGCACCCTGCCCTTGCGGGCTTTGGTCAGCGACAGCGCACGCTTGGCCCAATCCTTGCGTCGGCCGGGCTTTGCCGACTTCACCGGCACGGCGGCCAGCCGCTTCTTTACCCGCTTGCCGCTGCCGGCACGTTGCTTGTCGCTGTCGGGCGCAGGCGCCACATCGGCCAGCAGGTCATCGGCCTCCAGCGCGCTGGCATAGGCGTCGCGGTCCTTGAACAGCAACCATTGCGGCTGCCGCGCTGGTTTGCCCGAGCGCACCAGATGCCAGCCCCCTTTCAACTTGTCGCCGAACAATTCGAACCGCAGATGGCCTTTGGCCAGTTGTGCCTGCGGGTCACCTTCGGTGGCCCACACGCCGTGGTCGAACTGCGCCACATGCCCGCCGCCGTACTGGCCCTTTGGAATCTCTCCTTCGAAATCCGCATAGTCGACCGGGTGATCTTCCACCTCGACCGCCATCCGCTTCACCGAGGGATCGTAACTGGGCCCTTTGGGCACCGCCCAGCTCTTCAGCGTGTCGCCCACCTGCAGGCGGAAATCGTAGTGGCGACGGCTCGCGTGATGCAGCTGGACGACGAAGATCGCGCGTTTACCCTTCGGCACCGGTTTGCCGGGCTCGGGTTCGCGCGTCTGGTCGAAGCGGCGTTTGCGGCGGTAATCGACAAGGCTCATGCCCGCTCCTGTTCCCGCATGGCAGCGGCAACGCTTGCACGCGACCGTCCTGTACTCATTCCCAGCGCGGTCCGCAACTGAACCCCGCAATCCCCATCAAGGCCGATGTGGTCACTGGCGATTGGCTCTGGCCTGCTGTTGCCCTCACTCATGGACGGCTCCTGCTGGTGCCCGGCCCAAACCGGTGCGTGGCGGCTGCGACCGTCAATCTACGCACGGGATGTCAACATCAGGTCGAGGAGCGGCTATTTCGGCGTGAAAACGGCGCGGTGTTCCGGCGTTTCGCCGGTGGCCTGCTGCTATCGCCCGGGCCATACAGGGGCTGGCAGTTGGGGCAGAAGAACGCACGCCGGCGCGTGGTTCCAGGGTAACGCTTGCTGACCGGGCCAGAGCACTCGGGGCAGACCTTGCGTGTATGGATCTTCCAGTGCTTGCGTAGCGTGAATGCACGCTTCCATTCGAGAAAATCGAAGCTGTAAGCGCGCGCCTGGGCGATCATCTGGCCGAGCTTGCGTGGCGGCAACGCCCCGATGGTCGATTCCGGATGCACGCCGATGCGGAACAACACTTCGTTCTTGATGATGTTGCCCACTCCGGAGAAAACACTCTGGTCCAGAAGCGCGTCACACACCAGCGTGTCCGGCATGGCCTTGAGCTTCTTCCGTGCCAGTCGCGGGTCCCAGTCCTCACTCATCACATCGGCACGCCAGTCGTATACCTCGTCCAGCGGTTGCTCGATCAGCTTGACCGAACAGGTGTAGAAATTGAGTTAGCCATTGTCGAATGTCAGGGATACCCGGGCCGGCGCATCCTTGCGCTTGTCGATACGCCAGCTGCCGAACATCATCAGATGGATACGCAGACTTGCACGGCTGAACTCAAGCAGAAAATGCTTTCCCCAGCTACGCACGGCCTTGACCCGGCGTCCTCGCAGTACCGACAGATCCACGCTTGTATTGCCGGACACCGCACGCACGGTATGGCCCTTGAAGCGTGCGGCCGCTTCGCGCAACAGAACGATGGAAGGGCCCTCAGGCATCGGACCCGACCCCAAGCAACGCCTGCAGTTTCAATGCATCGCCAACCGCGTGGCCATGCGCGGTATTGTCGAACACGATCCAACTGCGGGAGCCGCCTGCATGGTCCAGCCGTTCGACAAGTTGCTGCAGGTCCTGGTCCTGGTATTGGCTGTAATACACCCGCGGGCGGCCATGCCACCGCCAGTAGTTCCAGTCCGTGGTGCCACCCGGCATGCCGCCATCGGCTGCCCGGGCGGGATCGGCGGCTACCCGCGCAACCCCGTGGCTGCGCAGCATCGCCTCTGCAGCCGGGGTGAACCAGCTGGGGTGACGCGGCTCGCACGCCAGCGGGCAGTCGCTGCGCCTGCGCAGCACGCGGAAAAAGTTCGCCGCCACCCGGCCGTCGTAGACCAGGCTCGGAGGAAGCTGCAACAGCAGCACGCCCAACTTGTCCTCCAGGCAGTGCACCCCGTCGAGGAACGCATCCAGCAGGCCGCCGGCGCTATGCAAGGCGGCATCGTGTGAGATGGCGCGCGGAATCTTCACCGAGAAGCGGAATTCGTCGGGCACCGAGGCCGCCCAACGGGCGTAGGTCTTGGCCTGGTGGGGACGGTAGAAGGACGAATTGATCTCCACCATGGAGAACCGGCTTGCATAGCGTTCCAGCGCACTTGCGCCGGCATCGAAATGGGCTGCCTGCCGCGCGGGCAGTGACCAGCCAGCGCAACCTATTCGGAGCCGGGCAAGCTTGGAGGTGGACGTTGCGACCTTCATTGGCGGAAGCCTCCCGCGTCAACCGTGGGTAGCCGGTGAAATCCTGTCCGGGCCATGTGATGAGCAACGCCTGCGGCTGCGGGCGTGCTCGCCGCACCGTGGATGGATGGCTGCCCGGACGCCGCGATTTGCGCTACGGTATCCGTACATTGCGACAACGCCGCAGGGGGCTCGGCAGCGCAGCATGAACGCTCCATCAAGATCAGGCACACCCTGCCGATATCCTGACGCGGCGTGCAAAGGCCGGGAGCTGCATCACGGTACCTGCCGTGCTGTTTCACTACTTTCTACGGCTGTCCATTGCAGGCCGCTTCGTTGCTTCCCCAAGACACCAGATACCACCGCCCATCCCATACACAGGAGCCGAACGGGCACGTGACTTCCATCCAGCCAGCGACCGAACACACTGCGTCAGGGTTGCCCGCTCGCCGCGCGGGCCTGCCTCCGCTTGTATGGGCAATAGCCGGCCTGCTATTCGGCCTGGCCTGCACGACGGTCCTGGCCTACCGCGAATGGACGGACCTGCAGCAACAGGCCGCCAACGCACGTGCCGTCCTCGCTGATACGGGAATGGTGCAGCTGCAGGTGCCACTGCAACGCGCCGCCTCCATCCTGCGCGCGATGCAGACGCTGTTCCTGGCCAACGACCGGATGGATCAGACCAGCTTCACGCAGTATTACGGCCGGCTTTACGACGGCACCGGTGCTTATACCTCGATGGCCTTTGCACGGCGCGCCGAGGTGGACCGGCCGCAGACGGAAAATGCCGCTTACCGCTACGAATTCGTCTCGCCTTACCAGAGCAATACCAGCCTGCTGGGTTTCGACATGGTCAGCCAGCCGGCCAACCTTGCGGCCTTGCTGCAGGCGCGGGACACGGACACCGCGACCCTTTCCGCCCCGTTCGCGCTGCGCCAGAGCGCACAGGCGGGACAGAATCCATTGGGGGTCACGCTGCGCTTGCCGGTCTACTCCACCGGCCCCACCCCCACCTCACCCAGCGAGCGTCGCGCGCGCGAAATCGGCGCCCTGGCCATGGGCATCCGTTTGCAGCCCCTGATAGAAAGCGCATTGAAGCCACCTGTCCTGCAGGGTTTTCGCGTGCGCATACGTGATGCGGATGACCTGTCCCAGCCCTTCTACGACTCGGGCACGGTTGCTGCAGCCGGTCTGCCTGCGCAGCGGCGCCAGCTCGATTTCGGTGGAAGACGTTGGCAGATCGAAATGCTGCCACGTCCGCAGCCGCAGGATCTGGGCAGGCTGCACACCATCGTCATCGGTGGCAGCATCACCAGCCTGTTGCTGTCGGCCCTGCTGTGGTCGTTGGCGATGACCCGGCGAAAAGCGCTGGCGTTGGGCGCGCAGATGAGTGCCCGTTACCGCGAGAGCGAGCTGCGTTTCCGCGCCCTCAACGAACTGCTGCCGGCGCTGGTATTGCTGGCCGACGCCCGCGACTGGAAAATCGTCTATGCCAACCAGGCCGCGCGGCAGCGCCTTGGTGAACTCACCGGCCTGCAGCTGTCCTCGCTTTTCCTTGACCAGCAGTTGCAGGCACGTACGCGCGACGCGGCGGACATCCGCAGTGGCTGGAACCGGCTCGAGGCCGAATTGCGAGGCGCGGATGGCGCCAGTTTCTGGGCGAACGCGTCCATCGCCGAGGTGGAGGTAGATGGTGCGCCGCACCTGCTGATGGTTGCCACCGACAACTCCGAACAGCGCGAGTTGACCGATCGGCTGAGTTACCAGGCCGCGCACGATGCGCTCACCGGCCTGTACAACCGCCGTGAGTTCGAGCGTCGCGTGGAAGAGCTGCTGGGGGACCGCGGCGCACGCGCGGCCACCGGTTTCTGGACATTACTGTACATCGACCTTGACCAGTTCAAGCTGATCAACGATGTGTCAGGGCACATGGCAGGCGATCAGCTGCTCGAGCAGCTGGCCGTGGCCATGCGCCAGCAGCTGCGCAACGGCGATGTGCTCGCCCGCCTGGGTGGGGATGAATTCGGCCTGCTGACCTTCCACACCGCTCCCGAAGGGCCGCTGGAACTGGCCGAGCGGCTGCGCGCCTGCATCGAAACGCTGATGTTCAGCTGGCAGGGGCGCAGCTACAAGATCAGCTGCAGCATCGGCATGGTGCTCATTGACCAGCAGGTGCCCACCCTCAAGGATCTGCTGGCCTGGGCCGACACCGCCTGCTATCTGGCCAAGGAAAACGGGCGCAATCGGGTACACGTCTACCGCGAGGACGACGAGACCACCCGCCGCCAGGGCGAAATGGAATGGGTCAACCGGCTGCGCTGGGCGATGGAACAGGATCGCCTGCTGCTGGACTACCAGGAAATCATCTCGCTCACCGGCGAGGACACCGCCACCAATATCGAACTGCTGCTGCGCCTGCGCGATGAGGACGGCAGCATCGTGCTGCCCGGCGCGTTCCTGCCCGCCGCCGAGCGTTATGGGCTGATGCCGGCCATCGACCGTTGGGTGATCCACAAAGCTCTGGCGAACTTCCACCAACTGCACCCCACCGCGCGTGTACTGGGCACCTGCGCGATCAATCTGTCAGGTGCAAGCATCGAGGACGAAGGCCTGGCCGATTTCATTCTCGATTGCATAAGCGCGCATGGCGTGCCACCGCAGATGCTGTGCTTCGAGATCACCGAGACCGTCGCGGTGCGCAACCTGCTGAAGGTCGTGAGCATCGTGGAACGCCTGCGGCGCGTGGGCTGCAATATCGCCCTTGATGATTTCGGTGCCGGCATGTCGTCCTTCGGCTACCTCAAGAATCTCCCGTTGGACCTGATCAAGATCGACCGCAGCTTCATCCGCGATCTGGATACCGACCCGATCAGCCATACCATCATCAGTGCCATCGCCAAGATCGGCCATCAGCGCGGCCTCAAGGTGGTTGCGGAAGGTGTCAGCAACGACCATCTGCGTGAAGCAGCGCGCTCACTCGGCGTGGATTATGCGCAGGGTTTCGGCCTGCATCGGCCGGAGCGGGTACTGTTCCAGCGTTAGTTGGGTTTGTACTGTTCGCAACTGGACGCCCATGGAATCTTGCAGTGCACGCATCCTCACTGCACCTACCCGGGGCAGTGCCGTAAGCTGCGCGAACCGTCGCAACTGGGAGGTGCTTCAACGTGGCGTTCGACAGCAAAGGCCTGCAGGTTCTGGCGCGCGATTTCTATCGCCGTCACCCTGCCCTCGTCGCCCCGGAACTGCTCAACAAACTGCTGCTGCGCAGTGACGGCCGCTGCGCACGCATTGTGGAAGTGGAAGCCTACGCGGGCAGCGAAGATCCTGCCGCGCACTCCTTTCGCGGGCAGACTGCGCGCAATGCCACCATGTTCGGGCCGCCCGGCCACCTGTATGTCTACTTCACCTATGGCATGCACTGGGGCAGCAATGCGGTCTGCGGTGAGGTGGGTGAAGGCGTGGGTGTGTTGCTGCGGGCGGCCGAGCCCCTGCAGAATCTGCAGCGCATGTACGAAGCGCGCAGCGCGGCAAAGCGCCCCGTCGACCTGGCCAGTGGCCCGGGGAAGTTGTCACAGGCCTTTGGTCTTAACCGGGACTTCGACGGCGCGGACCTGGTGCTGGGTGACCGCGGCATCGTCATTGCCTGCGACGGCACCGCTCCACCCGCCAAACCGGTCATCGGCCCGCGGGTGGGAATAAGCAAGGCGGTTGACACCCCGTGGCGCTGGAGTGTTCCAGGGAATCCCTGCGTGTCGAAGACGCCAGCTCCCGCAAGAAGGAAGTAGATCGACTTTCTCTGAACGGCGGCGCTGCGGGGCGGTTGTGCCATGCATTCGCACGGTCCTGCACTGTGAAGACCACTGCGCTTCCTGCATGCACTCCGGGACGGCCGCTTAACCCTGTGCGTATCAGGATGGCAGCACACCCGAACGGAACCCGTCGCGATGAACAGCACCCGGCACCCCGAACTGCACCGGCACACGCAAGTGCTTCCGCGAAAGACGGCTTGGTTGTGCATTGCCCTGGGTGCAGCGCTGGCATCCGTGATCCAGGCCATCTGATCCGGAGCGAAAAATGGGATTCGATGCGCAGATACTCCCCGACGAGCAATGGATGCGCCTGCAGGCGACTTACAAGCGGCATGGCAGCGGGCCCGAGTTCTGGGAAACCTATCGCGACATAGTGGAGGCAGCCGCACATCACGGTGATGGTGCTGCCGTTGCCAATGAGCTGGCCAGGTTCGCGCGGCAACTGGGCGTCACCGAAACCGCGCTGTTCGTCTGAGGCAGCGCATGGACAAGCAACTATTGACCGAAGGCATCGGCTGGGCAGCGTCGGCCATCCTGCTGGCCACGCTGATCCGTCAGATCGTCAAGCAGGCCAAGACCGAACACCCGGAGGCGATTTCAACCTGGCTGTTCATTGGGCAAGCAGCAGCTTCCACGTTGTTTGTGATCTATTCGATCCTGGTAGGCAATACGGTGTTCATTGTCACCAATAGTTGCCTGCTGCTCACTGCGCTGGTTGGCCAATGGTTGTCGCGGCGTTAGCGCAGGCATGTTTCAACCGCAAGCTGTGTTGCTGGTCATCGCACCGAAAGTGGTTGCAGCATCTACGCAGCGTTGCGCCGAGCCGACAGGCATGAAACGAGTGATGTTCGAGCTGCTTGGCTGTCAGATTGCCACCCAGCTTCGTCCAACGCCTGCAACGAAAGCGGCGTCGGGGAAACACGCGCCAATCGCAGTCGCGCCTCGGCGCCTGGCATCGACAGAGGCGGCGTGCGTGGCCGCTGCAAGCAACCACGCACGCCCCAAGGGCTTGTCCAACTACGGTCAATCGCCCGGTTCAGACACCCGGGATCACAGATAGTCCTTGCGGGCCTTCTCGGCACGCGCCGCGCCGATTGCGGTCTCCACATCCTTCTGCTCCTCCGGGGGCGGCAGAACCGCTGGGATGCCCAGGCTCTGCAGCCAAAGCTCGCGGGCCCAGCCGGCGGTGTGGTATAGGTGATGATCTTCCTGTTGTTCAACCGCCTCGTACGCCTGCTTGAGCACCTTGGCCGACGCGCCGCCCTGCTCGGCAACCTTGCCGATCAACTCCCAGTTCTGGTGATCCTTGGTTTCGGCCAGCACCACACATTCAGCGGCGACCAGCTCAGCGGCGGCTGGCGTGTCGTTCTTGATCGCCATTTCGATGGCCGCCACCAACGACTTGCCGTGGTGCGCAACCACCTGCCTGCCAGGGCTGGCCATCTCGGTGTCAAGACCGAGCTGCTCGAACACGCGGGTGAGTATCTCTTCATGGCCGCGGGTTTCTTCCAGATAACCCTGCCATTCTTCGCGCAGATCATCGTTCTGCACTGCCTTCAGCGCAGCGGTATAGATCTTCTGGCCGCCGCGTTCTGTTTCCAGCGCCTGCAGCAGCAATTCGGTTACCTGTGCGCCATCTGTCTTTCGGGCCATGGAAGCTCTCCTAGTGGTGATGAAAGTGTGGTGTAACGGCGGTAGCGATAACGAGGCGTGACAAGCCGTGAATGATCTGCAGCCCTCCAGCACCGTGTTGCACGAATCGGGCTGCGCATGTCCCGCTGCCGTGGGTAAAACTGAGCGGATTCATTGTTGGAGCAAGCACACGACATGAACACGCCCGAATCCGGAATGGAGGCACATTCAACCGCGTTCCAATCCCGCCGCGGGTTATCGCAGCCCATGCAGGGCCTGGCCGGACCGGCCAGACCCTGCCAACGCCGCTATTTCTGCGGCTGCATCAACAGTTCACGTTCCGGATTGCGATGCGCGGCCATCGCTTTCACGAACGATTTCAGGGTGGGTCCATCGAGCGTCGCACTCTGCAGCAGCAACGGGTCCTTGGCCAGATGATCGACACCGGCAGCCTTGAATACCTGCCTGCCCTCACCCACGAACAACAAGGGCTTGCCATGCCGGTACGCATCCCGGACGTGCTCAAGTGCCCTCACGTCCGCCGACAAGGTCGCCGCTGCGGGTTTGCCGGACAACACCGCCAATGCATCGAACAGGATGCCCGGCTCGTTCTCCAGCGAGGCATCCGCGTCGAAGTAGCCGCCTTCCTCCGCGATGATCTCGCCCACGTGCGGGCCCACCAGGCGCACCACGGCGCCCTCGGCAACAAGCCCCTTGATAAGCGCGTCCACCTCCGCTTTGCGGCTGCCTGCGGCGACCAGCAGCGCGATCCTGCGGCTGCGTATGCCCAGTTCGCCGGGCCGCGCCATCAACGACAGGGCCGGCGATTTCTTCACCTCGGCCTTCAGCTTGCCCTTGAATGCACGCGGCATGGCTTTGGGCAATGGCATGCCCAGGCCGGCAGCAACCGTTTCCGCCAGATCATCGGACACATTGCGCAGCATCGACACCACCCGCTGACGAATGGCAGGCACGGTTACCTTGCTCAGCTCGAAACGGAAACCATCGGCGATGTGCCGCTGCTCGGCCGGGGTCTGGCTGTTGTAGAACAACGTCGCCTGGGCGAAGTGTTCGGCGAACTTCTCGGGCTTTGCCCTGACCTCGTCGCCCGCCGGTGGCTCGGCAAACGAGGTGAAGCCCGCACCGCCCGCCTGGAACGGGCAACCGCCCCCCAGCGAGTTCGGCTCATACGACACCCTGCCCCTGTGCACTGCCTGCCGATGCATGCCGTCGCGCTGGTTGTTGTGCACGCTGACAACGGGCGCGTTGATCGGCAGTTCGTGGAAATTGGGGCCGCCCAACCGGCTGATCTGCGTATCCACATAGGAATGGATGCGGCCGGCCAGCAGCGGATCGTTGCTGAAATCGATACCGGGAATGACGTGCGCCGTACAGAATGCGACCTGCTCGGTCTCGGCGAAGAAATTGTCCGGGTTACGGTTCAGCACCATGCGGCCAACGGGCTGGACCGGGATCAGTTCCTCGGGGATGAGTTTGGTCGCATCAAGCACGTCAAAACTGAAACGTTCGGCCTGTTCCTCGCTGAACACCTGGATGCCAAGCTCGTACTCCGGGTACTCGCCGGCTTCGATCGCCTCCCACAGGTCGCGGCGATGGAAGTCAGGATCGGCGCCGGAAATCTTCACCGCCTCATCCCAGACCAGTGAATGCGTACCGAGCTTGGGCGTCCAGTGGAACTTGCAGAAAACCGACCGACCTTGCGCGTTGACCAGTCGGAAAGTGTGCACCCCGAAGCCCTGCATCATGCGATAGCTGCGCGGAATGGCACGGTCTGACATCTGCCAGAGCAGCATGTGGGTGGACTCGGGCATCAGCGACACGAAATCCCAGAAGGTATCGTGGGCGGACGCCGCCTGCGGCATCGCATGATGCGGCTCGGGCTTGACCGCATGCACCAGATCCGGGAATTTCATCGCGTCCTGGATGAAGAACACCGGCATGTTGTTGCCGACCAGGTCCCAGTTGCCTTCGTCCGTGTAGAACTTCACCGCAAACCCGCGTACATCGCGGGCCGTGTCCTTGGAACCACGCTCGCCGGCCACGGTCGAGAACCGTACAAACACCGGGGTGATCTTGCCTGCCTGCTGGAACGGCGCGGCCCGGGTGAGCTTGGAGAGATTCGCGTAGGCCTCGAAATAACCATGCGCGCCCGAGCCGCGCGCATGCACGATGCGCTCGGGAATGCGTTCGTGATCGAAGTGGGTGATCTTTTCGCGGAGTATGAAATCCTTCAACAACGCAGGCCCGCGCAGGCCTGCCTTCAGGCTGTTCTGGTTGTCGGCGACAGGCACGCCCTGATTGGTGGTCAGCTGCTGCGCCATCGCATCGTTGCGCACCCGCGACAACGGCCCGGTAGTGGCATCCTGGCCGGGTGCGGCGGCCAGGCCGGTCTTGTCCGTGGCGTTGGACTCGCTGGTGGTGCTGCCGCCCACCGCCGTCGAAGGCGCTGACGGGTGTTCACCTTCAGGCGGCATCGTGGCGCCCTCGCGGCCATGTTCGGCGGCCTTCTGGCGGTTGTATGGCCGCTCCGCCGCCCACGCATTCAGCTGCGCCGCGACGCGATCCTCGTCGCGCAGCGGGGCGCGCGAACCGGTGTCTGCCGGGCCGCTGTCCGACCGAGCGGCTGATGCTTCGGCAGGTGCGCGAGTTGCGGGTTTGCGTTTGCTTGCCATGGTGGACATCCGTTGCAGAGGAAATTGCAACCATAGTCAGCGCAGGTAAAACAGGTGTGATCCGACGCGCGTGCTGGCTCACGGTGAGTTGACTGCCCACGCCGCTGCGTCCCCTCATGAACAGATGAACCGGCCGCCAGGCGAATTCAGCGGTGTGGGGCGATCATGTAAGCGCCTTGAGCGAACATTGCCCGGTCAAACTTCACCTCAGACCACCCAGCGCTTTCCGGATGGCGCGCACCCACGGCGATCCGGCCGTACGCTGTAACGCGGATGCTGCAGACGGGCACCCTGTCTGCACAGTGCTTCGCGCGATGGCCCATTGGGTTCAGTGCAGGCGGGATTGCCGCCAAGCCGTGCGAGCCAACCAAGCCTCCGCTTGCTTTCTCACCCGGCTTTTCTTTTCAGAATGCCGCATCTCCTTGGCAATCAATGCGGCATTTTCTGCGTTGCTACTTGAAAGCACTGCCCATCACAGCCATGAAGAAGGTTTGCAGGCAGACAGGCACCAATAATGAAACAACGAGACGTGGTATTTCCGCCAGAGCGCAGGGCTTTGTACGAGCGGAACCGGTACTCGCCCGCGGTCCGTTCGAATGGTTTTCTTTTCATCTCCGGCCAGGTGGGGAGCCGTGAAGACGGGACGCCGGGACCCGATATCGAAAAGCAGATACGGCTGGCCTTCGACAACCTGACCGATGTGCTGGCTGCAGCGGGCTGCACGTTTGACCACGTCGTGGACGTAACCCTGTATGTCGTCGACCCGGAGAAGAATCTCGATGCCTTGTGGAAGGTGCTGCCGGACTATTGGGGAGAAGCTCCCTACCCCGCCCTGACTGGCGTGGGCGTCAGCTGGCTTTCCGGGTTTCAGTTTGAAATCAAGGTGACGGCCGAGCTGCCGAGCGCAATGGACAGTTGATCCCGGCGCGCCGGGTAGCCAGGGCAGCTGCAACCGCCATGGCCACCCGGCAATACCTCGAAGCCCATCACTTACCCGGCCAGACCAAGGTCGAGGCAGGCACGCCGATAGCGGCACTCAGGTGTCGGCGCCGTCCCATGCAAACTCGAACGCCAGCGCAAGCTGCTCGCCCGGCGCCAAGCGGTGCGGTGCAAGCGTGAAGGCATCAGGCGGGCCGGTCTGCGGCTCCACGCAGGTCGCATGCGCGGCGCCGTCGTAGACCACCCAGTGGTCGCTGTCGGCACGCAACCGCAGACGTTGGCCGGCACGCACCAATGTGGTTTCGCCCTGGGCGACGAAACAGTCGTCCCATGGCCCTGGCGTGGGCTTGCCCACGGGCAGCGTGGCGATGCCATCTTCGTCCCGCGGATACATGGCATCGGGGCTGAACAGCAGCTGCTCGGGTTTGCGGAACCACGGATGCCAGCCGAGCACGGCCGGCATCGCCTGGTCGCCAGCCTCTACCGAGAGCTGCAGATGCAGGCGGTTGTCGTGCACCTGTATGGCTTGCCTGGTGCTGCCACCAAATGGCCAGTGAGCGTCCTGCGGCAGGCGCAGTGACAGTGTTGCGGTTGCCGCATCGATGCTCTCGATGTGCCAAGGCCGCGAGAAGCCGACGCCGTGGATTGCGTGCGCACCGAAGTTGGCCGGCAACATATGCGACTTGCCGTCGAAATCGAAGCGCCCGCGGCGGATTCGCCCGGCCCAGGGCACCATCGGGTAGCAGCCCCAGGCGATGGTTGCCGGCGGCACGTCGTTTTCGCCGATCAACCAGTCCACCCCGTCGTAGCGGAGCTGGGCAATGCGCCCACCGGCCTCGGGCGCGAGCGCGACCTCCAGCTTGCCTGCGCGCAGCCAATACAGCTGGCCGGCCGGCATTGGCGCCAGCGCGTCATCGATGGGTGACAGGGTTTCAGGCGCCATAGGGATCGATGGTTCGTATGCTGCCGTCCGTTTCCATGTGCAGCGGCGTGCACTTGGCCGAGCGCAGGTGGGTGACGCCGCCAGACATCAGGGCATCGTGATAGAACAGGTACCACTGGCCCTCGAACATGCAGATGGAATGATGCGTGGTCCAGCCGACTACCGGCTTGAGAATCACCCCGGCATAGGTGAACGGACCGTACGGGCTGTCGCCGATGGCGTAGCACAGCAGGTGCGTATTGCCGGTGGAGTACGACAGGTAATAGCGGCCCTGGTGCTTGTGCAGCCACGGGCCTTCAAAGAAGCGCCGCGCATGATCGCTGGCACGCAAAGGCTGCCCGTGCTCATCCAGGATCATGACCTCCCGCGTGGGCTCGGCCAGTTCGGTCATTCCCGTGTCCAGCCGGGCGACACGCGGGCCGAGTGCGGGCGCATCACCCCCCGGCTCCTCGTGCGCGGGGTCATAGCGGTTGTCGCGGTACTTCTGCATCTGGCCACCCCAGATGCCGCCAAAATAAAGGTAATGCGTACCGTCGCCGTCCTCGTACACGGCCGGGTCGATGGAGTACGTTCCTTCCATCGGCTCCGGTTCGGCGCTGAACGGCCCTTCCGGGTGGTCCGATGCCGCCACACCGATGCGGAACAGGCCCTGCCCGTCCTTGGCCGGGAAATACAGGTAATAGCGCCCGTCGCGGCAGGCCGCATCCGGCGCCCACATCTGCTGCGCCGCCCACGGCACATCGCGCACATGCAGCGCGACACCGCAATCGGTGGCCTCGGCTTGCGGGTTATCCATCCGCAGCACGTGGTAGTCCTGCATGCCGAAGTGGCCACCCTCATCGTCGAACGGCGCGCCGGCGTCGATATCGTGTGAGGGGTAGATGTACAGGCGCCCGTCGAATACATGCGCCGATGGATCGGCCGTGTAGATGTGGGTGACCAGGGGCTTGGAGATGGCGTGTTCGGCCAACTGTGCGAGATCAGTTGCGCTGGCCGGGGTATCCGGATCGAAGGATATGTCGTTCATGCTCATGGTCTTGGCGTTACACCGTTGCGTCTGCCGCGCGACGGCGCAGCTGGAGATCTTGTTCGATACGTGTTTCCACGCGCTTGTCGATTTCGTAGATGAACAGCAATGCCACTGCGACCAGGAAGGGAATGGAGCAGTACACGCTGACCGTCATACGGATGCCATCAACCACGGCATCGGGTTGCTGCGCTGCGCCGGCCTGGTAACCGTAATGAGCGAGGATGCCGGCGACCAGGGCGCCGCCGACGCTGAGCCCGATCTTCAAGCCGCACAGCATTGCCGAGAAGATGATGGCGGTGGCGCGACGGTTGTTCTTCCATTCCGAATAGTCGGCAACGTCGGCGATCATCGCCCACAGCAACGGGATGGTGATGCCGTAGCAGAACCCGTGCAGCATGAAGGAGCCGAATGCCACCGCCACCGCAGTCGGCGGAAACAGATAGAACACCAGCAGGAACAAGGTGGAAACAAACAGCGCGCCCCCAAACACATCGCGCTTGCCGAAGCGGTCGGCCAGGCGGCGCGACACGCCGATACCCAGGATCATGCAGATGATGCCGCAGGCGTTGAACAGGCTGAAGGCTGACGTTGCCGGGTCCTCCGGCCAGGTAAAGCCAGATAGTCCCGCGCTGGCCAGTGCCGAATTCAGTGCGCCGATGAAGCCGTTGAAACCTGAGTTTTTGAGAAACGCCGCGAGCGCCGGCTCGCTCATGTAGTACTGGAAATAGTAGATGTAGGTGCCGCCCTTCAATGCCAGGTTGATGAAGACCAGCACGGTCAGCGCCAGCATCACCTGCCACGGACGGTTGTGCGCCAGGTCCGACAGATCCTGCAGCACACCGCCGGTCTGCGCCTCGCTTGGCACGATGCGCTCGCGCGTGGTGGCAAAGGTGATCAGGAAAAACACGGTGCCGACCACAGCGAACACCGTCATCACCCGCTCGAAGCCCTGCACCCGGTCACCGTCGCCAAGGATCAGCACCAGTGGCATCAGCAGCACCTGGATGATGAACTGCGCGATCATTACCGCCACGAAGCGGTAGGCCGACAGGCTGTTGCGCTGGGCCATGCTGCCGGTCAGCACGCCGCTGAGCGCGGAGTACGGCAGGTTGTTGGCCGCGTACACGCACATCAGCAGGCTGTAGGTGACCAGCGCGTAGATGACCTTGCCGCGTTCGCCGAGATCCGGCGTGCTGAAGGCCAGCAGCGAAAGCACGCCGAAGGGTACCGCCGTCCACAGTATCCACGGCCGGAACCTGCCCCAGCGTGTGGCCGTGCGGTCGGCGGCAATGCCGATCAGGGGCGTGAACACGAATGCCCCCAACAACCCCACCACGAAGATGATGGTGGCGGCCGTCGACGCCGGCAGCCGGTACACATCCGTGTAGAAGAACGCCAGGTAGGTGATCAGGGTCTGGAAGATCAGGTTCGCCGCGAGGTCGCCGAGGCTGTAACCCAGCTTCTCGCGGACCGACAACGTGTGCTCAGTGCTTGCCATGCAGCGTGTGTCCTGGACGTGGTTTTTGAACGGAAAGATAGTGGCGTGGCGCCGGTGCTCTACTCACGCGCGGCCTCTACCTCGAACTGCGCCTGCACGCGGGCATCGGCGCTGGAACCGCCTACGCGCAGCTCGTAGCGGCCCGCTGGCACCGCGTAGCTGCCGCGCGCTTCGTCGTACTGGCGCAAGGCCTGTTGCGCCTGCAGGTCGAACGCCACCGTGCGCCGCTCGCCAGCGGCGAGGTGAACACGCTGGAAGCCACGCAGTTCCTGTTGCGCATCGCCGGCCCGGGACTGCACGCGGCGCACGTACAGCTGCACCACTTCGTCGCCGGCACGCTTGCCGGTATTGGCTACTTCCACCTGTACGTTGAGCTGCCCATCTGCGGCAATCTTGTTCGCATCCGTGCGCAGCTTGGCGTAGTCGAAACGGGTATAGGAAAGCCCGTGGCCGAACGGATACAGCGGCGTACCTCGGAAGTAGCGGTAGGTGCGGCCTTCCATCGTGTAGTCGTCAAAGGCAGGCATTGCCTGGTCGGCCTTGTAGAACGTCACCGGCAGCCTCCCCGCAGGATTGCTGTCGCCGAACAGCGCCTCGCCCACCGCCGTGCCACCACGCTGGCCCGGGTACCAGCTCATCAGGATCGCAGGCAGGTTGGCTTGCGCCCAATCCACTGCCAGGGCCGAGCCACCGGTGAGCACCATCACCACTGGCTTGCCGGTGGCATGCAGCGCTTCGAGCAACGCACGCTGCGTCGCCGGCAGGCGCAAATCAGTGCGATCACCGCCGGCGAAGCCGGGGTAGTTGACCGTCATCTCCTCGCCCTCGACATCGCCGGTCAGCCCGCCGACGAATACCACCACGTCCGCGCTGCGGGCAGCATCAAGTGCCTCCTCGAACGGCGGCTTGGCACCGGGCATGCGCCAACCCAGCCGCACGCCGGCATCACGTTCGGCATCGTAGTACTCCAGTTTCAGGTCGTAAGCGCGGCCCGCCTGCAGGTCCAGCTCCACGCCATCGGCATGCAGACGGTCGTTGTTGGTCCAGTGGTCGAGCACGCGCTTACCGTCCACGTACAGGCGGAAGCCATCATCGGCGGCGGCCTCGATGCGGTAACGGCCCGACACCGGCGGCAATAGCTGGCCACTCCAGCGGATGCTGAAGCCATCATTCGGAATGCCCTGCCCCGGCGCGGCTTCACCACGCGCAAGCAGGTTGTCGGTGGGTGAACCGCGGTCCCAGCGGAAGCCGATCTGCGCATCGGTGCGGACCAGCGCCGGCGTTCCCGACAGATCGGCGCTGCGGAAATACTCACCGCGCAGGCCGCGTTCCGGGGAATCGGCCGACGGCCGCAGGTACGCAGCTTCGATCAACGGCGTCGCACTCGGATCATCGCGGCCTTCAACGAGATCCACACCGCGTGCGTAGCGCACCTCGACGCCCTTTGCCGCGTCACGTATACCCTGCAGCACCGTCACCGGCGCAGCCGGCGTGCCGAAGTAGTTGCCGAGCAACGCCATGGTGTCATCAGCGGTGGGGCCGACCACGGCGATGCGCTTGAGCGCGCGCGACAGCGGCAGGATCCCATCGTTCTTCAGCAGCACCAGCGATTCCTGCGCCGCCTTCAATGCCAGCGCATCGTGTGCGGCAGACTGGTTCACCGACGCCGGAATCCGCGCCCAGCGCACGCGCTCCGGCGGATCGAACATGCCCAACCGCATGCGCGCGGTGAACAGCCGCGTTATCGCATCGTCGATCTCTGCTTCGCTGATCAGGCCCTGGCGCACCGCCGCCGGCAGCGTGGCGTATTCCTGGCCGCATTCCAGCTCGGTACCATTCTTGACCGCGAGTGCGGCGGCTTCCTCTCGGCTGCCGACAATCTTGTGGTGCTTCCAGATGTCGACGATGGCCCAGCAATCCGAAACCACGTAGCCCTTGAACCCCCAGTCGTGCCGCAGCAGGTCGCGCAACAGGAACCGGCTTGCGCTGGCGGACTCGCCATAGACGCGGTTGTAGGCACCCATCACCGCATCCACCTCGCCTTCTTTCACCAGGGCCTCGAACGCCGGCAGGTAGGTGTCGTACAGATCGCGCTTGCTCGGCCGCGCATCGAAGTGATGGCGATCGGCCTCCGGGCCGCTGTGCACGGCCAGATGCTTGGCCGTTGCATCAAGCTTGCGGTACACCGGGTCATCGCCCTGCAGGCCGTGCACGAAGGCAACGCCCATGCGCGCGGTGAGGTAGGGGTCTTCGCCGTAGGTTTCCTGGCCACGGCCCCAGCGCGGGTCACGGAAGATATTGACGTTGGGCGACCAGAAGGTCAGTCCCTGATAGCGCGCGTGCGAGCCTTCGCGTATGAACTGGTGGTGTTTGGCACGCGCCTCGTCGCTGATGGTGGACGCCACCTGCCCCATCAGCGGCACATCGAAGGTGGCTGCCAGACCAATCGCCTGTGGGAACACGGTGGCCTGCCCCGCCCGCGCCACGCCGTGCAGGGCTTCGTTCCACCAGTCGTAAGCGGGAACGCCAAGCCGCTCGATGGCAGGCGCGGCGTTCTGCATCTGCGCGGCCTTTTCCTCCAGCGTCATCTGTGCCACCAAGGCCGCTGCACGGCTCTCGAAACTGGCCGAGGTATCCAGCCACGGCTTGTCGGCGGCCGAAGCGACCGTGGTCGTCCACAAGGCCGCGCACAGGGCCAGCGTGCACAGGCGTTGGCCGCGACGGCCGGTGGCGATGGAAGGCGTCCGCGTCATCATTTGCTCCTCGAAGCGCGCTCGTCGCGCGCGAATGGTCCCAGCAGGGTGCCGACAAAGCCGCCTGCACGATCGGTACTCAACACGGTGCCGTCCACGTTGTCGGCCAGGGTCTGCCAACCACGGCCATCCCCGCTGTCGAACGCGAAGGCGTAGCTGCCTTCATCACCCTGGATCTTCAGGCGCAGCGCCTTGTTCGCATCCAGCGTCTGACTGGCCAGGGTTCTGCTCACGCCGCTGCCGTCGCGGCCTTCGAGAAACACCGCAATGCGGTCGCCGCCGAGGTTGCGCACCCCCAGGAAATACCAGTAGGCCTCGCTCTGGAAGGCAGCCAAACCTGCCGCCACGCCCGCCGCAGGACGTGACATCTCGGTGCTGGCCTCGAAGCGCAGGTGCTGCAGACGGCGCCCGAGGAAGGCCGGGTTGCGCAGCGTGTCCAGGTTCTCAGCCAGCGGATGCAGCGCCAACGCGCCGGGCCGTTCGGCAAGATCGGCCCAGGCCTGCTTGGGGACGCGCACCCGCAGCCATCCGGCGCCGAGTGTGGGTCCATCAAACGTGTCGCGGTCGACGAAATTTCCGGTTGACGGCGCCTGCGTAGCGCCGCCCTGCATCCACGAAGGGGCCTTCACTGCATACGGGATGGTCTGCCCGGCAGGCAAAATTTCCGGCCAGCCATCGCGCCACTGCACCGGCAGCAGATAGGTCTCACGGCCGGTGTTGTAATGCCGCGTCTGATAGTTGCGGCTGGCAAGAAACACCGCCCACCACGAGCCATCCGGACCTTCAACCAGATCTGCATGGCCGGCATTGGTGATCGGCAGCGGCCGGTCATCGGGCAGGTCACGCTGGGTGAGGATCGGATTGCCTGCATAGGGAGCGTACGGGCCCCACACATCGCGGCTGCGCAGCACCACCTGCGAGTGCTGCGGCCCGGTACCACCCTCGGCGTCGGACAGGTAGTACCAGCCATCGCGCTTGTAGATATGCGGCCCTTCGATCCAGATCGGGTTCTTTGCCGGCTCCACGCCGCCATCGATCAGGACCTTGCGCGGACCCACCGGCTTGAACGCTGCAAGATCAATCTGCTGCATCCAGATGGCGCGGTGGCCATCGTAACGCGCCGGACCTTCCGGCTCGTCGTTGTTGATCAGGTAGACGTTGCCACCTTCATCGAAGAACAGCGACGGATCGATACCGCCGATGCCCGGCAACCAGTACAGATCGGACCACGGCCCGGCTGGGTCGCGCGCGGTGGCAATGAAATTGCCGCCGCTGTCGGTCGCGGTGGTGACCACGTAGAACGTGCCGTCGTGGTATTCGATGGTCGGGGCGAAGATGCCGCGCGAGACGCTCAGGCCATCAAAATCCAGTTGTGTCGGGCGATCGATGACGTTGCCGATCTGCTTCCAATGCACCAGGTCAGCGCTTTCAAATACCGGGATACCGGGAAAGTAAGTGAAGCTGGAATTGACCAGATAGAACTTGCCGTTGGCGGAGACGATGCTCGGGTCCGCATGAAAGCCGGCCAGCACCGGGTTGCGGTAATGGCCGGCCGGCAACGGGCTTGCGAAGGCCGCATCGTTACCGCTGTACTCGAACCAGTCGAAGTACACCGGCGGCGCGGCCGTCGTCACCTGCGACTGCGCGGCGCTGGCCAGCAACAGCAACGCCGAAGCAAGCAGCGTGCGCAGGGAGATGTGTCGCGGCGCACGCGCCACGCTGCGGCGGGCGGCAGCGTACAACCGCGGGGAAAACAGACTCATCGTGGTACCTCGGCATCGGT
The DNA here is from genome assembly GCF_001700965.1 of Stenotrophomonas nitritireducens. Lineage (NCBI taxonomy): Bacteria > Pseudomonadati > Pseudomonadota > Gammaproteobacteria > Lysobacterales > Lysobacteraceae > Stenotrophomonas > Stenotrophomonas nitritireducens. Next base: position 110,426 of record NZ_CP016756.1, read on the forward strand.
GAGAGGAAGCTCGAACGGCCCCGCCGGCGCGCCGCTGCTGTCGCGCAGCGTGCACACCGGGCCGTCCGCCCAGCAGTAGCGAATATGTGCACCGGCCTTGGCCGCTGGGCTGCGCAGGACGACCTGATCACCATCCAGGCCAGCATCGGCGTAGTCACAGTGGCGTGCATCGGCATTGCAGAGTTCGAAACCGATGGGCCCGTTTGCGCCGGTTGTTGCCAGACGGCCGGTGACGTCCTTGAAGGCGATCCTTACGCTGTCGGCCTGGCGCGTTGCCTTGACCGCGACCGGTCCGGCCGGTGCAAGCGCGCGTTCGCCGTAGATCACATGACGCGCAGCCCGTGCCAGGCGGCGGCCCAGTTCCTGCTTGTTCGGCGGATGGATGTCGTAGGCATCGCCAATGTCGATGGCCAGTGCCAACCCTGTGGCCGGGTCCTCTGCGGCGACGCGGCGCTGTGCTTCGCGCACCTGTGCCCAGCCACTTTCCACCGGCGCCGTCGGCGGCAAGCCGTAGCCTGCCAACTGCACCACCAGCAGCGGCATGCCTGACCCGAACTGCCCGCGCCAGTCATCGCGCAATGCCCGCAACCGCGTAGCGTAGCCAGCTCCGTCGCCGGTGTTTGATTCGCCCTGATACCACAGCATGCCGCGCAGGCCATAGTTGCCGAGCGGTGCGATCATGCCGTTGTACAAGGTCGCCAACCCGGTCGCCGCATGCCAGGGCGCGAGCGGCGGCGCCTGCACGCCGGGCGCCATGCGGTACTGCCATGGCGAGGCAAGTACGGCACGCGTACCGTCGTCGAAGCGCAGTGCATGGGCGCTGGCAGGCCCGGCCAGCCCGCCCTCGCCATAGGTATCCAGTACGTTGATCACCACCGTGTTGGTGCCGGCTTTCAACAGCCCCGCTGGCACTACATACCGCCGCGCTTCACCCGCACCGTATTGGCTGCCCACGGCCACGCCGTTCACCCAGGTCATGTCCATCTCATCGGCAGGTGCCAGTTCCAGCGTGGCCGCGCGCGCCGCCTGTGCGGCACTCAGGTTGACCTGCGTGCGGTACCAGACCATGCCGTTGTAATCGGACAGCGCAGGTACGCCCCAGCGCTCCCACGCACCCAGCGTGTCCGGCGCCTGTTGCCAACCGCTGCCGCCGACACCGCGCTGCCAGGGTGCATCACCCGGCACCGCGCCTGCGCGGTTGGCCCACCACTGCTGCCAATGCTGACCCCATCGCGCCCGTGCCGCCGCCGCGTCGCCGGCATAAAGCGCAAGCACATCAAGCGCCTCGTCCATGCCGCCCTGCGCGCGCAGCGCGTCGGCGCTGGTCCACGCTTCGATCCGCGAACCGCCCCATGCCGCCTGGATGAGCCCCATCGGCACATCGACCGTCTTCTGTAGCTCGCGGGCAAAATAGAAGCAGGCAGCGGAGAACTCGCGCACGCTCGCCGGTGTCGCGGTTTTCCACCCGGTCGCGCCGCCGAATGCCGCCTGCGCGGTGACGGCCGCCGTCTGCGGAACGGTGAACAAGCGGATCTTCGGCTGCGTGGCTGCTTCAATCTCGCTGCTGGCGTTGAGCGCGCGCCATACCGGCAGCTCCATGTTGGATTGTCCGGAGCACAGCCAGACATCGCCCATCTGCAGGTCACGCACGGTCTGGCTGATCTGCCCCGCCTTGACAACCAGCTCATACGGGCCGCCAACCGCCATCGGCTGCAGCGTCGCCTTCCAAAGGCCGTCCGCATCCGCGCGCACGCTGACGGTCTGCCGCGCGAACGCCACCGCCACGCTCGCACCCGGCGCGGCGTGGCCCCACAACGCTATCGGCCGATCGCGTTGCAGCACCGCGTGGTCCTGGAACAACGGATGCAGCAACGTCGTCCCGGCCTGCTGCGCCTGCGCGGTAACGGCGCAGCACGCCACGGCCATCGCTGCGATCTTGCCAACCAAGGTGCGCAGGCTCATCGCCCATCTCCCGGTGCGAAAGGAAACTGCAGGGCCTGGTAATAGGCCAAAGGATGCGGCGGCGCGGCTTCACCGGCTGGCAACGGCCTGCCGCTCACCGACTGGAAATACGCCACGCTGGCATCGCGCCACCACTGCGCCTCGTCGCGCTGGATGCGCAGGAACGCGGCAACCTGTTCGTGACGCGGGGCATCCACCCTGCCCTGCAGGCTTGCCCAGGTGTCCTGCATGGCCTGCACCTGGCGCACGCCCTGCGAATAGTGGCCCACCAGTTCGTCCCACAACGGGCGGCTGGAGCGCATGCGGTGATCCCACGGCACGTGGTGGAACCACAACAACAGCGACTCCGGTACCCGCTCAAGGTCTCCATACAGCGCCGCCACTTCAGGTGCGTACTGCGACACCGCGTTGCTGCCATGGATGCTGCGGTCGAATCCGATGCCATTGCGATCGGCGCGGTGGTAGTACACCGACGTCCAGTCCGCGCGCGGCCCGCCATCCACCCACGGCCCCGGGCCATAGTGGTGTCCACGCGCCATCAGGTGGTGCAGGCCCAGCGGGGTCATGTAGTCCACCGCGGCCTCGCGTGAGGCCATCATCATCGTGACGATCGGCCCTGTCACGGCAACATCCGGCGAGAAGGTCATGCCTGCCCATTCCGTGGCGATGGCGCGCGCCGACTGCTGCGGGTTCCACGCCAAACGCCCGAAGGCGTACCAGTTGGCCTGGTCGAAATGCGAGCCACTCCAGCTGCGATCGGTGCCGATGTTGGCCACGCCGGCCATGCCGGTCAGCGTGTGGCCATTCAATGAACCGTCGACCACCCGCGCCACCGTGGCGTCGCCGCCTGCATGGGTATCGGCCTTCAACACTTCTTCGTACAGCGGCCCCAGATACACCAGGTGCGTCGCGAAGCCGAGGTACTCCTTGGTGATCTGGAACTCCATCATCAGCGGCGTGCGCGGCATGGCACCAAACAGCGGATGGAACGGCTCACGCGGCTGGAAATCGATGGGGCCGTTCTTCACCTGCACGATCACGTTGGAACGGAACGCGCCGTCCAGCCCGGCAAACTCGCTGTAGGCCTGCTTGGCGCGGTCCTCGGGCACATCGTGCGCGTAGACGAACGCGCGCCACATCACCACACCACCGTGCGGGGCCAGCGCATCACCGAGCATGTTGGCACCGTCCGCATGCGAGCGGCCGTAATCCTGCGGGCCAGGCTGCCCCTCCGAATTGGCCTTGACCAGGAAGCCGCCGAAATCCGGAATGAGCGCGTAGATCTCGTTGACCTTGTGCTGCCACCAGCGCTGCACGTCAGCATCCAGCGGATCAGCGGTTTTCAGCCCACCCAGTTCGATAGGTGCGCTGAAACGCGCGCTCAGGTACACGCGGATGCCGTAGGGACGGAACATGTCCGCCAGCGCCGCTGCTTTGACCAGGTATGCCGGTGTCAGGCTCAAGGCACTGGCGTTGACGTTGTTCAGCACGGTGCCGTTGATGCCCAGCGACGCATTTGCGCGCGCGTAGTCGGTATAGCGCGGGTCGCGCCATTGCGGCAGGGTCTGCCAATCCCACAACGAGCTGCCGGCATAGCCCCGCTCGACATAACGGTCGAGGTTGTCCCAGTGGTCGAGCAGCCGCAGCTTGACCCGCGGTGACTCACGCACGTCCAGACCTTGCAGTGGCGTGCCGGTCTGCAGCAGCCGGAGCAGATGGAACACGCCGTACAGCACGCCGATGTCGTTGCGGGCAGCTACCAGCAGCAGCGCACGACCGTCCATCTGCACCTGCCTGAGCAGGTAGCCGTCGTCGCCCAGGGCGGCAACATCCTGGCTGAAGGGCGCCACCAATGGCGACGACTGCGGTGTACCCAGAACCAATACGTGGTCACCCACAGCCGTGGTCCGCATCTGTGGGGCGCGGCCCAATAGGCCCGGCAGGCCACGCTGCAACTCCGCCCGCGCTGCACGCTGCGCAGGCGTATGGTCTGGGGCCACCACTTCGCCCAAGCGCAGACGGTAGTCCGCCGCAAGCGCGGGGGCGACCGGAGCATAGCGCAACCACAGCGCGTAGCCATCTTCGGCCTGCGCGCTGCCGATGCAGGTCAGCAATGCCAAGGCCACGCCCAGCAGCCAACGGCTGCGCCCGCCGGCTTGGATCGACGGGGTTAACATTCGACTTTGTAAGCTATGGCCGGGCCCGGGACGGTCCATCATGCCCCCACGTAGCCGCGCGGCAGCGCCACACAGGAAGAAGGGAACGCGTATTGGACAAGCCGAAGAAATCGGTCCGCCGCAAGACCGCTGGCGTGACGATCGACGAGGTGGCGGCCCTTGCCGGGGTGTCGCCGATGACCGTGTCGCGGGTGATCAACCAGGGCAAGGTCCGTGACCTCACCCGCGAGCGCGTCATGCAGGCGGTGCGCGAGCTCGGCTATACGCCCAACCTGGCCGCAAGCACGCTGGCCGCCGCGCAGCACACGCGCATTGCGCTGATCTACACCAATCCCAGCGGCGCCTACCTGCGCGAACTGCTGGTCGGGCTGCTGCGGGTCGCGTCCAGTTCCGCGATCCAGCTGGTTGTCGATTACTGGGATGAGTTGGATACCGAGGCCGAACGCAACGCCGCGCGTGCGCTGGCCGGCCGCGTGGATGGCGTCATCCTGCCGCCGCCGCTGTGCGAGTCGCAGGCCGCGGTGACCGAGCTGGTCAAGGCTGGCATTCCGGTGGTGGCGATCGCATCGGGGCATCTGAGCGACGAAATTTCCTGCGTGCGCATCGATGATTTCCATGCCGGCAAGGAAATGGCCGAGTACCTGATCCAGCAGGGCCACAGCCGCATCGGCTTCATCCGTGGGCGCAAGGATCTCAGCGCAAGCGCGCGGCGCTACGACGGCTTCATCACCGCGCTGCACGAGGCCGGGCTGGAAGTGGATGCCGGGCTGGTCCAGCGCGGCGACTACACCTACCGCTCGGGGCTGGCTGCGGCTGAGAAGCTGCTGTCGCACCGGCGGCCGCCAACCGCCATCATCGCCAGCAACGACGACATGGGCGCAGCAGCCATCTCGGTAGCCCATCGACGTGGCCTGGATGTTCCCCGCGACCTGTCGGTGGTCGGCTTCGATGACAGCTCGGCCGCAACCACCGTGTGGCCGGAACTCACCACCATCCACCAGCCCATCGCCTCGATGGCGAACGCCGCCATCGACATCCTGCTGCGCAGCATCCGCCGCAAGGCCGACAGCGCGCCGGTATTGATGGACCACGTGGTGCCGCATCGTCTGGTGGCGCGCGACTCGGTTGCGGCGCCGCCCAAGCGGCGTTAACGCGCGGCGCATCAGCATGCCCGCGCCACTGTTGTGCCGCCCGCGCTGATGAGCGCAACGAGGGTGACGTTAGCCGCCACTCTCGTCAGCAGGGCGGCGGTGGTCACGCGCCGCATGCGACCGTGGTCTCCGCTTCGTTCAATGCGCCCAGCGCAACGCGGGACACCGACACCGTCATTGCGCCGGCGCTGCCCAGCGACCAGGGCCGGTCCAGCTTGCCGACATCCGCCCCGGCAGCCGCCAGGCACTTCAGCGGTACGCCGACACGCGTCCACTGGCCCACCGGCAGCTTCGCCAAAGTCGGCGCGATCGCGACACGTGCCGTGCATCCCGCGCCGCAGCCGACCGACAGCCATGCATCACCACGCGGCGCCGCATCAACACGCAGCGTGGTCAACAGCATCAGGTCGCCGTTGCTCTCTCGTTGCAGGTCCAGCGCGGTGTGGGACTGCAAGGCAACGATTGCCTCGCCCTTGCCGGACCACGCAAGGCGGCGACCGTCTTCCTGTGCCAGGTGATCTACCCCGGTGATCCTGAGCAGATCGCCGTCCAGCGCTTCGGGCACCTTGGTGACGGTCACGCCCTGCCCGCTCTTGTCTTCCATCCGCAGCGCGATGCCGGAGCCGGTGTCGCCGCGGGCGAAGAACACGCCTGCCGCGCCTTCCTCCCCGGTGACACCGGACACCTCGGGCAGCGCGGCCAGGTCGCCGTTGTCGGCATAGGTCAAACCGAAACCGAATGCGAACAGCGGGTCGTAATCCTTCTGGCCCACGTTGTTGGCGTATTGCGTGGCGGTACGCGGCCAGCTGAAGCTGAGCTTGCCCTTGAAGTCATGCTGCACGCTGCCGTCAGGCTTGCGCAGCAACACATCGGCGATACCGGCGCCTTCTGAACCCGGCAACCACGCCGCCACGAACGCGTCAGCTGCGTTGATCTCGCGGTTCACCCACAACGGGCGCCCGCTCAGGAACACCGCCACCACCGGAATGCCTTCGGCCTTGATGCGCTTGATCAACGCTAGGTCGGTTTCATCTCCCGGCTTGTACGCCAGGGTCGGCAGATCACCCTGGAACTCGGCGTAAGGATTCTCACCGAACACCACCACCGCGACATCGGGCTTCTGCGTGTACTTGCCGTCGACGGCAAGCACCGCATCACCACCGGCCGCCTTGGCCTGCTGCGCGATGCCTTCGTAGATGCTGTCCGCATTCGGGAAATCCTTGCGGGTGGTGCCGGTACCCTGCCAGTTGAGCGTCCAACCGCCGGCCTGCTTGCCGACATCGTTGGCGCCGTCGCCGGCCACCAGGATGCGTTGCTTCGGCGACAGTGGCAGCACCCCGCCCTGGTTCTTCAGCAGCACCAGCGATTCGCGCACGGCCTGCCGCGCAACCGCGCGGTGTTCCGGCGCACCGATCAGCGCGAACTGGCCGCCGACCGCACGCGACGATGGCTTGCCTGCTTCAAACAGGCCTAGCCGCATTTTCACCCGCAGGATGCGGCGCACGGCGTCGTCCAGCCGCTCCTGCGGGATCGTGCCGGCCTTGGCTGCAGCCAGCGTGGTCTCGTAGAAGCCCTTCCAGCTGTCCGAAGCCATGGCCATGTCCAGGCCGGCGTTGATGGTGGCCGGGCAATCGGTGGTGGTGCAGCCCTTGACTTGGCCGTGGCCGTTCCAGTCGCCAACCACAAAGCCGCCAAAGTGCATGCGGCCCTTCAGCACATCGGTCAGGTACGGCTTGTTGCCGTGCATCTTCTCGCCGTTGACGCTGTTGAACGAGGCCATCGCGGTCTGCGCACCAGCAGCGATCGCAGGCGGATAACCGGCGGCATGGATGCGCACCAGTTCGGCCTCGCTGATCCGGGTATCGCCCTGGTCCTTGCCATCGGTGGTGCCGCCATCACCCAGGAAGTGTTTTACCGAGGCGATGACGTGGCGGCCGTCGAGGAAGTCCGGCGTCCCCACTTTTCCCTGCAGGCCTTCCACCATCGCACCGGCATAGCTGGCAACCACGTCCGGTGATTCGGAATAGCCCTCGTAGGTGCGGCCCCAGCGGTCGTCCTGCGGCACCGCCACAGTGGGCGCGAACGTCCATTCCATGCCAGTAGCGCGGGTTTCCAGCGCGGTGATTTCACCAATGCGGTGCAGCAGCTGCGGGTTGCGTGCCGCGCCCAAGCCGATGTTGTGCGGGAACAGGGTGGCCCCGACGATGTTGCTCTGCCCGTGCACAGCGTCGATGCCGAACACCACCGGGATCGCCTTGCCACCCTGTGAGGTATCCATCGACGCCTCATAGAACGCGTCGGCCAGTGCCAACCATTCCGCAGGCGAGGCATCGTAGCGACCACCGGGGTCGGAGTTGCCCCCGGCCAGGATCGAACCAAGCCGGTATTTGCGCACGTCGTCCGGGGTCAGGCTGCCAATGTCGCCCTGTACCAGCTGGCCAACCTTTTCCTCGACCGTCATGGTGGCCATCAGATCGCTGATGCGTTTTTCAAGCGCTGCATCTTCGGCCAGCGGCCACGCAACCTGTGGCCAGGGATTGGCATCAGCGGAGGCGGGGGCAGCAGCGGAGGCAGCGGGCGCGTCCTCGCCCTTGCAGGCAACCAGGGCCAGCAGCATCGCGGCGAGCAGTACGCCGGTACGGGCACGGGTGGAATCGTGGTTTGTCATGGCGCTCATCCCTCCATCTGCTCCAGTTCCTTGCCCTTGGTTTCGTGCACGTACTTGAGTACGAAGAACACCGAAATGACGGCCGCCACCAGGTAGATGCTGTAGGTCGCCGCCAACCCGGTTGCCGCCAGCAGGATCGGGAATGTCACCGTCACGGCAAAGTTAGATGTCCATTGCGCCGCACCGGCCACGGCCAGTGCCGAACCACGGATCTGGTTGGGGAACATCTCGCCCAGCATCACCCACATCACCGGGCCCCAAGACAGGTTGAAGAACACCACGTAGGCATTGGCGGCCACCAGCGCCAGCGTGCCCATGCGGCCGGGCAATTGCAGATGGCCGTCGACCAGCGAGCCGCTCGCAAATGCGATCACCACCAGCGCCAAAGAAGCCGCCATGCCGGCCGAGCCCACCCACAGCAGCGGCTTGCGGCCGATGCGGTCAATCAGCAGCACGGTGACGATGCAGGCACCGATGCTGAGCGCACCGGACAGGACGTTGATCAGCAGTGCGTCGTTCTCCGAGAAGCCGACCGCCTGCCACAACACGGCCCCGTAATAGAACACCACATTTATGCCGACCAGCTGCTGGAAGGTGGCCAGGCCGATGCCGACCCAAACGATCGGGCGGATCTTTCCGGTAGCCTTGTTCTTCAGGTCGGAGAGCTGCGGACGGTGGTGATCGGTAGAGAGCGATGCGTCGATTTCCTCCAGCTTGGCCTGCGCACCGGTGGCACCGAACAGCCGGGTAAGCACGCGCAGCGCATCTTCCTTGCGGCGCTTGACCACCAGGTAGCGCGGGCTTTCCGGGATGGTCAGCAACAGCAGCAGGAACAGCAGCGATGGCACCGCCTGCATCCAGAACATCCAGCGCCACGCGGCGTGACCGCCCCACAAGGCCTCGGTGGAGGCGCCGGCCTTGGCGGCCAGCAGGTAATTGGACAGGAACGCGGCGGTGAGCCCGCTGATGATGGCGATCTGCTGGACCGTGGCGAGCCGGCCACGGTAGCGCGCGGGTGCGACCTCGGCGATATAGGCCGGCGAAATGACGCTGGCCGCGCCGACCGCAAAACCGCCCACCACCCGCGCAACGATGAACCAGGCCGACGACGCGGCCGCGCCGGCACCAATTGCCGACAGCAGGAACATGACCGCCGAGATGATCAGCACATTGCGCCGGCCCAGATTATCGGACAGCCGGCCGGCGCTGAACGCACCCACCGCGCAGCCGAGCAGCATCGAAGCGATCTCGAAGCCCTGCATCCACTCGCCGGACTTGAACGCCTGGTGCAGGCCATCCTGTGTGCCATTGATGACCCCGCTGTCGAATCCGAACAGGAATCCGCCAATCGTCGCTACTACGCTGATCAGTACGATCAGCCGGGTGTTCTCACCCCCGGTCGTTGCCTGGTTCATTACCGTCCCCTCCCCGTGCCTGCAATGTCGTTGCGATCCTGCTGCGCTCAGCGCAGCAGGTACTGGTTGAGCAGATTCTCGTACTTTTCCTGCTTGCCGCTGATCTGCGCCGGCTCACCGGCCTTGCCGGCCAGGTTGACCAGGTCGGCCAGGCTCAGTGCACCGTTCTCGAACTCGCGCCCGGCGCCACTGTCGAAGCTGGCGTAGCGCTGCTGGCGCCACTGCTCCAGCGGCGATTCGGTCAACAGCGCGTGCGCCACTTCCAGACCGCGTGCAAAGGCATCCATACCGCCGACGTGAGCAATGAACAAGTCCTCCATGTCGGTGGACTCGCGGCGTACCTTGGCGTCGAAGTTCAAGCCGCCTTCCAGCCCGCCCTGGCGCAGCACCACCAGCATCGCGCCGACGGTGTCATACAGGTCGGTCGGGAACTGGTCGGTGTCCCAGCCGTTCTGCGCGTTGCCGCGGTTGGCGTCGATGCTGCCGAGCAGGCCGCGATCGGCCGCAACCTGCAGATCGTGTTCAAACGTATGCCCGGACAGCGTGGCGTGGTTGGCCTCGATATTGAGCTTGAAGTCCTTTTCCAGGCCGTGTTGCTTGAGGAAGCCGGCAACGGTCGCGCTGTCGAAATCGTACTGGTGCTTCATCGGCTCCATCGGCTTGGGCTCGATCAGGAAGTTGCCCTTCAGGCCGATGCTGCGGCCGTAGTCGCGGGCCATCGTCAGGAAGCGGGCGAAGTGGTCCACCTCGCGCTTCATCTGGGTATTCACCAACGAGGCATAACCTTCGCGGCCGCCCCAGAACACATAGTGCTCACCGCCCAGCTCGACCGTGGCTTCCAGCGCAGCCTTCACCTGCACCGCCGCACGCGCCACCACCGCGAAATCGGGATTGGTGGAAGCACCATTCATGTAACGCGGATGCGAGAACAGGTTGGCCGTGCCCCACAGCAGCTTCATGCCGGTGGCGTCCTGGCGCGCCTTGGCCAGGCCAACCATGTGCTTGAGGTTCTTCTCGTACTGGCCGATGTCATCGGCGTCCGGTGCCAGATCGATATCGTGGAAGCACCAGTACGGCACGCCCAGCTTGGTGAAGAACTCGAATGCCGCATCCACCTTGGCTTCGGCGGTGGCCATCGGCGAACCGGCTTCCCACGGGAAATGACGCGTGCCCGGCCCGAACGGATCGTGGCCGGCGTTGCAGAAGGTGTGCCAGTAACAGACCGCGAAGCGCAGGTGTTCCTGCATGGTCTTGCCACCGATGATCTTGTTCGCGTCATAGACCTTGAACGCGAGCGGGTTGTCCGAACCGCGGCCCTCGAACGGGATGCGGCCGATGCCGGGGAAGTATTCCTTGGCGCCGATGAAGGGCTGCGTGCTCATGCTGCGTGTTCCTGTGGTTGTGCGAGGTGTCGCGGAGAGGGACATCAGCCGCGCTGCAGCGGCGTGATGGCGTCGAGGTGTCGCAGAAAACCTGCATAGGCCGTGGCATAGGCCTGGGTGCGGGCCGGATCAGGCAGTGCCGACAGCACCGGATCAACCGCGACATGGCGGTTTGCGATCTCGGCGATGGAGGCGCTGTCACCGCGCGAAAGACCCAGCGCCCACAGCGCCTGCAGTGCGGCGCCGAAGGCGGCGCCTTCGGACTGCGTTGGCACGTCGACCGGCAGGCCGAATACATCGGCCACCAGCTGTCGCCATGCGCCGCTGTTGCTGCCGCCGCCGGTCAGCACGATGCGCTCGAACCGCATGCCGGCGCGGACAAAGGCGTCATAGCCGTATTTCAGGCTGTAGGTGGCACCTTCCATGGCCGCGCGGTAGATGTGCGCGGGGGTCATGTTGGTGGTGTCCAGTCCGGCCAGTACGCCCTTGCCGAATGGCAGGTTGGGCGTGCGCTCGCCGTTGAGGAATGGCAGCATCACCAGGCCATCGGCACCGGGCGCGGTGCTGCGCAGATGGGCATCGCCATCGCGCGTGCTGAAGCCGAATGCCGCGGCCACCTGTTCGGTTGCCACGGTGCAGTTCATTGTGCAGATCAGGGGCAGCCAACCACCGGTGGACGAGCAGAACGCGGCCCATGCACCGTCAGGGTCAACCACCGGCGTGTCCGAATAGGCGAACAGCGTGCCCGATGTGCCCAGGCTCATGGCCAGCCGGCCCTGTTGCACGCAACCAGTGCCGATCGCCGCCATCATGTTGTCGCCGCCGCCCACAGCCACCTTCACCGTTGCCGGCAGGCCCAGCGCCGTTGCGGTGGCCGGATCGATATCGAACAGCTCCTCCGGCGCGGCAATCCGCGGCAGGCAGGCTGCCAGATCGCGCTGCGGATCGGTGGCCTGCAGCAGTTCCGCAGACCAGGTGCGGGTGCGCACATCCAGCCAGCCGGTGCCCGACGCGTCGCCGTATTCGCAGAAGCGCTGGCCGGTCAGCACGAAGTTCAGGTAGTCGTGCGGCAACAGGATGGTGGCCAATTGCGCGTACGCCTCGGGCCGATGCGTTTTGGTCCACGGCAGCTTGGAGGCGGTATAACCGGTGAGCACCGGATTGCCGGCCAAGGCGATGGTGCGCGCCACGCCGCCTACTGCGTCCATGATCTGCGTGCATTCCGCCGAGGTGCTGGTGTCGCACCACAATTTTGCCGGTGCAAGCACGTCACCTGCTGCATCCACCGGCACGAAGCCATGCTGCTGCCCCGATACCGCCATCGCTCCGATGCGCGCACGCACCGATGGCTCAAGCGCGCGGAAGCATTCATGCAACGCTGCCACCCAGTCGCCGGGCAGCTGTTCGCGGCTGCCGTCGGCAGCGCTGCTCATCTCCAGCGCGGTGCTGGTACTGGCAACAATGATGCGCCCGGCAGGGTCGTAGACCACCACCTTCAGACTTTGCGTACCCGCATCAATTCCGGCAACCAGATCCATCGAAACCGTCCCCGACTTGTTTAAAGTTAGCGCTACCATTTCATTTGGTAAAAAAAGGGAGGTCTATTACCGCTCCCTTTTTCCACGTCGCCGTTGCTGCTCGCCGTGTTGTCGCACTGTAACCAGACCCAACAAAAAAAGCGTGCTGCAACGCAAAACCAAAACACCCACAACTACCCACTGTTTACTGCAAGGTTGGCAGCGTTACGCCAAGGCCACCGATTGTGGCCATACATCCGGCGCGGCCTTGCAGTACTGCTCGATGAACGCGGCCTGCGACGGCATCTGCGCAGCGGCGTGCTGCACCGGTTGCCGGATCGTGTTCAACAGCGTGCGCATGTCGGCATCACCCAAGGCGCGCGCCAACGGGTGCGGACTTCCCGGCTGGATGCCCTGCCCCATCAGCACGCTGGTCCAGGAATCCACCCGGAACAATTCACCGGGGTCCTGCCAGGCATGCGCGCGCTCACGCCAGGCGCGCAGCCGCAGCTGCAACGACTCCGGCAGCGTCATCTCGCGGCAGGCTTTCCACATCGGCTCGTCGCGCTGGGTGGCGTGGTAATGCAGGATGATGAAGTCACGCACGTGCTCCATTTCCTGGCGGCTGACATCGTTGTACAGGTCCACCAACGACGCGCTCATGCCGTCGAAGGGAAACAGCTGGATAAGCCGCACCACCGCACTGATGGTCAGGTGGATGCTGGTCGACTCCAATGGCTCGATGAAGCCGCTGGCAAGACCCAGCGCCACCACGTTCTTGTTCCATGCCTTGAGCCGGCGCCCGCTGCGGAACGGCACCAGCCACGGATCGCGCAGCGGTGGTGCGCCCACATCGCGCAGCAGCTTGGCATGCGCCTCGTCATCGGACATGTGCTTGCCGGAGAACACCAGCCCACACCCAACCCGGTGCTGCAGGGCGATATGCCAACGCCAGCCGGCTTCGTGCGCGATGGCGCGCGTATACGGCACCGGCGGCCCGACTGCTTCGGTCTGCACGGCGACAGCGCGGTCACTGGGCAGCCATTCGTTCCAGTCCTCATAACCGGTATGCAGGGTCTGCTCGGTCAACAAGCCACGGAAGCCGGTGCAATCGATGAACAGATCGCCGTCGATGACCTGCCCGTCTTCCAGCACCAAGGCTTGAACCGAGCCATCATGCACATGCTGCCTGACCTCGCGGATCTTCCCTTCCACCCGCCGCAGGCCGTGGCCCTCGGCTTTGCGGCGCAGGAATTTTGCGTAGAGCCCGGCATCGAAATGGTAGGCGTAGCTGGCCTCGGGTTGGGTCTGCAGGGAAAACTGGTCACCGCGTGAAGCGACGCTTTCCAGACAGAAGTCACCCAGGTCCGATGGCATGCCACGACGCAGGCTGTCCAGCCAGAAATGGTGGAACGGGGTTGCCCAGGTACCCTTGCCGATGGTGCCGAACGGATGGAAGAAGCGTTCGCCGGGGCGGCGCCAGTTCTCGAACGAGATGGAGAGCTTGAAGGTGCCGGCGACCGCGCGCAGGAACTCCTGTTCGTCGATCTGCAGGAAGCGGTGGAAGGTACGGATCGGCGGCACGGTCGATTCGCCCACGCCCACGGTACCGATCTGTTCGGACTCGACCAGGGTTATCTCCAGCTGATCGCGGAACTGGTGGGCCAGCGCACAGCCAGCCAACCAGCCTGCAGTGCCGCCGCCGGCGATGACGACCTTGCGGACCCGGGCACCATCGTGTGTCTTTGCAGCGTCCAAAGTGCTTGCTCCCGTCAGCGGTTGAGTTGGCCCAGCAGCATGGCGCGCATGCGCCGCGCCTGTGTTTCGTCAAACGGTGCCAGGTCGCCACGGGCAGCTTCGGGCAGGTGCTGCCCTGCCCGCTCGCCAGGACCGAACACGTAGTACTCGAACATCTTCGCCCAGGCCTGCTTCTCCCGCTCGGGCAGGTCGCGCAGGGCCCACATCGCATGCTGCAACGCCGTCAGCGGTGAGGGCAGAAAGGCCGGCGTACCGCGCCACCAGTAATTCACCAGCACGTTGAACGGTGCCAGGCTGCGCACATGGTGCCACCACAGGCCGGGAATGAAGATGGCATCGCCGGGTTCAAGCACCGCAGTGTGGGCTGCGGCCAAGGCGTGGCGGAACCGCGGGTAACGTTCGAAATCCGGGTTGTCGAAATCGACCACGCTGACCACCTGTCCACCCGGAGTGGGGGCAAGCGGGCCGGGATAGAGATTGTCGATCTGCTCGGGCGGGAAAAGGGTGAACTGGCGACGCCCTACCGCACAGCAGGCCAGGTTGTCGGGAATGTCGTAATGACAGGAAGCAGTCACCCGATTGCCGATCCAGATGCTGGCCGAGGCGTTGATGCCCTGCCCGGCCAGGCCGGCATCATTGGCCTGCGCGAAACCGGGCAGCGCCCGCTCGATCAGCAGCGAGGCGACGTAATAGGTCGGCGGCTGCGCAACATCCAGGTTCTCCGAAATTTCATCCAGCACCTGGGTCAGCACGCCGCGCCGGACCTCGAAGTTCAACTGGGTGAAGTCGGCGTTGTAGAACGGGCGCCCTGCAATTTCAGGGGCGCCGTAGGAGTACGGCACCTGTACGCCGGCATCGAAGCGGCGCAGGTAGGCAAGCGCGTGTTGGGTGGACTCCAGCCCTGCCTGGACCAAGCCCCAGTCGCGCGCGATTCCCTTGAGCACCGTCGGCTGCCCCTCGTCCAACAGCGCCTGCATTGGTAGCGCATCGGGATCGAGGCCGTCCAGCGTTCGCATCGGCATGCCATCCAGCACGGTCAGTTCCTGGCGGTCGACAGGGCGGCATCCTGCAGGCGCAGCCTCCGCTGTTTCTCGGCGATCAGGCGGCGCATGTTGTGCAGCGAAGCCAGCATCAGGTAAGCGCCTTCCAGATAGCCGGCGCGGTTGAGTTCCAGCAGGTCGGCTGCCTCCAGCATGGCCAGGCGCTCGCGATCGATGCCGTGCAGACCATTGACGCTCACCCGATGCTGCGGTTCGATCTGCACATCAAGTTTGATCGGCTGTATCAGGCCCTTCGCATCAAGCATTGCAAACATTTCTGCACCAAAGGCACTGCCGTCGTGGATGCCACGCAGCACACCTGCGATGTGGTCGAGATAAGGGGTATTGCCACCTTGCGGCAGGAACACCTGCTCGCCGGCCGCCGTGTTCACGCGCGGATGGTCGAGGTCCACATGCATCACCGCTTCCTGGGTGAGCACGCCGTCGATCTGGTGCTCCTGGAAGCCGATCAGGAACGGGCCCTTTGCGGCCGCTCCCGGCAGATATGAGGCGTTCCAGCGGCCATCCTGCAGGAACAGGTTTTCGTGTTGCTCGAAGCCCAGCAGAACCACCGATTGCCACGCCGCGGTTGCGCCCTCCCTGCGCAGGAAGATCGGATATTCGCGCTGCAGCTCGGCGAATTCACTGGGATACGCCGGCACCATGCCGACCGCATCGCCGAACTCGGCACCAAAGCCGGTGGCTACCCGCAGGTCACGGTGGGCGATGTTGTTGAGCAGTTCGTAGCGGGCCATGCGGGTATCCACTCCAATCGGGTGCCATGCGCCGGCATGTTACCGCCGGCGAACGGTCCGTGTACGGGCACCTGTTGCACGAGGGTGCCTTGAAAAAAGTACCGCTGCTCGCGCAGCGGTACCATGGCGACTTGGGGAGGCCGTCTGTCGCCAAACTCAGAACTTGTAGCGGACACCCAGCATGTAGCGCGGGCTCTGGTCAGCCAGCTTCACGATCATCTGCGAGGTGCGTGAACGCCAACGCACGTCCTCACCGGTAAGGTTGATCGCTTCCAGGCCGAACGACCAATGGTCGTCGAGGGCGTAGTTGACGCTGAGATCCCACTGCGCGTACTCCTCCACGTAATAGGGATTGCGGCTTGCGCCCTGGTTGGCCAGGATCAGGTACTGGTCACGCCAGTTCCAGGCCAGGCGCACCGACCAGCCATACTTTTCATACATCAGCATGGCGTTGGCGGTATCGCTGAGGCCGGTCAGCGAGAACTGATCGATGCTCGGGTCGCCGCCGTTGTCGTAGCCCACGTCGCCACGCACGATGGTGTAGTTGGCAAGCACGCCAAACCCGGTGTTGCCGAAGAAGTACTGGCCGCCCAGTTCCCAGCCGTGCAGCTTGGACTGGTTCTGGTTGATCGGGCGATTGACATTGAACAGGTACAGCGGGTCATTGGCCTGACCATGCAGGTCGTAGGCCGCTTCGGTGGCAAGTACCTGTGCGTCGGTGCCGTTGTAGGCGCCAAGCCCGGCCGGGTTGTTGCGCAGCAGGGCCAGCGCGGTGAACAACGAGGTATCGTTGGCCGAGCACGCCGCCGCATTGGCTGCACCCACCTGCGCGGTACAGGCCGCACTGGTGAGGAAGGCCAGCGCCGCCTGTGCATCCGGTCCGGAGGTCGGGTCGGTCAGTCCGTACAGGTTCTCCTGCACGATGGTGTTGCCGATGAAGTTGTCGACCGACTTGTTCCAGTACGTCAACGACACATAGCTGGCGTCGGCGAAATACCATTCCACGCCCAGGTCGAGATTGTCCGATTCCAACGGCTTCAGGCTTGGGTTCTGCGCGTTGCCGCTGGCCCGCGAGGAAGGATCGATCAACACCGAGCCGAATGGCTGCTGTGCGCCCGGGCCGGCATAGAGATTGCCGTACGGTGCACGTGCAATGCTCTTGCCGAATGAAGCGCGGCCCTTGATCTCGTCGGTGAAATCAATGCTGAAGTCGAGGTTGGGCAGGATATAGCTGTACTTGGCCTTCTCGCTGAAAGGCTGCTGCTCGTCAGACAGAACGACGCGGAAATCGTTGTTGGACTGCCACTCGATCGATTCCGGGATGGCGATGACCGAGGTCGATACGACATCGGTGGTTTCATAGCGCACGCCCAGGCGGGTATTGGTACGCATGCTGCCCAACTGGCCGTCCAGTTCAACCTGGAAATAGGCGGCCTTGGTCTTCTCTTCCACCCGGTTGTCGGCGGCGCGCTGCGGGTTCACACCCAGGCCAACGCCGTACTGATTAGCCGCCCATTGTGCGAGCGTGCCGGCGTTGCCACGCCACGCCGACCAGCTGTTGGCGTTGTAGTCGTCGAACAAGCCGACGATGCTGACTGGCTGCAGCAGGTCCATCAGCCCACCGGCGACATCGCGGTCGACATTGGCAACGCCCCAGTCACCCAGCGTGGAATAGGCCTCGGCGGCCTGGATGCGGTGGGTGGAGGATTTGTTGCTGTCAACGCCGAACTGGAAGCGGCCTTGGTCGAAACTCCACTCGCCGTCCACCCGTGCCTGCTTGATCTCGCTGATCTGGGTCTGCGCGTTGACACGCAGCACCTGCGAACCGATTTCACCGGATACAAACCCCGGGTTGACCACGCCATTGGTGCCGGCAGCGGCATCGGCCGTGGTTGGGTACCAGGTCTGCGTACCGACCGGCAGGCCGTTGTTGAAATTCAGCTCCTGCACCCATGAGCCGCCGCAATGCGGGCCGGTGGTGCAGTTGTTGGTGCCGGCGATGCTCATGAAGATCGAGCCACCGCCGGTGAGCGGATCATTGGGCCGGCTTTCGTTCTTCGAGTTGTGCGCATCGAAGCTCAGCTTGAACCGGTCGCTGACGTCCCATACGCCGTTGAAGCCCAGCGAGCCCAGCTTGTACTTCTGCATGCTGCGCTGCTGCTCAAGACCGAAGTCCTTGGTGCCGGCGATCTCGCGGATGTAGACCGGCGTGGCGACTGCGCCACTGGTGTCGAACTCGACATTCGTATAGTTGCTGTTCTGCAACCACATGCCCTGCTCGCCACGGTTCTCGGTGATCTCATTGGTCGAATAGGTGTAGTCCAGGGTCAGGGTCAGGCTGTCCATCGGTGCGAACTGCAGCACCGCCTGGCCATTGACGCGCTCACGCTCGAACTCGGAGAACGCATAGCGCAGATCGTTCGGCCGCCCGTACAGCTGGCCGATCGCCGGGGCGTTGACCACGGTCGGGTTGCCCGGCATGGTGCCGGTCCACGGCTGCACGTTCCAGTAGTTCTCGGTAGCCTGCACGGAGCCACCCTTGCGCTTCTGCTGGCTCGCGCTGAGACTGACGCCGAAGGTCTTTTCCGGGTTGCTGTAGCTGAAGATACCGGACAGTTCCGGGGTGATGTCGTTGTCGAACGGCTGGCTCTGGTCGGAGACCATCTTGGCGCCGGCATTGGCGACGATGCCCTCATGGTCGAACGGACGCGCGGTCAGGATGTTGATGGTGGCGCCGATGCCGCCACTGGGAACCTGTGCCTGGCTGGTCTTGTAAACCTCGATGCCATTGATGGCCTCGGCGGCCAGCTGGGCAAAGTTGAACGCGCGGGTACCACCATCGACGCCGCCGATGGCCACCTGGCCCGATGCACCGAACGCATCGGCGCCCGGCATCTGCCGGCCGTTGAGCGTGACCATGTTGAACTGCGGGCCAAAGCCACGCGCGGTGACCTGTGCGCCTTCGCCATCACGACGTTCAATCGAGATGCCGGTGATGCGCTGCAGTGATTCGGCAAGGTTGGTATCGGGGAACTTGCCGATATCCTCGGCGCTGATCGCATCGACGACACCGGCCGAGTCGCGCTTGATGTCCATCGCCTGGCTGAGGCTGTTGCGGATGCCGGTTACCTGCACCGCGTCCAGCTGCGTGGCTTTCTGCTGGGCCTGTTCCTGCTGGGCAACGGGTGCCGGCGTCGGCGCCTCCTGCCCGAACGCGGGATTGATGACCAGAACACCCCCGACGAAGGTGAACATGGCCCTGGATTTGAACTTCGTCAACTTCCGGCTCATGAACCGATCCTCGGGTCTGGAGTACTACGAAAAGTGCAAGTGCTCATGAATGTCCTCTCTCTGACATACGGTCGAATGGATGTACCACCCCCTCCCAGGGGCACGCACGGGCGAGGCCCGTCTTCCAAACCGAACATCACGGTGCGACCAGGCACACCGTGTCTGAAACTTGTTCCAAGCGTGCCGGGTAGACCGCGTAGTGCATGAGGCGATCCGGCGACCCAACTCGCAGTGGCGTGGTGGTAGCGCTACCATCGCGTCGGAGCGCAGACTAATCACCGGTGTTCTTACTTGTCACCGTGCAGCGCAGCAAAGCGCCCCCGGCCTCATGTCCAGCGGTGGCAGACGGGTGCAAGAAGGGGATTGGAACGGGCTTCCGCGCGCGGCTCCGCGCAAGTAACAGGTGTTACACCTGTCGTAGGAATTGAATCAAATGGAACCATTTGCGTGAAGAAGATCAACAAGGCGGTACGTCGGAAAGGTGGGGCCATCACGATCAATGAAGTAGCTGCACACGCGGGCGTCTCGCCAATGACCGTATCGCGTGTGGTCAACGGCCATGCAAGCGTGCGCGAGGGCAATCGGGACCGGGTCATGCGCAGCGTGCACGAGCTGGGCTACCGGCCCAACCTTGCCGCCAGTGCATTGGCGACAGCGCAACACACCTGCATTGCCTTGATCTATACCAACCCCAGCTCCAGCTACCTGCGCGAGCTGCTGGTCGGTGCACTGCGCGGATCGACGCGGGCAGCAGCGCAGTTGATGATTGCAACCTGGGACGGGCTGGACACCAAGGCGCGCCGGGCAGCCGCGCGCCAGTTGTCCAACAGCGTGGCCGGGGTGATTCTGCCGCCACCGCTGTGTGAGTCGAAGGCCATCGTCGCCGAGTTCTCCCAGGCCGGCGTTCCGGTCGTCTCCATCGCATCGGGGCATTTCAGCGACAGCATTTCCTGTGTACGCATCGACGACCACCGCGCAAGCCACGACATGGTTTCGCACCTGATCGCACGCGGCCATACCCGCATCGGCTACATCAAGGGCGACCCCAACCAGACCGCCAGCGCGCACCGCTGGCAGGGCTACCGCGATGCCCTGGCCGAGGCCGGAATCGCCTACGACGACAAGCTGGTGCAGCCAGGCTACTTCACCTATCGCTCCGGGCTGGACGCCGCCGAACGCCTGCTGACGCAGCGCAATCCACCCAGCGCGATCTTCGCGAGCAATGACGACATGGCCTCCGCGGTGGTGTCGGTAGCGCATCGACGCGGCCTGGACGTACCGCGGGACCTGTCAGTGGTGGGCTTCGATGACACCTCCGCGGCAACCATGGTGTGGCCGGAACTGACCACCATCCACCAGCCCGTGGCCGCCATGGCGGATGCGGCCATCGACATCCTGATGCGCGACATCCGGCGCACGCAGTCGTCCGCACGCGTGATCGTCAACCATGTTCTGCCGCACCAGTTGATAAGCCGCTGGTCGGTAGCCGATAGGACCGACAGCAAGACAAAACGCAAGCCGAATCCCTGACCAGCCGGCACGCGTTTCCGGCTCAAGCGTGCGAAGGACTAGGCCTGCCCTGCCCGTCGCCCATGCCGGCCCGAAGCAACCAGGCACTGCATCGATGCAGCCTGCCAGCCCTTGCCTGCATGCTTTACGCGTTGCCAGCCGCGCACCTGCCACCTGCCACCTGCCGGGGTGATATTTCAGAGTTTGACGAAGCGCTGCAGCTTGCGCGCCAGCCAGCCGCTGAATACCAATGGCGCATCCAGCGCCGACACACAGATGCAGGGAACACCGGGCGCGGTAACCGGTTGGTGCTCGACATCCTCATCCAGATCCGCCACGTCTCCCGGCGCGAACATGCCCAGCGCATCGTTGTAGGAACCACGCAGAATCTGCGTCAGTTCGCTGCGGCCATGGCTGTGCATCGGCAGGCATTTGCCAGGCGCGATCTTCAGCATGATCAGTGATGGCATCTGTTCGGCACGGATGCAGTGCATGCCCGGGCCTATCCAGCTCCAGCGCAGCTTGCGCAGCGAGCTGCCGAAATACGGATGCAGCGCGACGGGCAGGTGATCCGGGTCGGCCTCGGGGCGTTCCCTGGGCAGCTGTCTTTTGATCGTTTCCACGCCGGGGCTCGCGTCCCCCGCCAACTGCGCCAGCATCGCCTCGCGCAGCTGGGTGCGACGCTGCTCCGCAGCGGCCGGGGCCGGCTGCGTCTGCTCCATCAATACCGAGCCAATCGCTTCGGCCTCGCGCAGTTGCGCCCTGCAGTGCGGGCATTGCTCAAGATGGACACCGGCGACGATGCTCAATGGCGACGGCAGCGCGCCTGCCGCGTAGCTCATCAGGGTGGATTCGTGCAGATGGTGATGCGGATTCATCGTGCGCCCCCCACCTTGAGCTGCAGCTGCAGAAACGCGCGCCGCAGATGCGATTTGACCGTGCCCAGTGGCATACCCAGGGCCTGGGCGATCTCGGCGTGGCTCTTGGCTTCGAAGTACGACATGCGCACCAGCCTGGCCTGTACGGCTGGCAGGTCATTGATGCGCTGGCGCAGGCGCGCCTGGTCGGCGTACTGCTCGGCACTGCTGCGTTCGAGCGGATCGTCGGCGGCCGCTTCTTCCACCGCTGCCTGCACCTGCATCCAGCTGCGCTCGCGGCGCACACGGTCAATATGCAGGTTGCGGCCGATCCGGTACAGCCAGGTGCTCAACGCACCCTGGGCGGGATTGAAGTCGGCCGCACGCAGCCAGAGCCGCAGCAGGCATTCCTGCGCCAGCTCTTCGGCGATCGATTCCGGGCACCCCAGTCCGCGCAGGTAGACGCACAGACGCGGCATGAAGTGATCGTAGATGCGCATGAAGCAATCGCGGTCACGCCGCAGCGCCACACCGTCCATGTCGCTGGCCCAGTTGGTCGGCTCACTGCTGGGCAGCTGGGAACTGGACACGATGCGTGCGGTATCGAATGCGGAAGTGAAATGGGCAGCGTCAGGGTACATCAGCGTTCGCGGCAGGCGGTGAAGGTCTGTCATCCGTTACGGACGAAGGCGGCGGTTGGATGCAGCAGTGGTCTGCATCCGTCTGCCGCCGCCGCACGTACAGGAATTGCCGCCCTTCTGGAAGCAAGCATATGCGTACGCTCTGGTTGCTGTTATGGCTGCCGCCCATGGCCGCTGCCAGCCCGTTGCTGCGCAATGAAGGGATTGCCACGACCGCACAGGGAGCGGTGAGCTACCGCGAGGTGCACTGGCAGCGCAGTGATGGCGAGGGTGCCCAGCGCTGGGTGCAATACCTGTGCCCGGACGGGCGCCCGTTCGCCAGAAAGCAGATGCCCGCCAGCGCGCAGCCAGCGGTGCGCGGCTACCAGCTGCAGGACCAGCGCAGCGGCCAGACGGCACAGGTACGCATCGCCGATGGCCGGGCCTGGATCGACTGGAAGGAGGACGCCGCGGCGCCACGCCGCAGCGGTCCGGTGGCGCTGCCGGCGGATGCTGTCGTCGATGCGGGTTTCGACGCTGCCGTGCGTCAACACTGGCAGACGCTGATGCGGGGTGAGCCGCTCAGCCTTCCGTTCCTGGTTCCCAGCCGCCAGCGCTTCTATCCGGTCAAGGTCCTGCACCGGGGCGCGGTGCGTTGGCAGGGCATCGCCGCCCAGTCCATCGAGGTCAGGCTGGACGCCTGGTACGGCGGCATAGCGCCGCGCTTGTCGCTGATCTATGCGGACAGCGACCGCCGACTGCTGCAGTTCCAGGGCACCAGCAACCTGCGCGATGCACGCGGAGATTATCCCACGGTGACGGTGCGCTTCAGCGAGCCCGCCTCGCCACGCTCGCTCGAGCAATGGCAGCAGGCCTGGAGCCAGTCGCTGGTCGCCAGCTGTTCCGTTACGCGCGAGTGAAGCCGCAATTCGATCACGGCGGGCGCATCCAACGGGCGCCCTGCTACGTACAGATCAACAAGCACCTCCCAGAGACACCACCATGACCGCCGCCGCGCCCCTGCCCCGCCCCCGAGCGCGCCTGATCCGCACGCTGCAGCGCTGGTTCGATACCGGCGCCGGCGAGCCCGCAACGATCGAGGCATCCGCCGGGATCGACTGGTTGCGCGCGGTCCCGTTCGTGCTGATGCACGTCGGCTGCCTTGCGGTGATATGGGTGGGCGTATCCACCACCGCGGTGCTCGTGGCTGCCGCGCTGTATGCCGTGCGGATGTTTGCGATCACTGCCTTCTATCACCGCTATTTTTCGCACCGCACCTTCGAGGCACCACGCGCCGTGCAGTTCATCTTTGCAGTGATCGGCGCCAGCAGCGTCCAGCGCGGCCCGTTGTGGTGGGCTGCACATCACCGCCACCACCATCGCCACGCTGACCAGCCGCAGGACCCGCATTCACCGCGGCAGGGCGGTTTCTGGCGCAGCCATCTGGGCTGGTTCCTGAGCAACGGTGCCTTTGCTACCGATCTGAAGCGCGTCCCCGATCTGGCCAAGTTCGCGGAACTGCGTTGGCTGGACCGTTTCGACACCGTCATTCCGCTGTTGCTGGCCGCCGGTCTGTATGGCCTCGGCGCCGTGCTGGAGCGCGTTGCTCCCGGCCTGCATACCTCGGGAATGCAGCTGTTGGTCTGGGGGTTCTTCATTTCCACCGTGCTGCTCTTCCATGCCACGGTCACCATCAACTCCCTCGCCCACCGGTTCGGCAGCCGCCGCTTCCAGACACGCGACGACAGCCGCAACAATTTCTGGCTGGCGCTGCTGACCTTTGGCGAGGGCTGGCACAACAACCACCATTTTTTTCCCGGCACGGTCCGCCAGGGCTTCCGCTGGTGGGAGCTGGACATGACCTGGTATGGCCTGCGCGCGATGGCCGCATTGGGGCTGGTGAAAGGCCTCAAGCCCATTCCGGAATGGGTGATGGCAAAGGCGGAGCACTGACATGCGCATCGCGATCATCGGCTCGGGCATCGCAGGTCTGGCCAGCGCCTGGTGGCTGGACGGGGAGCACCAGGTAACGTTGTTCGAAGCCAATGATTATCTTGGCGGCCATACACATACCCACGACGTCGAGGTGGACGCAGTCCGCATGGCCGTGGACACCGGCTTCATCGTGTTCAACGAGCTGCACTATCCGTTGCTGACTGCCTTGTTCGATGAACTCGGTGTGGCGTCCAAACCGACCACGATGAGTTTCTCCATGCACAGTGCGCGCAGCGGCGTGGAGTACAACGCCACCTCGCTCGACGGCCTGTTCTGCCAGCGGCGCAACCTGGTCTCGCCGCGGTTCTGGGGCATGCTTGCCGATCTGCGCCGGTTCTACCGCGACGCTCCCTCGCTGTTGTCTGAGCCAGAAGGCCCTTCACTGGGCCAATACCTGCGGCGCAAGCGCTACGGCGAAGCCTTCGTCGAGGAACACCTGCTGCCGATGGCCTCGGCGCTGTGGTCCTCGCCCACTGCGACAATCATGGACTTCCCGGCGCGCTATCTGGTCCAGTTCATGGCCAACCACCAGATGCTGCAGGCAACCGGCCGCGCACCCTGGCGCGTGGTGGAAGGTGGCTCGGCACGCTATGTGGAAGCGCTGCGCCGGCGCTGGCAGGTCGAAGAACGCCTGCGTTGCGCGGTCAACAAGGTCGAGCGGCTGGCCCACGGTGTGCGCGTGCACAGCGTCGCCGGCATCGAGGATTTCGACCAGGTGATCCTCGCCTGTCACAGTGACCAGGCCCTGGCCTTGCTGGCCGATGCCGATCGCAGCGAACGCGACGTGCTCGGCGCCATCCGTTATCAGCAGAACGAGGTGGTGCTGCATACCGATGCCACGCTGCTGCCGCGCAACCGCAAGGCGTGGGCGGCCTGGAACGCACACGTGCCCGATGACCGTACCGCACCGTGCACCGTCAGCTACTGCATGAACCTGCTGCAGGGCCTGCCAGGCGACACCCCGTTGATCGTCACCCTCAACCGCAGCGCTGCCATCGACCCGGCCAAAGTGCTGCGGCGGCTGCAGTACGCGCACCCGGTGCACGATGGCTCCGCCGTCCGCGCACAGCAGCGCTGGGGCGAACTGCAGGGCCGGCGCAACACCTGGTTTGCCGGCGCCTACTGGGGCTGGGGCTTCCATGAAGACGGCATCCGCAGCGCCAGGCGCGTGGTTGATGCGCTGCGCTGCCACACCCCGCATCGCGCCGAGCAGCGCCACTCCGAGGTGCTCGCATGAGTGCCAGCGCGCTCTACTTCGGGCAGGTGATCCACCGCCGCCATCTGCCGCAGCCGCATGCCTTCCGTTATCCGGTGGCGCAGCTGCTGCTCGATCTGGATGAACTGGACGAGGTGTTCGACGGGCGCTGGCTGTGGTCAGTGAACCGCCGCAACCTGGCCGAGTTCCGCCGCAGCGACTACTTCGGCGATCCGGCGCAGCCATTGGCCGACGCCGTGCGCGATCACGCTGCCCCGCTGCTCGGCTATCGCCCGGCAGGCCCCGTGCGGCTGCTGACGCACCTGCGCTTTGGTGGGCACGTCTTCAACCCGGTCAGCTTCTACTACTGCTACCAGGCCGATGGCACCACGCTGGACTGCATCGTGGCCGACATCACCAATACGCCGTGGAAGGAACGCCATGCCTACGTACTGTCGGTCGCCACTGCCGCGCATGAAGGCAATGCGCTGCGCTGGCAGTTCGACAAATGCTTCCACGTCTCCCCCTTCATGCCGATGAACTGCCGCTACGACTGGCGTTTCAACGCGCCGGCGCAGGACCTGCGTGTGCATATGCAGGTGTGGAAGGACGGCATACGCCAGTTCGACGCCACCCAGCAGATGCAGCGCCGCCCGCTTGATGGTGGCGGCCTGGCCCGTGTGCTGGCGCTGTATCCACTGATGACGGTGCAGGTAGCTGCTGCCATCCACTGGCAGGCATTGCGCCTGTGGCTGAAGGGCAACCCTGTCTACGACCATCCGTCCCCCGCAGAGAAAACCCGATGAACGAGATGAGCCCTTCGATCACCCTGCCCCGCCCAAGCGCGCTTGATCTGTTCCTGCGCCGGCGGCTGCTTGCGCAGCTGGCGCCGCTGCGTTCGGGACAGTTGCGCGTACGCGATGCCAGCGGCGAAGTGCTGCTGGGTGAGCCCGGTGCGCTGCAGGTCACGGTCACCATTGACAACCCGGCGTTCTATCGCAAGGTCGCCGCACAGGGCAGCGTGGGCGCCGGCGAGAGTTACATCCACGGTGACTGGCACTGCGACGACCTGGTTGCGCTGGTGCGCTTGCTGGTACGCAACCGCGAGCTGCTCGACGCGATGGAACATGGGCCGGCACGTGTCGGTGGCTGGCTGCTGCGTGGCTGGAACCGCCTGCGTCGCAACAGCCGCGAAGGCAGCCGGCGCAATATCGCCGCCCATTACGATCTGGGCAATGACTTCTTCGCACTGTTCCTGTCACCGGACCTGATGTATTCCTCGGCGCTGTTCAGCAGCGACGAAGACACGTTGGAGGCTGCGTCCACCCGCAAGCTGGACCGCATCTGCCAACAGCTGAACCTGCAGCCGCGCGACCGCGTGGTGGAAATCGGCACCGGTTGGGGTGGCTTTGCCCTGCACGCCGCCAGGCACTATGGCTGCCACGTCACCACCACCACCATCTCGGCAGAACAGCACGCACTGGCAACCCAGCGTGTCGCGGCCGCCGGGCTGCAGGACCGCATCACCTTGCTGATGCAGGACTACCGTGACCTGCAGGGGCAGTTCGACAAACTCGTTTCCATCGAGATGATCGAGGCTATCGGCGCTGAATACCTGGACGTCTACATGGCCACCCTGCAGCGCCTGCTGAAGCCCACCGGCGTCGCCCTGCTGCAGGCCATCACCATCGAGGATCACCGCTATGAACAGGCGCGGTCCAGCGTGGATTACATCAAGCGCTATGTGTTCCCGGGCAGCTTCATCCCCTCCATCAATGCGATCATCGCCGCCAAGACCCGCGCCAGCGACCTGCAGCTGATTGCCCAGCAGGACTTCGGCCACTCCTATGCGCTGACCCTGCGCGCCTGGCGCCGACGTTTCCTGGCGCAACTGCCCGCAGTACAGGCGCAGGGATTCAGCGCAGGCTTCTGCCGCTCCTGGGAGTTTTACCTCGCGTACTGCGAAGGCGGCTTCCTGGAGCGCTCCATCGGCGTCTCGCACCTGCTGCTGGCGCGCCCGGGTCATCGGCCAGACCACACTGCGATGGGCCGGAGCTGACATGCGCATGTGGGCCAACCTGCTCGGCAACCAACTGGTCTGGCTATGCGCCGTGGCCGGTGCCGGGCGCGGCTGGCAATGGCCGGCACTGCTGGCGGCAGCGCTCTATGTGGGCAGCCAGCTGGCCAGTTCGGCACAACCGCGCGTGGATCTGCGGCTGTTGGCGCTGGCCTTGGTCTGCGCTTGGCTGGTGGATGGGCTGGCAGCGGCCACCGGCAGCGTGCGCTATGCCGCCGCGCCGCTGGGTTGGGCACCACCGCCTTGGATAATGGCGCTGTGGGCGTCATTCGCGATGACCATCACCGGCTCGATGGCGTTTCTGCAACGCCACACTTTACTGCCTGCGCTGTTTGGTTTGCTGCTGGCGCCACTTGCGTATCTTTCCGCCGCGCGCGGTTTCGACGCGGTGCGGTTCACGCCGCCGGCATGGCACGGCGTGCTCCTGCTCAGCCTGTGCTGGGGATTCGCCCTGCCCTTGCTCTGCGGCGCGGCGCGGCGTTGGTCACGCACTGCAACCTTTCGCCCTGCGGGTGGAGTGACGCCATGAAAGATCTGATCTGGGTGCTGGCCGCTGCCGTCGTGCTGATGGGCTTGGGTTGGCTGTGGCAACGCCGGCGCCGCAATATCGGCATTGTCGATGTGCTGTGGGCCTTGGGCTTGGCCATGGCGGCGGTGTTGCTGGCGCTGCTGGGCGACGGCGCAGCGCTGCCACGTATCGCGCTGGGTGTGCTGGCGGGGCTGTGGGGCAGCCGGCTGGCGCTGCATCTGTGGCACAGGGTGCGCAGCGAGGAGGAAGACGGGCGCTACCGCTACCTGCGCGAGCACTGGCAGGGGCACCAGGGCAAGATATTCGGCTTCTTCATGGCACAGGCGATGCTGATCCTGCTGTTCGCGCTGCCCTTCATCGCGGTGGCGGTGAATCCGAACCCGCACATCCACGCCTGGCTTGCTGCCGCGGCAGCCGTGTGGCTGCTGAGCGTTGCCGGCGAATCCCTGGCCGACAGGCAACTGGCGCGTTTCCGCGCCGATCCGGCCAACCGTGGGCGCACCTGCCGCGACGGCTTGTGGCGTTACTCGCGACATCCGAATTACTTCTTTGAATGGCTGCACTGGTTCACCTACGTGCTGCTGGCGGTGGGTTCGCCACTGTGGTGGCTGGCCTGGGCCGGCCCCGTTCTGATGTACCTGTTTCTGCGTTATCTCAGCGGCATCCCCTTCACCGAGAAGCAGGCACTGCGCAGCCGTGGCGAGGACTACCGCGCCTACCAACGCAGTACGCCAATGTTTTTCCCCTGGTTCCCGCAGCCTTCCAAGGAGCACTCGCCATGACCGACAGCGCATCGCTGCACCCCACCACGGATGCCGAGACCGGCATGGTGGCCTGGGCCGAACGTGGGCTTGTGCCCGATGCCGTACTGCGTGCAGGTATCCGCCACTTGTGCACGCTGCGTTTGCAGGAGGAAACCGAAGGTGGCGTCGAGGCGCAGTCGGAACGTTTCAGCCAGCGCATCGCCGAGCTGTCCAGCAGCCCGCTGGCATTGCATGTGGATGCGGCCAACCGCCAGCACTACGAAGTGCCCGCCGGCTTCTTCCAGGCCTGCCTCGGCAAACAGCTCAAGTACAGCAGTTGCTACTTCCCCACCGGCGAGGAGAGCCTGGACCAGGCCGAAGAGGAAATGCTGACGCTCTATGCGCAACGTGCCGGGCTGGGCGATGGCCAGCATATCCTCGAGCTGGGCTGCGGCTGGGGCTCATTGACGCTGTGGATGGCCAAGCACTACCCGAACGCGCGGATCACCGCCGTATCCAATTCCCACAGCCAACGTGAGCACATTCTTGCCCAATGCGACGTGCGTGGCCTGCACAACGTCGAGGTCCTGACCTGCGATGTGAACCAGCTGGAATTCTCCGCGGCGCATTTCGACCGCTGCGTGTCGGTGGAGATGTTCGAACACGTACGCAACTACGAGCGCCTGCTGTCGCGCATCGCGCAGTGGCTGAAGCCTGACGGTGCGTTGTTCGTGCATATCTTCGCCCACCGGACGCAGATGTACCCGTTCGAGACCGAGGGCGGCGACAACTGGATGGGCCGCCACTTCTTCACCGGCGGGCTCATGCCGTCAGCGGACACCTTGCTGCATTTCCAGCGTGACCTGCACCTGCAAAAACGCTGGCTGCTGGACGGCAGGCACTACCAGCGCACCGCCAACCTCTGGCTGGCCAACCAGGATGCGGCGCGGGTGGAAGTAATGGCGGTGCTGGAGGCCACCTACGGGCAGGCTGACGCGAAGATCTGGTGGCAACGCTGGCGGATGTTCTGGATGGCCTGCGCGGAACTGTTCGGCTATGCGGATGGCCAGGAATGGCTGGTGGCGCACTATCTTTTCCGGCCCAAATGAGGTGCAGCATGCGCAGTATTCCCCTGCTTTCACTATTGGCCGTGGCCCTGTTCGGCAGCGGTTGCAGCACCACCGAAACGCGGCCGCTGCCGCGCCCCGATTCGGTCGACGTGCCCCGCTTCATGGGCGACTGGTATGTGATCGCACACATCCCGTCACGGCCTGAACGCAAGGCCTTCGATGCGGTGGAGCGTTACGCGCTGCGCCCGAATGGGCGCATCCAGACCACCTTCACTTACCGCAATGGCAGCTTCGATGCGGCGCAGAAGACAATGCATCCGATCGGCACGGTGGAGGCGCACGGTAGTGGTGCCATCTGGGGCATGCAGTTCATCTGGCCGATCAAGGCGGAGTACGTGATCGCCTGGCTGGATGACAACTACGCGCAGACCATTGTTGCGCGCAGCAAGCGGGATTACGTCTGGTACATGGCGCGCACCCCGCAGGTCAGCGAAGCCGACTATCGAAGTGCCGTTCAGCGCATCCAGGCAATGGGCTATGACGTGAGCAAACTGCGCCGCGTACCTCAGTCCAAGCGCACCTCGAACTAGCTTGCTGGCGGGCACTTATCGCCCACCAATGGGCTACAGCGCCGCACTGCCGGGCCCGGCATTTGGCGACTGCGCGCAGCCGGGCCGCAACCGTTCATCTACGAGCGACAGTCCATAAGCCGATGTGCTCCCACGGCCCGCGCGGGTGTTCGCTTTCAAAGCCAGATGGCCGGCGCGAATCAGGGCCAAACGCCAATCGCAGGCGTGTTGCCCGCCGTGGCTTCCCGGCACCCGCTGCGCGCCCAGCCTGAACCCTCGCCGCACTTAACGGCGAAAACCGGCCTGCGCCGCCCCTGGTGGCCGCAGATTGGCGCCAACCCCCTGATATCTGGGACAATTGCCCTCGGCCACGCGCTCCCGGCCTGCTACAGCATGGACCCGCATCGAGGCGGTCACCGCTCTGCTGTCCATCCACGGCTTGCCGCCGCTCTTTCCGGATTGTCATTTGAACACCATCGCCACACCTGTTGACCCTGCCCTGCCCCTGGCAGACCGCCTGCGCGAAGCGCTGGACCTGCTGGAGGCGATCGAGGCGGATCGCAGCATGCTCGACACCTTGTCCGAGGCTGACCGCGTGCGCCTGCACCAGGTCGTAGCCAAGGTTTTCCACCCCGAGCCCAAGGCCCGCCGGCAGATGCTGAAGAAGCAGGCCCGTGAGCGCCACCAGGAAAAGGTACGCAAGGCCGAGGCGTTGCTTGACCAGACCGGCATCCGCGCCCTGCGCCGCAAGCCGGTGTTCAGCACGCCGAACTACTTTCCGCCGCATGCCGCTGGTCTGCACGACGCGCACAACGGTGAAGGTGCAGCCGTAGTTGAAGAGCCCGTGCACTCGCCCGAACTGCGCCATTGCTACGTATGCAAGCAGAAGTTCACCCAGCTGCACCATTTCTATGACCAGATGTGCCCGGCCTGCGCCGATCTGAACTACATCAAGCGCACCGAGACGGCAGATCTGCACGGCCGCGTCGCCTTGCTGACCGGTGGCCGGGTCAAGATCGGCTACCAGGCCGGCCTGAAGCTGCTGCGTGCCGGTGCCGAGCTGATCGTCACCACGCGCTTCCCGCGCGACTCTGCGGCACGCTACGCCGAAGAGCCCGACTTCGCCGTGTGGGGCCACCGGCTGCAGGTATATGGGCTGGACCTGCGCCACACGCCCAGCGTGGAAGCCTTCTGCAGCGAGCTGTTGGCCACCCGCACGCGTTTGGATTTCATCATCAACAATGCCTGCCAGACGGTGCGCCGGCCGCCGCAGTTCTACGCACACATGATGGCCGGCGAAACCGCTGCCGTGCAGACCCTGCCCGAAACCATCCGCAAGCTGATCGGCAATTACGAAGGCCTGCGCAGTGCCGATCTGCTGCCAGTGACTGCAGCCGCTGCGTTGCCATCGCCTCAGGCTGTTGGCGCCGATGGGCTGACCCGCGCCGCCGAGTTGTCGCAGGTGCCGTTGTTGGCCGATGAACTGCTGGGCCAGCGTCATCTGTTCCCCGATGGGCGCCTGGACCAGGATCTGCAGCAGGTCGATCTGCGCGACAGCAATTCCTGGCGCCTGCGCATGGCCGAGGTGCCGTCGGTGGAGCTGCTGGAGACACAGCTGGTCAATGCCATCGCCCCCTTCATTATCAATGCGCGGCTGAAGCCGCTGATGCTGGCCACGCCCGAGCGCGACAAACACATCGTCAACGTGTCGGCAATGGAGGGCCAGTTCTACCGCAACTTCAAGACCACCCGCCATCCGCATACGAACATGGCCAAGGCCGCGCTGAACATGATGACGCGCACCTCCGCCGCCGATTACCAGAACGATGGCATCCATATGAACAGCGTGGATACCGGCTGGGTGACCGACGAGGATCCGGCAGGCCTGGCCGCCCGCAAGGTGCAGGAAGAACGCTTCCATCCGCCGTTGGACATCATCGACGGCGCCGCACGCATCGTTGACCCCATCATCCATGGCTTCAACACCGGCGAGCATGTGTGGGGGCAGTTCCTGAAGGACTACGCGCCCACCGATTGGTGAGGCCGAGGCGTTGGGCTGCATGTCCAGCGCCGTCACCTGCTGCGTGCTCGAATACCGTCAACGCATTGTCCCGCCCATAACGGGCAATGCGCTGGCCGCCATTGGCGCACAGGCACCTTGGCCAATACATACGCATGCAGTCGCTTGAGGACGCGCTTTTCACTGCACGTCGGCGAGGATGGAACCTGTCGGAGCCAACGGATCAATCGCAATGAAACGTCACTGCCGCCATTACACCCCGTTGTCCACCAAGGCGGCACTGCTTTGCATCAGTCTCGGCGCGGTTGCCACCTGGGCCATCCAGGCACTGTGAATGCGGGGCGTGCCTGGTGATTGCAGGCATGGGCCGAATGGCCGCAAGAGCAGGCTGCTGCGGCGCGCATGTGCAATTGGCCTGCCATCGAGCAACAGAAGTTCGCGCCAGAAATCCCACTGGATCCGCACGGCTCCATGGCCGCGTTGCAGGGTGGCTGGGTTGCGTATGCTGCCGCCCCTGAACAACCCTCGGGAACTCCGGATTCAGCGCCGCTCTCGCAGTTCCGCTGGTTTCAATTGCTGCCCAGGCGGGTGAATCCTTCCACTTCATCCAGCCACAAAAGCTGCACGCCCTTGCCCTGAATGTCGAGTGCGAGCTGGCCATTGGTCCCTTCTTCCTCATGTGGACCACGGAACTGCTGGATCGAAGGCCGTTCGACCACGGTGCCTTGCAGTAGGCGCCCATCGGTCATCCGCAGCTCAATCACCAGTTCGGCATCCAGTGCCGATTGCAGCAGCTTGAGCTGATTGATGCGCTCCTGCGAGGTATGAACACGCGGCGCTGTGCGGGCCATGGCTAGCTCCAATGCAGTGAATACAGCCAGACCGTAACTCCAGCGGCGCTAAGCACGCATAAACGCAACCGGCGACGGGACTGCAAAGTCTTCACGTGCAGGCGCGGCATCTCGACACGCTCTTATCGCGGGCTGGCGCAGATTTGCGGTTGCCGGCGGCAGCCACGTGTTGACCCTCCTTCGGCCGCCCACTGCGAGGTATTCGACAATGACCAGAGATCGCAAGGATCCGCCAGACCCCTCCGAGGTCCGCCAGACCCCGGAGCCCAGCCGGGAACGTGAGCAACGCAAGCAACACGAAAGCCAGAATCAGGACGAGGCATTGGAAGAAACCTTCCCGGCCAGTGACCCGGTGTCGCCCTTCATTCCAGCCAAAGCGCCGAAATAGGTCACTGCTTGGCGGAGATTCAAGCGATACGACGGACCTCCGGCGGCGCCCAGCGCCCATCCAGAATCTCCGGCTTGGGCCAGTAGGCACGCAGGTAAAGCGAGAAATCGGCAGCGTCCGGGACAGGCAACCAGTTACCCTCACGCTCCTTGCCGGGCGAAGCGGACTGTAGATGGATCACCAGCGTGCCATCGCTTTCCAGTTTCAAGGTCTTGTTCTTGGTCCCCAGCGAATAGCGCCGAAGCGGATTGGGCACGAAGAAGTGGTGCGCGTCATACAGCGTCAGCGACCAGAACCCATCAACGGGCGGTGTCTGCCCGGCCGCGAACCGCACCTCATAGCGGTGTGCGCCGTTCAAGCGCTGGCCTTCGCTGTCCAGGTCCTGATACAGGTACTTGGTCTCGCGGGCGGTATTGACCAGGATGTTCGAGCGGGCGACCGCCGTGCGGGCGAAATAGTCGGTGCCGAAGGCTGCGCCATTGTCCACCGTCGACCAATGCTGGCCGCGTGGCAGGCCCCAGTTGCGGAACTGCAGCAACGGGCCGATCACCTCGGCGTCGGCGCGGCTGACCGCGTCGATGGCGGCAGCCTTCAGTGACGGGGCCTGCTGTATTGCCGCCAGCAGCGCCATTGCCTGCGCATACAGTGCCTGCTCACCTGCAAGCGGCCGTGCGTCGGCCAGCACCGGCGGCAGCTGATCGAAGAAGGTCTGTGGCACCACCCATTGGGTCTCACCGCCGGCATCGTTGCTGCCGGGCTGCGCGAAGGACGGAAGGGTTCGCCAATCATGGCGCTTCATCGTTCCGTCGAACTGCGCAAGCGGATACAGGTCGATCTGTGCGATCACCTCCTGTACCGCGCGGCGGTCGTCATCGGTGTCATCCTGGAATACGCGCGGGACCACCATGCCGGTGTCACTGCCGGCGCGAAAGACTTGGCTCACTCCCGCCGGCACGTCGCCCTGCCAGTCCGGCCCAACCAGCAGATAGAAACCCGGCTTGGTCGCATACATCGCCCCGATGCGCGCAAAGCTGTCGGTACGGATATCCACTGCCTGGTAGACCCAGAAACGGCCACCGAAGTCCGGCACCTGCACGATCACCGGTGATCTATCCAGGGCAATGACACCGGCGCCATACACCACGTCCTGATTGGGACATGCCACCCAGCGTTGCTCGGGTTGTACATAGTCGTGCAGCATCGACAACGTGTTCAACGGCGCCAGTGGCAGCACGCCGTTCATCAGCCCCGGTCTCGGCGCCTTGTCGAACACCAACCGCCGGTTGTAGATATTCACCATTGGCCATGCCCAGAAGTAGACATGTGACGCGATCATGCGCACATAGGCCTCGGTGATGCGCATTGCGCCTGCTGCGTTGCCCGCAGCGGCGGGAGGAAGAACGCCGACCTTGTTCACGCTACATCTCCAGCTGCAATAGGGGCATTGAGCAGGCACCGATTGCCCGGCTTGAAGGCGGCGTTACCGACACGGCTGACAGCCGTGGTTCCACCTGCCGATCAGCCGTTGAATCCACGCGCTGCGGTGCCAGAGTACGATCGGCACGGCGTTCAACGAAACCGAAATTCAACGCATCACCCCGCGGTAAAACTACTGCCCGGCGCCAACCAGGGCGCGGAATCGAACGCATCCCTGGCTGCGCGGCAATCTACGCCGCGCGCATCACCCGCTGGCAATCCGCGCCGGCATTCAGGGAATGACCAGGCAACTGACGGTGACCACCACCGTGCCATTGTTGGCCGGCAAACTGGGAATGATCACCCCGGTTCCAAACAAGGCCGGGCGGCTCAGCGAGACCGGGCACGACGCCGCGCCCGTGGCGCTGCAGGTAGGCGGCGTGGTCGGGCTGAGGCAATCCAGCCGGCCGTTGGGTGTATCGCTGAGGATGGCGTTGCTGACATCGGCCGGGCCAAGGTTGCTGGCAGTCAGCGTGTAACTGATGGTGTCACCGATACGCACGCTGGCGCTGGGCGTGGTTTTGACCACTGACAGATCTGTCTGCGGCGCCGGATCGGTATCGGTAGCGGTGTTGTCGTTGGGCGTGGCATCGGTGTAGTTGCTTGGCGGGGTGATGGTGGCGGTATTAGTGAGCATGGGATGGCTCTGCGGGTAAGCCAACGGCACTGCCATGGTCAAGGTATAGGTGGCCTGGGCAACAGTCCGGGTGGTCTCGTCGAACTCCAGATCCAGCTGGTCATCGATGGCACCGCTGCCACTGCTTTGCCCGCACTCGCCCGCGCCCTGGGTTATCTGGCAGGTCCAGCTGGCGGTGGTGATTCCCGGCGGCAACGCATCCTGCACACGCAGGTTCTGCACGCCGATTGGGCCGCGGTTGCTGACCACGATGCTGTAGACCACGTTTGTCCCAGGCAGGTACGTATCGCTGGGAAGATCATTGGGGCCTTGTGCCGGGGTGTTGGTCTTGGTCACGCCAACATCCACCCCCAGCGTGATTTCAGCTGACGCGCAGTGGGCGCCATCGTTGCTGCCCACCACCGGCGAGCCGGACAAGCGTGTTCCCGCACCCGTGGTCAGGTCGAACTCATAGAAGCCGCCCGGGTCATTACGCGAGCCATACAAGGCGGTAGGCGTGCCGAACAATGCACCGACGTTGCCCAGCGTGCCGTTGGCGACCGGCAGCGTGGTGACCTGGCCGGTGCTCGGATTGATCCATGCAACCGTGCCGTTCTGGTTGACCGTGTACAGCCGCCCGTTTATCCATGCCATGTCCGCACCACTGACGGTGCCGCCAATCAGGTTGATGCGGGTTGCAGTGCCGGGCAGCGTGGTCAGGTCGATCCGATAGATCGCACTGACCACGTTTTGGGTCTTGACGTACAGAAACCCATCCGTACCGATCTCGCCTGCGTTGTAGCTGTTGTTTGCCGGCGGGCTGGTCGGCGCCGGCAGGCCACTGACGGCACCAAGCACCTCGGTGGAGCCGTCCGAGTGGATGCGCACCAGACTGGTCGTGCCGATGCGTATGCCATACAGGAAGTTGTCGGCTGGGCGGTAACCAACCGCGTTATACGGCACGCTGCCGGTACCCAGTGGCACGAGGGTGAACGGTACGGAGCTGGTATCGACCCGCGACAGCGTGGTGTTGTCCTGACCGCTCGGGGCCTGGCTGATGAACATGTCCGGGCTGCATTGGGCGAAAGGACCACCCAGTGCGAGCGTCCGCGGGCCACCCAGCCCCGAACGCAGGCCGCTGGGCGAAGATTGCAGGCCCGCATTTGCGCGCGGCGTGGCGCGATCAGCGGCGGTGCGTGTGCTGGTGTTGTCGGTGGCCGTGGTTGTCGGTGCGGTCGGCGCCGGCACACCGGCGTCGGCCTGCGCGCTGTCACTGTCGCGCACGCTCAGGCGTGGCGCGGTGCTGCCTTCCACCGGTTGCAACGCAGCCTCCAGCTCAAGCAATGGATGAAGGTCCGGATAGTCGGCGGGAACGGAGATCGTCAATTGATACCTCACGCTGCTGCCTGCAGGCAGATGGGCCATCGCATCGACTGCCCCACTGCCCTGCGCGGCGGGGCAGCGTGCGCCGCCATCGCCCAGGCATGTCCATTGCGCCCGGGTGATGCCAGCGGGCAGCTTGCTTTGCAGGCGCCCGCGGAATGTTGCGGGGCCGTTGTTGGCGGCGCGCAGTTGATAGGTGATGTCGCTCCCCGGCCGGTAGTGGTCATCGGCAAGATCGGCAGCGCCAAGCGCCGGGCTGTTGCTGATGGTCAGCAGCAGGCCACCGTCGCCCGTCTCGGCCCCTGCGCTGGTCTGCGCCTTTGCCGGCGACACCAACGCCAGCAACAACAGCCACAACGCCAACAACTGGCAAAGACGCAGCAGCAAAGGTGGGCGGGCATCGCCGGGCGGAAGCTGCTGCATACGGGTCATGGTCATGGCATCTGTCCTGGAGTGCGCCGTGCCGTCAATACATGCCGGTCATGTTGAGGAACCAGCCGCGATGGTCGTAATCGAAGTTGGTCAGGTCATCGCTGAACTCGGTGAAGTTGTAGCCCACGCCCAGACGGAAGTTGCGGGTGATATCGCGGTCCAACCCCACCAGGAACCCCTGCCGCGTGCCGCCGTCCGCCACATCCAGCCAACGGTATTCGGCCAGTGCATGCCATTGGCTGCGCAGTTCGTAACGCAGCTGCGCGGCAGCGAAATTGGTGGCCGAATCGAACCATGGCCCATACCCGCGCTGCATGCGCACGTCGCCGTCGCGGCGGGCCAGCTTCACCGCGTACTCCCAGTGCTGGTCCTGCTTGTACACGCCTTCCAGTGACAGCACCTGCGTGCGTTGATCGTACTCGGCACCACCCACCTGCCCCAGCGTGGCCAGGTCGTACAGGTAGGTGTAGCGGCCGAACAGGGCCCAGCGTGTACTGTTCCACGGACGCCAGGCAAAGCCCAGGTTGCTCTCCATGAAGCGTGCGTTGGCCAGCCGATCGTAGTCGTCATCGGTGTCGGAGTAGTTGATGCGTGCAGCAATGCGCCAGCTCTCGTTGATCTTCCAGGTCAGCCGGTTGGTGGTCACCCATTGGGTGCGATTCTCCGCGCCCTTGTCCCGCCGCCATTCGAGTTTGCTCTGCCAGTCGGCGGCCGGTGAGGTATGGCCGCCACTGATGCTCACCGCACGCCGGTCGACATCGGCGCCACCGGGCTTCTGCAGATCACCGCTCTGCAGGGTGAAGCCCATGTTCCAGCCCTGCGCCGGATAGAAATCCATGCCGTAGGTATGCGCCAGCCCGGACTGCTGCGGTTCCTTGATGAACTGGCTTTCGTTGAACATGTTGCTGCGCTCGGACAACCGCCAGCGCTGGCCCAGCGTCCAGCCATTCTGGCGGTTGGGTTCGAACAGCGATTCCTGGTCGGTGATATCGGTGGAATAGGTGTAGCCGGCATACAGGGAATGTTCTGGTGTGAGCCGGTATTCGCCACTGAGCAGTGCCGAGTTGCCACGATCACCGACGCTGCCCTCGGCGGTGACCGAGGACTGATCGCCGAACAGGTATTTGCCGCCGGCGACCAGCGCATTGTTGTCTTCGTACTGGCCGCCATCATCGTCCAGTGTGGCCTGCGCCAGACCATACAGGTTCAGGCTGGTGCCGAACTGGTGCGCATACTTGATCGCGCCCAGCACGCCAGTCGCGCTGCTCAGCAGGCGCTGCTCCTCGACCCGGCGGACCTCGCCACTGAGGGTGTCGTAGTCACCGATGCGCCATTCCAGGCTGGCCTGCGCCTGAGTCAGCGCCTGCCGGCCAATCTCGGCACGGCTGTAACGTGCGTACAGGCTGAGGTCGTTGGTCAGTTGCCCGAGCAGCTCCGCGCCATACTCGGTCACCGGCCGGTTGGTGTCGTAGCGGGCGGTGGAATAGCCGGCATCGGTATCGCGCCACCATGCGCCGGCACTCCAGTCCAGCGTGGTCCAGCCCAGCTCCTTGAAATTGGCACGGGCTTCGATTGAACGCGCATCGCCCTTGCGCTGGCCGAGCAGGCGGTTGCTCTGCACGAAGCTCATGCCGCCGTTGTCGGAATAGAACACCGGCGCGCCAAACGATTCGGTATGCGCGTACTCGGCCTTGAGGTAGGTGCCCTTGCCCGCCTGCAGGGTCAGGTCGGCGCCGCTGAGGGTGTAATCCTCACCGCTGCGGTTTTCCTTGACGTAGGTGACGCCAACGCCGAGGTGATCGCCCAGCCACTGCTTGGCACGTACGCCCGCGGTGATGTTGTCATCATCGAAATCACTGGGCACCCATTCGTAATCCACCACCAGGCGCTGCTCATAGCCGTCCAGTGGGCTGTCACGCGTGAGCGTGGGCACGTTCTCGCGGGTGATCTGCGCCAGCGGGCGGGTCAGCAGCAGGCGCCCCTGCAGCTCGTTGATCTGGTAATCCACGCCGCGTACCAGTGGCACCCGTTGCTCGACGCGGCCGGTTGCCGGGTCGCGGATCTCCAGCACCACGATGTCCGAACCCGGCAGGATGTCGGTATTGCGCAGGTAGTACAGGCTGCCACCGGTGCCGGCAAACTCATTGTGGCCCGGCGCGGTCTCAGCCTGCGAGCCAAAGCCGCGCAGTTCGGTGCGCGGGTCGCCCCAGGCATTGATCGCACGCGAGCGCCAACTCACCGCGGCGCCGTAGAGCGAACGCACGTACTGTGCATATTCGGTGCCGGTCAACCCGGTGGCGTAGTTGCCCCACAGTGCCTGGTTCTTGTCCCAGTCCACGCGGACGTAGAAACGCCCCATCGTGTCGACGTCGCGGTAGGTGCTGGAGTCGTCACCGTAGGTGGGGTAGTACAGGTCAGGGTCCAGCCGCCGGAAGATGTCCTGCGGCGTGGCGCTGGTGAATCCGTCAAACAGATGGCCCAGGTCCTGTTCGGTGGTGTCGGCCTGCGCGGTAATCAGGTACTTGGCGCGCGCCTTGGCCTTCAGATAAAAGGCCAGCCGCCCATCGCTGATGATGTCGTCGCGGTAGCGCCCATCCACGCTCAACGGCGCGGTCGAACGGCCGATGTCGTTCTGCGCGATGGTGACATCGGCCAAGCCGATGCCAAAGAAGTAGCTGCCGGATACATCCACTTCCAGCTGCTGGTGTTGAGCGACGGGAGTTGCACTGCCCTGCCCCGGCCCCTGCACGGCGATATCAAAACCATGGCGGCCGACAGGCATCAGAAATTCGGCCACGAACTTGCCTTCCAGATCGACCGGATACGGCTCGCCATTGATGCTCAGGCTGCGCCCCTGCGGCAGGTTGCGGCCCTGCAGGCGCACCCGCGAGCCGTACACCGGGATGTTCTGCTGGCGCAGGCCGTTGCGCGAGAACACATCATCCACCAGTCGCTGCTGCTGCGCCTGCTCCACGCTCAACGCGCTACCCAGGGCTTTTTCCGTTGTGTCGCGCAAGGCGCGGTTGCCGCGCTCCGCTTCTTCCGGCGTCACCAGTTGCAGGCGGCTGGGCATGGTCTCATCCCAGACCCCATCAGCAGCATAGGCACGCAGCACATACACCAGGTCATCCCCGGCACGGTAGCGATAGCTGGCCGGCAGCGCGCCATCCCATTCGGCCTGGGCCACCCCGGTGGGAGCAACCGCGACCGTTGCCAGCGGCTCGATCAGATCAATGTCGGCAGCGCGGTAAAGGCGCAGCTCCATGCGCTGGATGAAGGCGGGGTAGTTGCTGCGTATCGCAAACCGTACCGGTGCGACGATGCGCTGGCCGTCGTAAGCCACGAACGACGGGGCCGACACCGCCAGCTCCGGCTGCCCGAGATTGGGATCCTCGGTTGCCCAGACCACACCACCATCGGCCAACTGCACCGAGAAGCGGCCAACCGCGGTGGCCTGCCCGGGCAGTTCCCGGGCAACGGTGACGCGCCGGTCCGGCTGCAACGCTTCTATCGAGGAACGTGGGCTGGTCCCGGTGGTCACGGGTTGGTCATAGCTGCGCGTACGCAATTGGAACAGCAGTCCCTGGTCATTGCTGCAACGGGTTTCAGCACAGTCCAGACTGGGGTCTTCGGCAGCCGCTGGGGAAGCGGCGGGATTCGGAGCCTGCGCCGCGGCAACGCCACTGACCAGCAACCCGGCC
Organism: Stenotrophomonas nitritireducens; assembly: GCF_001700965.1. Taxonomy (NCBI): domain Bacteria; kingdom Pseudomonadati; phylum Pseudomonadota; class Gammaproteobacteria; order Lysobacterales; family Lysobacteraceae; genus Stenotrophomonas; species Stenotrophomonas nitritireducens. Next base: position 151,573 of record NZ_CP016756.1, read on the forward strand.
AGCGTGCAATCGAGCAATCTGCGCTTCATGGCGTTCCCTCCTGCAGCGGCGCGTCCAGCGGGGCCTTGGGGTCGGATTCGGCCTGCACCCTGACCTTGGCGCGCAGCGCTGGCGGCAACTGCGCGGTGATCGCCTCCTGTACTGCACGGGCGCGGCGCAGCCCAAGCTTGACGTTGTAGTCATAACTGCCATGCACGTCGGTATGGCCGACGATGCCGACCTGGCCGCCACCATCGCGTTCCAGCGCCGCGGCCATCTGCTTGATCAGGGTGTTGAACTCCGGGCGGATGCTGGCTTTGTCGTTGTCGAACAGCACGGTGCCCAGCAGTGCCGCATCACTGGACCAGCCGGCCACCAGCGGCGCCTGCGGGCTGTCGTCGGTACGCACGTTGATCTGCACCTGCTGCAGCTCCTGTGCCTGCAGGCGCGAGGCCAGCGCGGTCCTGAGTGCGGTGGCGCGGGCGAATGCCAGCTCCGGCGGTTGCCCATCAGCACTGATCCGCACTTCACCGCGACGCCCGCGGATCTGTTCGGCAATGCGCTCCACCACGCTGTCAAAGCGCGCGGGGATCTCGGCACTGCCCGGGGCGAACAACACCTGGCCCAGTACAAGTTCAACCTGCTCCTCGCTGCCGGCGATGCGTCCAGGGGGAAGACGCACGCCCCAGTCGAAGCGCACCGGCACCCCGGGGGTGATGCGCCGCAGGAGCGGGTTGTCGGTGGTGAACACGGCGCCCGCCGGCAAGGTCACCGGGTCCACCTTGAGGATGAAGTTGCGCCCGCGTTCCCACGCGCCGCCGTTGACACCCACCAGGTGGTAGCGGCCGAACTGATCGGTTTCCATCAACAGTCCCTCGACCGATGCGATGCGCACGCCGGGGATGCCGCGCTCATCGACGCCGTCGTTGCTGACCACATACTCGACGGTGGTGCCGTCGGCCTCCTCGAATACCCGCCGCGTTACCTGTGGCTGGGCGGCACTCAACCCCTTGCGCGCGTCACCGGACAGTTCCATGCGGGTCTGCCCCGCCTGGTCCATGCGCAGGCTGAAACCTTCCGCACTGGTCAGCACGAAGTCGTCGCTGAAGCTGGGCGCGCGCAGGCGCTGGCGGATGACAACCTGGTGCCGTTCGGCTGGATCTGCATCGGACTGGCGTGCGGCGATCGCACCCAGCGCCAGGCCCTTCAGCAGCGGCACGCTTGCATCCTGCTGCGGCGTTTCCACGCCATCACGCAGCACCACCGTGCTGCCCGGCACGTACTCCGCCGCTGCAAAACCGCCCTGCACCTTCACCTTGCTAAGGTCTGCGCGGTCCTGCCAACCATCGCCGTCGCGATCGTCGAACACCGTACCGATGATCAGGCTTTCATCCAATAGCGGATCCGGGTTGAGCACGACCTCGGCGGTGGCGATGTTGGAAATGGGCGTATTGGCTGGCGACAAGGCCTGCGCCTGATTGACATGGGTACCCTGGCGCACGCCGGCGCCGACGCGCATCAGGTAGGCAACAGTTATCACGCCGCCAGCCGGCAGGTTGAGCCCGCCCAGGCGCACCGGCCCGGCACCACTGACCAGCAACGGGTCACCGCCGCTCTGCTGCAGCGAGCCGGCGACGAAACTGAAGCCCGGCGGGGTACTATCGACCACGCTGCCGTTGACCAGGTCGACCCCGCTGACGTTCTCGATCCGCAGCGTGTACAGCACCAGGTCGCCGATCTTCACTTCACGCACGCCGGCGGTCTTGGTGATGCGCAGCAGCGGGTCATCAACCGGGTGATGCGTATCGCAGTTGTCGCAGACCGGCGGCTGCGGCCCTCCACCGCTGGGAACCACGGTGTTGTTGACCACGCTGCCCGCCTGCTCATTGACGGTGGCGTCGTAGCTGAGGTTATGCACGCCCACGGCGGTACCTGCCGGCAACGTGCAGGTCACGGTGTTGCCGCTCTGGCTACACTGCGCCGGTAGCGCCGAGAGCGTCAGCCCGGCGTCGGCGGTATCCACCAGTACCAAGGGCTGGGTGGTGGGCGCATTGGCAACCACGGCGGTCAATGTGTAGCGCAGCACCTGGCCACGTTCGACCTGGGTGCCGCTGCTGGGGTCGGCGGACTTGCTTACATCGACAACCGGGGTCAGTACGGGGGTGTCGGTGCCGCAGTTGACGGTACAGCTGGGATTGTCACCGCCGCTGGCAAGCACGGCATTGCGTACCGAGCCGCTCGCCTCGTTGGTCACCACTGCCGTATAGGTCAGCGTGTAGACGCCGATGGCGGTCCCTGCCGGCAGCGTGCAGACCAGCGGACTGCCTGCGCTGCAGGTATAGCTGCCGGCATCGCCCATGGCACTGAACTGCAGCCCCGGCCCCGGTGTATCGGTGAGGGTCACCACATCGGTGGTCGGTGCCACGGTGATGGTCGTGGACAACGTGAACACAAGACTGTCGCCCGCGCGCACCTCGGTCTGGCCAGCGGGCAACAGGACGCTCTTTGCGTAGGCGACCACCGGCTCGGATAGAGGATTGTCGATCCGGCACACCGCGCAGCTGCCATCGCTGGGCACCACGCTGTTGTGTACCGCCGTGGTGGCGGCGGAATTCACCTTGACGCTGTAGCTGACGCTGTAGCTGCCGGCGGCGGTGCCGGCAGGCAACGTGCAGACCACCGGCGCGGCGGCGTTGCAGCTGAAGCTCCCAGCGGCGGTGACCGCGCTGAAATCAAGCCCGGGACCAAACGTATCGGTCAGTGTCAGTGGTGCGGTCAGCGCACCACCGCTGATCACCGAGGTGACGGTATAGACCAGCGTCTGCCCGCGCGCCACCGCGACACCCGCCCCCACATCGACACTCTTGCTGGTGGCGATCTCCACCAGCGGGTTGACCGTGTCACAGGTGGTGCAGGTGCCTTCGCTGGGCACCACGCTGTTGCCCACCGACGTGGTCGCATCCTGGCCAACCAGCGCCGTATAGCTGACCACGTACGTACCGGCCGTGGTACCAGTCGGCAAGCGGCACACCACCGGATTGCCAGTCGTGCAGGAGAACGCCCCGCTGGCGGTAATCGCGTTGAAGACAAGCCCCGCGCCCAGGGTGTCGGTCAAGGTGAACGGCTGGCTCAGCTCGCCATTGCCGCTGAGCACGGTGGTCACGGTATAGGTGAGCAGCTGGCCGCGCTGCACGGCGGTGCCGGAACCGACATCAACGGTCTTGCTGCTGCTGATCTGCAGCAGCGGGTTGTCCGTAGAGCAGTCGACACAGTCACCCTGGCTGGGCACCACGGTGTTGTTGACCGACGCCGTGGCGCTGGCCTGCACGACCGCCGTGTAGCTGACGCTGTAGATACCCGGCCCGGTTCCGGTGGGCAGCGTGCAGCGGATCGGGTTGTTGCCGGTGCAGCTGAAGCTGCCAGCACTGGTGATGCTGCCAAAGGCCAAGCCAGCGCTGAGCGTATCGGTCAACACCAGCTCACTGAGCAGGCTGCCGCTGCCGGAGATGTTCGTGGTCAGCGTATAGGTAATGGTGTCCCCGATCTGCACGCCGGTGCCGGTGCCGATGTCGGACGCTTTGCGGGTAAGCACGTCGACCAACGGGTCCAGCGTGCTGCAGGGGTCACAGGTGCCGGCACTGGCAACCACCGCATTGCGCACCGACACGGTTGCCGTTGGCGCTACCGTGGCCGAGTAACTGACATCGTAGGTGCCCGCCGGCGTTCCCGCTGGCAGGGTGCAGACCACCGGGTTGGCCGCATTGCAGGCGAACGCGCCAGCACGGGTGATCAGATTGAAGGTCAGCCCGCTGCCGATGGTATCGGTCAGCGTCAACGGCTGCGCCAGTGCGCCGCCGGTGATGGTGGTGGTCAGGGTATAGACCAAGGTGTCACCGATCGCCACCTGCGCGCCGTCGCCGACGTTGGAACTCTTGCGCGTGGCGATCTCGACCAGTGGATTGACCGTATTGCAATCGGTGCAGGTGCCGCTGCTGGGCACCACGGTATTGCTGACCTGGGTGACGGCACTGGCGTTGACGGTGGCGCTGTAGCTGACCGGATAAGTGCCGGCCGCGGTGCCCACCGGCAGCGTGCAGCGGACCGGATTGCCAGCTACACAGCTGAACGCACCCGCCGAGACAATGCTGCCAAACGTCAGCCCGCTGCTGAGCGTATCGGTCAGTACCAGCGGCGAGGTCAGGCTGCCGTTGCCGCTGACCTGGGTCGTCACGGTGTAGGTGATGGTCTGCCCGCGCTCCACAGCGGTACCTGCCCCCACATCGGAGCGCTTGGACGTCGCCACCGTCACCAACGGGTTGTTGGTGTTGCAGTCACTGCAGGTGCCATCGGAGGGCACCACCGTGTTGCTGACCTGGCTGACCGCAGCCTGCGTGACCACGGCGGTATAGGAGACGCTGTAGCTGCCCGCGGCGGTGCCCGATGGCAGCGTGCAGATCACCGGTGCGGCGTTGTTGCAACTGAAGCTGCCGGCACTGGTCACCGCGCCGAATGCCAGCCCCGCGCTGAAGGTGTCGGTAAGCGTGAGGGTGCGGCCCAAGGGGCCGCCACTGACCGTTGTGGTCAGCGTGTAGGTCAGCACCTGGCCGATGCTGACCGAGACGCCGCTGCCTATATCCGAACGTTTGACGGTATCAAGCGTGCCGACCAGCGGCGTCACTACGGTCGAGGTGTTGTTGCTGGGATCGGTATCGGTGACGCCGGGTGGTGTTGCGATCCTGGCGGTGTTGGACACCTGCGCAACCGCAAGTACGGGGAACAACCCCAGCAATGCCGAAAGCATGGCAATTCGCATTGCGCTGGCACATCGAAAGTAAGAGTGGCTGGACACGTGGACTGTTCCCTGGCTGGCCCGGTGGCCCTGCCCCGCCCACTGCCTGAGGCGATGGGTACGGCATCCACACGAGCGAGTAGTTACCGGCTTGCTTTCGAGTCATTGCACCCAATACGCACGGACCACCCCTCGACTCCGGGCCGTCAACGGAAAATGTAGAACGCCGCTTCAGGCGCGATCCAGCGTAGATACACCGCGAATGAACCAGTAAAACTACGAGACGTATTGCGTCATCGAATCAATCACGCGGCATGCCGCCGCACTGGTCGCAGCAGGCACCAGCGCCGATATACCAGCGCACGGCAATCGCGCGATCCCCGCGCACAAGCCGCATGCGCTTCGTGCCACCAGCTTCCGGCCTTGGCTGGGCGGCACCATCGCGAATACGAGAGAGGTCACACGCGCTGCATCCAGCGCGCATCTCGGCCCCTTGCCTTTTCAGTCCCGCGCCAGCTTGGCGGCGAATTTCTGTTCGATATCCTCATAGGCATCATCGGCCAGATCGAACACCACCTTCACCACCGTACCACCGCTGAACGGAAACTGTGGCTTGTACTCCTTGCTTACGGCGTCGCCACCGTCATAGCCCACGCACAGGCCCTCGCCGCACAGGATGTAGCGCCCGGTCTGGGTGCGGAAACGCGCACTGGCCATTGCTGCATCATCCAGATGCAGGGTCATCGTGCCGAACGCCTCGCCTTGTTTGCTGACGCTCTGCTTGGCGAACTCCACGCCTACCAGATGCCGGCCTTGACGCGGCGCGTCGCAGACCAGCTGCTGTTCCGGCGTGATACCAAGGAAGTTGTAAACGTAGTACAGCTTGCCGTCCTTGACGAACAACGAATAGCCCCCGAAACGTGAGCCCTGGGCGATGATCACGCCCTGGCTGTCAGGGCTGAATTCCACCTCGGCCAGCATCTTGAACGACACACCCAGGGTGCGCGCCGCTGCGGCCTCGGGAACCTCGGTGGTGTTCGGGTAATAGACATAACGGTCGCGCTGCGGCGCGTGGTATTCGGCGGCATGCATGGCGCGCACGCCCAGATCGATCAACGGCAGCACGTTGTTGCGGCTCGCTTCACTCAGCCACAGCTTCTTCAGCTGTTCCAGCCGGTCGGGGTGCTTGGCGGCCAGATCATGCGCCTCGGCACGATCGGTGTCGGTGTGGAACAGCTGCCAGGTGTCCTTGTCGAAATGCCCTTGATCGGAGGGAATCGGCGCGTGGTCGGTTGCGGCCTTCCAGCCCTCGCTCCAGATGCTGCGGGTGCCGGCCATCTCGTAATACTGGGTTTTCTTGGTGGTGGCAGCCTGCGCACTGTCGAAGCTGTACAGCATTGACACGCCAGCCAACGGCGCCTGCTTCACACCATCAACGAATTCGGGCATGGGCACGCCGCAGGCTTCAAGGATGGTCGGCACGATGTCGGTGCAATGGTGGTACTGGTGGCGCACCTCGCCCTTGGCGCGGATGCCCTTGGGCCAATGCACCACCAGCGGGTCGCAGGTGCCGCCGGCGTAGGAGGCATAGCGCTTGAACATGCGGTAAGGGGTGGAGAACGCCACCGCCCAGCCGGTCGGGTAATGGTTGTAGGTATCCGGCGAACCGAGTTTGTCGATCATCGCCAGGTTCGATTCGACATCGTCCGGATAGCCATTGAAGAACCGGTTCTCGTTGACCGAGCCACTCGGTGAGCCTTCGCCGGAGGCGCCGTTGTCGGCGCAGTAGAAGATCAGCGTGTTGTCCAGTTGGCCGGATTCCTCCAGGTAGTCGATCACCCGGCCGATCTGCACATCGGTGTACTCGGACATGGCGGCATAGACCTCGGCCATGCGGCTGAACAGGCGCTTCTCGTCGGCATTGAGCGTGTCCCAGGGGCGCACCCTGTCGTCGGCGGCGGCGCGGTCTGCCGGCATCGGGTTGATCGGGGTAAGCACGGTATCCGCCGGCAGGATGCCGCGCTCGATCATGCGTGCCAGCGCCCACTCGCGGTAGGCCTCGTAACCATCGTCGAACTGGCCGCGATACTTGTCGATATAGTCCTGCGGCGCGTGGTGCGGCGCGTGGTTCGCGCCCGGGCAATACCACATGTACCAAGGCTTGTCCGGATCACACTGAACGCTGTCACGGATGAACGATACTGCCTTGTCGGCGATGTCCTTGGAGAAGTGATAACCCTCTTCCGGCTGCGCAGGCTGGTCGACGAAATGGTTGTCTTCGATCAGTTCCGGGTACCACTGGTTGGTCTCGCCACCAATGAACCCGTAGAAACGGTCATAGCCAAGGCCCAGCGGCCAGCGCTTCTTCGATGCACTCATGCCGAACCCGTCGACCGGCACGTTGTGGTTCTTGCCGACCCAGAACGTGCTCCAGCCCGCGTCGCGGAGTATCGACGCCATGGTGCCATTTTCCAGCGGAATGTGGCCGGCATAACCGGGAAAGCCAGTAGCCGCCTCGGAGATGCAGCCAAATCCGTTGGCGTGGTGATTGCGGCCGGTGAGAAAACACGAACGGGTCGGTGAGCACACCGCCGTTGTATGCCATTGCGAGTAGATCAAACCGTTCTTTGCCAGCTTGTCCAGCGTTGGCATCTGGATACGGCCGCCATAAGGCGACCATGCTGCCTGGCCAGTGTCGTCGTACAGGATCACCAATACGTTGGGCGCTCCGGCCGGCGCGCGCTTGTCCAGAAATGCATCCCAATCCGCCTTGGAGTCACGGATATCCAGTTCAATGCGACCGCTGAACTTGCCTGGCATGAGGGTGCTCCTGAAGGGGAATTCGCCATCTAGGCGAGGGGGAAATCACCCATGCATTCTGTTGAAGCAGGTGAATTCCTTCCAGCCGGAAATCTGCTGGTACGCCCTAGGTAAAAATACCGGTGGCACGCATCACATCGGAATCAGCCGATGGCAGCGGTCACCGAGCGCTGCCGGAAACAACGTAGTTTTACCGGGGCTGCCTGCGAGTGTTTACGTATTGCCCTGCTTTTGCGCATGCCGAATCCTTGGCATTGACGTTGCACGCACCTCCCCTCCGCGCGGACCGGTGAAAATGAGCACACAGCCCTCCCCCGTTGTTGTTGCCGGTGTGCTTGCCGGCGTGATTTCGCTGCTTGCATTCAGCCCCGATGCGGGCGCGGTTGAAGGCGGGCTGGGCCGCTCGATCACCGGTCTTCAGGTCACCGACTACGCCGGTGTAGTCCCCCCCAAGCCTGGCTTGAACCTGGCCTTGGGCTACGTCCACTATTCCGGCCAGTTCGATGCCGACCGCGCGCTGCCCATCAGCGGCGTTGCCGCGCTTGGCATGGACGCGACGTTTGACCTGTACTCGCTCAGCGGACTCTATGTCTGGCCGGCGAAGAGCGGACGCTGGAATTTCGCCTCGCTGGTGACAGTCCCTTTCGCCAGTGTCGATCTCAGTGCAGACGTGTCTGCAGGCGCGTTCAACCGCAGGGTCAGCGACAGCTTCAAGGGTGACCTTTACGACATCAGCTTCTCCCCGGTGATCGCCGGCTACCATTTCGATGAAACCCACCATGTTGCGCTCTCGGTCTCGATATCCGCACCGGCGGGCAGCTACGACCCCAACCGATTGGCCAACCCCAGCCTCAACGCCTGGATATACACGCCCACCGTCGCTTATACGCAGCTGGCCAGCCAGGGCACAGTGGAATGGAGTACCGCCGCCGGTATCGACTTCTCCACCCGCAACGACGCCACCGACTACCGCAGTGGAGCAGTTTTCCATATCGACTCCCAGGTCATGAAACGCTGGGAGAACGGTTGGGGTCTGGGCGGCGTCGGCGGCTGGCTGCAGCAGGTCGGCGACGACAGCGGTGCACTGGCCGATCGCCTGGATGGCTTCCGAGGGCACTCACTGGCCGCGGGCGCGATCATCTCCTACCAGCACAAGCATGAGGACCTGAGCATGTCGGTGTCCCTGCGCTGGCTGCATGAGTTCGACGTGCGTCGCCGGCTCGAGGGTGATCCGCTGATGCTCAGTGGCTCCATTTCGTTCTAGATCACAGGCAACATCGACGAACACGGGGTCACTCCGACACCGCGGAAACGCTAGTGATCGCACTTCACTCGCGGCTCAGATGCAGCTGCAAACCTTCGGTGGTATTGCGAACCAACACCAGCTCGATATCCGGGTTGTGGCCGCGCACCTTGACCAGCACATCCTCGCCGTCATCGATCTCTGTCTTGTACGGCGAGCGTCCGTACTGACGGCGGAATGCATCGCGGATCAAATGCGCTGCGTGATTCTCGTGGGTGCCCGCAGGGATGGCCACCACCAGCCGCGTGGCTTCGGCACCTTCCGGCCTGAGCGAGAACTCGATCTCACCATCAACGTCGGCGGTGTGGTTCACCGCGATCCGCCATTTATTGGACGGCTCGGCGATGGCGGCCTGTGCCAGCATCGCCAACCCGCATCCCAATGTCAGCGATAGATGCCTGGGGGTGCACTGCATGGTCGGTCTCCTTGAGGGCTATTCGGGGAAGACCAGGGTGATGGTCAGACGAGCGGTCCAGCGGCTGGCCAGCGTTGGTCGTTCAACGTTGTAGTAATAGCCGCCGCCGACGCTGACCGGCCGCTTGCCGATGCGCAGCACCTTGGAGACGGACCCGCCCAACGGCACGGTCCAGCGATCACTGCTGTTCGCTTCCCAGTTGTAGGAGGACTCCGAGGACAGGGTGAACGACCAGCCATCACGCAAGGAACGCGAGAAGAAGGGCTGCATCGCGGTATTGCTGACATCTTCGCGGGCGTCATGGCCGCCGATCGACCATACATGGTTGAGCAACGCGCCCATCGTCCACTTTCCCCGCTTGTGCACCAGCACGAAGGCCGGCCCCAGCGAGTACTTGCCGGTACCCAGGCTGTCGTGGTTTGCCGTATCGAACATTGCCGCAAAACCGAAGCCCAGCTCGGTCGGGCTGTGTTCGCCGGGCTTTGTGGGAATGTAATAACCCTGCACGAACAGATCACCCAGGCCCTGCTGGTGCTGCGGAAACTCGTTCCACTGGTAAGGCAGGATAGGCCGCAGCAGAAATTTGCCGTGTTCTCCGACGAACGGAATGACCGGCTGTATCTTCAACTGCTGGTTGTGCTGGCCATTGCCGACATCGCCGAGGTAGTTGTACTGGAACGGCACCGATACCAGCGCCGCGCCCGGATCCGCCAGCTTCTGTGCCAGGTCGTCGGCGGAGTGCGTGGTTGGCGCCTGCGCCAAGGCCAGCGCCGGCATCAGTACCGCCGCCATCAATGCAGGAAAGCAGGTCTTCATGGTCGCTCCCGGATCAGCATCAAGCGCTTTATCGCAGTGCGCGCAGCCTGCCGCCAGCGCGTTTTTACCCGATCAAGGGCAGTAAATTTACCTGTCGGCAAACCGGTGTTGCGCCATCCGGTGTTGCGCCATGTTTGCGTCCAGATCGGCAGCGGCTGCCTGCAGCAATTGCAATGGCCGCCAATCGTCTATCACGGGGCTCGCCGGCAATCCCCCCTCCTGCCCTCAGCGCCAGGCGCTGCCCATCTGGATATAGAAGGTTTCGTCTTCCGGCCCCCACGCATAATCGATGCCGGCATACATGCCGAGTTGGCGGACCAGCAGGTAACGGAAGCCGCCGCCCTTGCTGACCCTGCTGCTGCCATCGCCAAAGCTGGTATGGCGGCCCCAGGTGCGGCCCGCCCCGACAAACCCGACCAATGCCCAACGTGGGCCCAGGTTCCAGCGCAGTTCGGTCTCCACCGTCGCCGCACGACTGTCCTGGTAACGCGCCGAGCCGATCCCGCGCATGTCGATGTACGGCAGGCGATAGAACGGCACCTGGCCATTGACCCAGCGCGCATCCGCGCGCAGGCCAAGCACGGTGCTCGCACCCAACGGCAGGTAGCCATAGGAATGCGCGCGATAACTCTGGAAGTCGGCGTCGCTGCCCAGCGCCTTGGCGTAGGCATTGCCCTCCACCATTGCCAGCCATCCGCGCGACGGCGTGAAAGGGTTGTCGCGGTTGTCGTACTCCAGCGATAGGCCCAGCCCGGAGGTCTTGCTGGCCAACTCCCTGTCACTGAAGAACTCACGGTCGCTGTCGGTCTTGAAGGACAGGTCCATGTCCATGTAGATCCAGGCCAGGCCCACATACAGATCGCGCTTGCCAAGCCGGTGGAACACCTGCTGGAACGAGGCGATGCCCTCGGTCGTGTAGCTGATCTGCCGGGGTGGCAGCAGTCGGTTGCCGGGGCTGTGGAAATCCAGGTTGATGGAGGCCTTGCCGACACCGCCGCGGTAACGCCAGCGGTCCTCGTCGAAGTGCAGCAGCGCACCCGCGCCGAACGCCTGGGTGCCGTTGGAGGTGCGCATCGCCATCGCGCCGTAGATGTCCGGGGATACCATTGCCGGCCGCTCACCGCTGTCGGCCGCTGCGGCGGGATGCGCATTGGGGCGGAAAAATGCCAGCGCGACGCCGCCACCATTGCCTACCGCCGGGTCGGTGATGATGATCGGCACCGGCAGGAAGCCACCTTTGCGTTCCAGCAGCCAGCGCGAAGCGTCGATTTTTCCATCCGTCGGGTCATGCAGCAGTTCCCAGAAACCGGGCTTTCTTGCGGAGTTGCCGGCGGCTGCGGGCGCCGTTGTGTTGGCTGCGCCGGCCATGCCGGCAAGCTCCTCGGCCATGGCAGGCGCGCCGATGGCGCCGCCGGCCAGAAGTAGCGTCAACATCCGCAACGGCGTGCGCTTGAACGTGGCCATCAGTGACGGAATCCACCATGCAGACGGCCGCCACCCAGCGCGGGCCGGAACCCACCCACCGGACGCGCACTGCCACCGCCGCTGCGCGGAAGAGTGACCTGGGTGGGCTGGCGGGCATTGATGCGCTCGTCACCCCGCTCTCGTGCGGTACGGTCGCGTTCCAGCGATTGCCGCGTCTGCCCGCTCAGGTTCTTCGAGGTGTCGGGCCGGGTGACCTGGCTCCAATCACCGTCATTGTAATGATAGACATGACCATCACGACCCGCGTAGATGTTGTCGTTTACATCCACCACTCCGCTGTGATGCAGCGCACCGGTGTCGGCGTTGTAATGGAAACCGCCCGCACCCCTGGCCTCATCACCTGCGCGGTCGTGGGTATCGAAGGCAGCACCACCTGCGGCCCCATGCGGCCCCGCCGCGATGCCGCCAGCCTCCTGCGTCACCCGTCCGCTGCGATCATTGATGACCGTACGCGCGCCGCCGGTTGCCGCGCGGCCGGTATAAGGATTCACTGCCGCCGCACCGCCACCTGCCACCACGCGCCCGGTCTGCGGGTTGTAGCGGATGCCTTGTGCTGCGGCGGTGGTGGTGCCGGTGTAGGCATTGGTATTGATGCCGGCCCGGCCAACGCCACGGCCGCCTGTCACCTCGTTGTAGAACCCACCGCGTGCCGCGCGGCCTACATTGCCGGTCCAAGGGTCGGCCCATGCCGCCGCGGTACCGCGCACCGCGGCGTTGCCCCAATGCCCGTAGACATTCCATGCGGCAGCGCCGCCACTCCACCAGCCCCACGCCGTAGCCGGCCCGTACCACGGCCCCCACCACGGGCTGTAGGGACCGTACCAACCATCGTACCAACCCCAGCCCCAGCCGAAGGTCCAGCCGACCCAGGCGTTCCAGCCGAAGTACACGCCCAGCCCATAGGTGAGCGGGCAGCCGTACCAGTAATTGCCTACCCAGGGCCTGCAGGGATAGGCAGTGCCGTAGACCACCACATCATCTGCCACCACCGTGCCGTAGTAGCCAGGCGTGTAGCCGACCTGGACCTCATCGTTGTCGTGCGAATAGACGCGTACGTAGGTGACGTAATGCAACGGCGAGCGGGTCGGAATGCTGTAGATGACCGGCGGCACCGAGGTGGCCACCGTCCACGGGCCGGTGGCTGTGCTCGCAGTGAACCAGATGCCCTTGTCCACCGCATAGAAATGGCTGGCATCCACCTGCAGCACCGGGGTTGCGGTGTTGCGCGCAAAGCGCAGGCGGGTGCCTTCAACCGGTGCAAAGCTGGGCTCGCCATCGTAGACAACGTCCAGATTGACGCTGCCACGTTGCACGCTTGCCGTCTGCGCAATGCTGTTGGCGATCAGTGCCTCGCGCGCCTCGGGGGTTCCGGCGATGGATGCCAGCACGCCACTCTTGGGGTGGTCGGGCGGGATCTTCGCAAAGGCGGCGGGCAACTGCCGCGAACCCACATACGACCAGGGGCCGTGGCTGCCCGGCGCAGTGAACCAGCGCCCGGACACCAGCACATACCAACGGTGCCCGTCCGCCGCGTCGACGAACACATCGGCGCCGGTATTGGTGACATAGCTGAGCGAGGTGCCATCGATGGCGGCAAACTGCGGCTCGCCCTGCACCGCTATCAGTTCAGCCGCACCACTGCGCACATAGACTGCAGGCCACTGCCCCGCATCGAGCAGGGCTTTCAGCGGTGCCGGCGGCTCGGCCATGGCATCCACCTGGCGGCTGTCCCCTGCCGTTTTGCCGGCCTGCAGCAAGCTGTTGTCCGGCGCCGTCTCCGCGCTCCATGGGCCAGCAAGCGTGGCAGCGCTGGCCCAACGTCCGCCCAGCGACAGGTAGTACCGGCCGTTGCGCTGCAGCAGCAGCGAACGGGTGTTGATGACCCGTTGTATGCCCGCTACGCCGGCAGGCTTCAGCACGGGCTTGCCATCAACCAGTATCAGCACCGCTGGTTCGGTGCTGAAGATGATTTCGGGCGGGTCATTGCGCACTGTCAATGAAGGCGTCGGCGCAGCGGCACCCGCAATGGCAAGTGCTGCTTCGAGCTGATCCAGCGACACGGTCAAGGTGGGCGTGGTCAGCAGTTGCCTGCGCGCCGCAGCAAGATAGGCCGGCTGCCGATCACTGGCGGTCGGAAAGTTGGCATTGCCGATCTGGATATCCGACAGCACCACGGCGCGGGCCTGTTTGTCCACCTGCGTATGGGCGCTGAAGTCCAGGCTGCCGTAGTCGGTCGTTGGCTGTTGTTTTCCGTCGCTGCCGGTATGGCTGCCAGTGGCAACCGACATGACCATGCGGCCACGCAATGTCTGGTCCTGCCAGGACAACAACTGCGGCTGGTGGAACGAGAAGTTGATGCCATCGGCCGTATAGGCCCGTGGGAAGGGCCGTGCATCCACGCTCTCGGTCGTGGCGCCTGCAGGTGACGGCGGCGGCTGGCTGCGCGCCTCGGCCTCACCGCCCAGCACTGCGATAAACAGCAGTAGCCAGCCTGCCACTGCGTTTCCACCACGCCATGCGCTGCTCATGGGCCACCCCGCTGCGGACATTCCGATACTGAAAGATAAAAACGGCGCGGACCTGGAACCGGCCATGGGCCAGTGGGAGAGGGCCAGGCCCGCGCCAACACACACGTGGTTGGCTCAAGGCGTTGCCGATCCCACCGGGAATGCGGCAAACATCTTGTTCAAGCCCGCCTCGACCGCTTCGTTGACCTTTTCCGGCGAGCTAGGCACCGTGCCGCTGGCCGTGCCCCGCCAGATCGCCTGCTGGGTGCGCGCATCGAACATGTCCAGCACCAGCGTACCCACGTCATAGGTATGTACGGTTGTCGTTGCCGAGCCCATGCCACCGCCGCCGGCCCAGCCGCCGCGCCAGCCCCAGCCGCCCAGGCCGGTGCCGGAGTAGAACGTGTCCAGGGTCTGCTTCTGCGAGGTGGCCACATGTGCGGCAAGCGCCACATCGCCGCTGCTCTGGCCCTGTGTCCAGCCCTTGGCGCGCAGCCGCGCATCGATGCCATCGACAATCCGCTGCTGCACCAGCGGCGCAACCCCGGATGGCTTCTGTGCCCAGTAGTAGGAATGGTAGGAGGAAAAGTTGGCATTGCTGGCCTGGTCGGTCTTGACGGTGGGCGTAGAAGTGCAGGCAGCAAGCGTCAAGCTGGCCAATGCCATGGCGAGGGTCTTCATTGCGGTTCTCCAGTCGGGGTAGTGGCGGCCTGCGATGGCAGACGGACGGAAAGCGATCAGCGCGGAGGATTGACGACGATGTACTGCACGTTGGTTCCGTAGTACTGCGGCTGGTACCAGGTACTGCCGCATTGCTGGTAGGCAACGCCATTGACCACCGTGGTCACGCAGCCGGGCTGCAGCGAGCTCACTATCGAGCCGATCACCGCGGAGGTGACCGCAACCCCGGCCGTGACCGCCGCAGCCGTTGCGAATGGGTGGTCATCCCAGTCGTTCCAGTGGTCGTGGTGATCGTCGTGCACGTCCACATCGACATTGACGTTGCGGTTGATGTCACGGTTGACGTTGCGATTGCGGTTGATGTTGGCAGAGCCGTTGCGGTTGAAGTCCTGCCGCGCCGCCGCACCGTTGGCGGGCCGGTTATGTGCCTGGCTGACGGCCGGGCGGTTGATGCTGGTCCGCGCGGTCGCCCGGGCACCACCCTGGTGCGCCGCCATGCCCGCGCCGCGTGCGGCCTGCACGTCCGCGACCGCCACTGCCGACACCAGCAACAGCAGGCCAGCCAACGGGCGTAGATATCGCCGTTCGATGAAAGCGTGCATGTTCATTTCTCCTCCGGCTGCACGGCCACCGCATCGACCGCCAGAATGCCGATCCGTGCAGCGCCTTGCGGCGGGGTGAAGGTGAAAGAGGCGGGAGTGATGGCGGCATGCGCATCCCATTTCAGGCGGGCGCTATAGGCAGGCAACGCGGGGTCATCGTGGCTGATGATGACGATCCTGCGAGGCAGATGATCACCCTGCCCGATCCACACCTGCCAATCCACGTCCGGTTGGCGGAACGCGTACTGATCCACCGGTGCACCGTCGATTGTCCCGGCGCCCACATGCATGGCCGAGGTGAGCGCGCTGCGCGCAGGCGAGCCGGCGCCCCATTGAAACAGATCCGCCAATGGCAGATCGATGCCGTAGTCGGTCCACAGTTTTCCCGCCAGCTCGCCCAGTGTCGCGTCGACGCCATCGACGCTGGCGTAGTACTTCAGGCGTGGCGAGTAGAGTGTCATCGTGCTGCCGTCATAGAACAGCTGGCGATGCGTCCTTGCGCTTTCCATGTCCACGAACAGCTGCCTGGGCGGCTTTACCTGGTACTTGACCTGGCTGTCGAGCTCGATCTTCTGGCCGCTGTCGAGCACCACTTCGGTGCTGGCCTCCGATGCAAGCGCGAACTGTTTCAATGCCCGCAGCGCCGCACCCATCTGATCCAGCGCCGCAACGGCATCGGCGTCAATCGCCGGGTTCTGTGGGGCCGGCGCCGCAGCGGCCTGCTTGGCTGCATCCGCCACCACCGGCAGCGCCGCCACAAGCAGCACCGCAACAGCGGCATTGCGCAATCGTGTGTTTGTGTTCATGCCTTGTGCTCCGGGTTACATGGCCCGATGCCGCGTAGCGGCTGTCGGGAAGGATGCTGGTCCGTCTGACGACGCTGCCGCACGCCCTAGCCTGTTTCCAGCGGCGGCTGCGCGCGCTGCCGCGCCTTGATCTCGGTGATGTCGCGTTCCAGGAAGTAATTCAGAAAGGTGCGGATCAAGGCCACCGCGCCCAACTGCGCGATTCCTTCCCAACTCGGAACGATCGACGACTCGATGACGTCCGCAGCCAGTTGGAAGGTCAAACCGGCAACCAGCCAGCGGCCATAATCCAGCCAGATCTGCCGCGCCCTGGCATGGCTGTCAGGCTTGATTACCTGCTGCACCACCCGCACGAATGCAACCGCCGTAGCGAAGCAGACAATCAGGGTCGCCATCACATCGATGATGTCCACCGCGGGTTCGGACACGAGCAGCAGCCATTGCCGGATCATGTCCGCGCCCTGCGTTCTTGTGACCGTGGCCGGCGCGGTTGCACGGCAGGCTATCCGCGCACCACGCAGCGGAACCCCAGGTGCGAGGTCGCCGTATCGATGCACTGCGCCATGCGCGCAGCCGGCCGATAGCGCCGGCAGTAGCTGGGCGCACACAGGTGCGAACCGCCTTTGGTAACCCGGCGCGGCACAACGATGGGGTTCAGCGGATCATGACTATGCTCGCGCCGCCCACCACGCGGGTTCTCGACGGCACAGCACGGCTTGCCTGGCACCTCGTGGTGGGCCGCGTACCAGTCGTCGGTCCATTCCCAGACGTTGCCGATCATGTCCAGCAGGCCGTAACCATTGGCCGGGAAGGCGCCTACCGGTGAGGTCCACTCATAACCGTCGTTCTTGTCATTGCGCCAGGGGAACTCACCCTGGAAGGTATTGGCCATGTAGTGTCCATCCGGGACGAGCTCGTCGCCCCAGGCGAACTCACCATCGACCCGCCCGCCCCGCGCAGCAAACTCCCACTCCGCTTCGCTGGGCAGGTGTTTGCCCGCCCATGCGGCATAGGCGGCGGCGTCCTCATGTGCGACGTGCACCACCGGATGCAGGTCCATGCCCTCGATGGAGCTGCCGGGGCCACGCGGGTGGCGCCAATCCGCGCCGGCGACGTAGTGCCACCACTGGTAGTGATCGGAATGATCGACCGGCCCCGGCGGCGGTACGAACACCACCGAAGACGGCACCAGCATTGCAGGATCGGCACCGGGGTAGTCCTCCGCCTTGGCCGGGCGTTCGGCCAGGGTGACGTGGCCGGTGGCCTCGACAAACCGCCGGAACTGGTAGTTGGTCACCGGGCTGGGATCGATGCGGAAGGGTGCCACCCGCACCTTGTGCGCAGGCCTTTCCTCCGGGTAATGATCGTCCGAGCCCATGACGAACACGCCACCGGGTATCGACACGGGAACTTCATTGGCTTGGCACATCTATGCTCTCCCTGCGGTTTTCGATGTTTGATCCGAAGCTGCTGCGGCGTGCTGCTGTCTGGATGGACTGCCAAGGCCCGACGAGCGCTGCTGCCAATCACGCCTTGGCCCGGCAACGGCGGCCGCTGGGCCAACCGGTCAGGCAAACGGCGCCACGTTGAACACCATGCTGACGATGGCGAACAAGCCAAGCAGCCATAGCAGGCCGGCGGTGATCAGGGTCGCGGACACCGGATAGGGACTTTCGCCATGCAACAAGCCCTCCTGCACCATCTGCTTGCGTTCGTGGCGCAGCGCTTTCATGAAATTGAGGTGGTAGATGATGCCCAGCGTCAGCGCGAAGATGCCGAGGCCAACCATCGCCACGCCGAAGTTGCGCGGCGCATCGGAGGCCATGCGTACCTCCGGCGCGTGCAGCAGTTTGCTGAATACCTGGAAGATGGTGAAGCCGAAGCTGATCAGCGATAACGCCGTGCGCATGATCGACATCAGCGTGCGATCTGCACTCATGCGCGTGCGCTGGAACGACATGCCGGTTCGCCGCATCGACATCTCGGTGCGGTCCCCGGACAGATCGGTGCGGTACTCGGACAGATCGGTACGGTGCTCGGACAACCCGGTGCGATGATTGGACAGGCCGGTGCGGTAAGCCGAATAGGCGACGGACGCCTGGTCGCTGTTGTCCTGGTTCACGTCCGGCACTGGCGGCACCGGTTGTGGCGCGCTGCGCTCGGGGCGCGCGTGCTGGCTGGTCGGCGGCGGTGTGTGGCTGTGGTGTTTCATCCGTGTGGTCCGCCAAGTTTGTGGGCTTTCCACCAGCTGGCGACGCGCGCAACCGGCCCGCGCAGCAGCAGGTAGGGAATGAACGCCAACGCTACCGCGATCACGAAGGTCTCCAACGGGTACTTGAAACCGCCATACACCTTGAACTGATAGATCACATCCATCGCCACGCCCAGCAGCAGCACCCGCGTCACTGCGGTGACGCCCTCGCGGAACGACTGGATGCGCTCGTGGTGCGGGGATGCCATCAAGCCCACCATGTACGGCGAGCGCCCAAGCTTGGCGTCCTTGATGCCATCGTGCAGCGCGGCGATGAAGGCCATCGTCGGCTGCAGGAAGAAGCGGAAGGTCATCGGCCCGTCGGTTCTTTCGAACAGATCACTGGCGAACCGATGCAGATACTCCAGGAAGCCATCCACGTGCCGGACTCCGTTGACTGAGTGGGCAGCATGGTCGTGGCCGCAGGCACGCACAATCACGATTACTACTGATGCAGCTCCAGTATTTTTACTGCAGGCCGCGCGGCCACCGATCACTAAGCTGGATGCACCGCGTCACAATGCCGCGAAGAGACCGCAGACAATGACATCCGACGACCTGTCGCTGATGCGTGGCGGCCTGATCTACCGCACCATGCACCTGCTTGGCCTGCTGCGCAGCCGGCTGGCACTGCCGCCGGTGATAGCCGCGCTGCTTGTGATCGTTGCGTACTTTCCCTTGGCGCTGGCTGCAGCCTGGCATGGCACCCTGTTGCCAGGCGAAGTGACAATGCCCCTGCTTGCCGACGCTTCGGTCTACGCCCGTTTTGTATTGGCGCTGCCGCTGCTGGTACTGGCCGCCCCGCCTGCCGACCGGCTGCTGCGCGCGGCCGTTCGCCAATTGAGCCGCGCCGGCTTGATTCCCGACAGTCAGCATGCAGCGTTCGACACGCTGGTCGCGCGTGCGCGTGCCCTGCGCGACTCGCACGTTCCGGAATGGCTGTGCCTGCTGGTCGCGTTGGCACCCACATTGCTGAGCCCGCCGGTGGTGACGGAGTTGAGCCATGTCAGCGGCTGGCATGCCAATGCCGACGGCAGCACGTCGGCGGCCGCGTGGTGGGCATGGTGGGTGTCGATGCCATTGCTTCGCCTGGTGGGACTGATGTGGTTGTGGCGCTTTCTTATCTGGACGCTGCTGTTGTGGCGGCTGAGCCGGCTCGACCTGGATCTGCGTCCGCCGCATCCTGATGGTTCGGGCGGGATTGGTTTTCTCGGCTTCGCGCAACAGCGCTTCTCTGCCCTGTCGCTGGCCGGCGGCATCGTGCTGGCAGGCAGCTGCATCAATCACTTCATCTATGCCGGGCAGACCTTGACCGACGTGCACTATCTGTTGGCGGCCTACATCGTCGGCTCGACGATGCTGCTGCTGGCGCCGCTCGTACTGCTGTCCCCGGCGCTGATACGCGCCAAACGCCACGCGCTGCTCAAGTACAGCGCGCTGGGCCATCGCGCGATCCGCAGCTTCGACCTGTACTGGAAGCGCGGCCAGCCCGATCCCGATGCACCTAGCCTGCTGGACAGCCCCCAGCCGTCGGCGCTGGCCGACTTCGGCTCGGTCTATTCCAGCCTTGCACGGATGTCGTTGGTGCCACTCTGCCGCGCCAATGTGCTGTGGATGCTGCTGTCCGCTGCGGTGCCGCTGCTGCCGCTGGTGTTTTTCGCCATGTCGGTGGACAGCCTGATCAGCAAGTTGGCCTCCATTCTCTTCTGAGCCCGCAACATCGCGCATCAATGCGGCTCGTCTGCCTGCCAGGCGCCCATCCGCTTGACGATGGATGCCGACATGAACGACCTGCCGGCAAGCACTTCGCGCACGCCCAGCAGCAGTTCCTCGCCGGCATCGGCCTTCAGCACATAGCCGCAGGGGCGGTGACGCATCGCCCGCTGCACCAGTGCGGGTTCGTCATGCACGGTGATGAAGACGACGTTGCGCACCACGCCTTCGGCCAGCAGCAACTCGGCCGCTGCCAGTCCATCCATCCCGGGCATGGTGATGTCGGTCACCACCACATGGGGTTTCAGCTCGCGCGCCATGGACAGCAGGGAGTGGCCGTCTTCCACCCAACCCACCACGTCGTATTCGGTGGCAAGCAGCATCTGCAGCGGCCGGGCAACCGCCATGCTGTCTTCTGCCAGCAGTACCCGAATCGGTTTCATTGCCATCACCGACGCAACCGTCGTCGCTGCGATGGTCGCCTGCGGCCGCCGCTGCCGCCACAGGAAATAAACCCGCTTGCCGCAAGTAAAACTACTTGCCCGACTCAGGCCGGCTGCTGCCCGTCCTCACGGAAGGCTTTGATCAGACCGAGTTGATGCGCCCGCCGTACCAGCTCCAGCGTTCCGTGCACGCCCATGAGCTGCATGATTGCGTACTTGTGCGACTCCACCGTGCGTACCGATACCCCCAGTTCGTAGGCGATCTGCTTGGAGCGCAGCCCCTATGCAACCCAATCAAGAATCCGCCGCTGCTTGTCGGTAAGCGTGTAGCGCTCGCCGCGCCCGGCCGACGTCAACGCCATCGCCGCCAGCCCGGCGGCCAGATACATCCGCCCGGCCAGCACTTCATCCATCGCGTGCAACAGCTCATCGCCAGCGGCGGCCTTCAGCACATAACCACCGGCGCCGGCGCGCAGCGCCTCGGTGACGATGGCACAGCTGTGGTGCATGGACAGGAATACGAACGGCGTGGTGTCGCCCTCGGCCCGCAGCTGGCGCATGACGTCTATCCCGGTCATGTCTTCCATGCTGATGTCGGTGACGATGATGTCCACCCCGCCTGCGCGGGCTATGCGCAGCAAGGCCTCGCCGGAAAGCACCAGCCGCACATCCTCGAAGCGGTCACGCAACAGGCGCACCACTCCCTCGCCCACCATAGCGTGATCATCGGCAACCACTACCCGCAGGCCCGGCCGGGCACCTTGCGCAGTCCATGTGTCCATGCGTTCACCTCCACCAGGCAGCAGAAAGCTGAAAGCGCCGAACAGAAGGCGCAACCTGCGTTATCTAGTCCGCCTTGTATTAAGACGGCGTGTAATCAGCGTGAATCTGTTCTCTATTTATAGAAATACGGGTGTCGCGCGGCCGCTCGCCAAACAGCTCGCGGTAGTCGCTCGCAAAGCGTCCCAGATGGGAGAACCCCGCACGCATTGCAATTTCGGTAACGCGTGCGCGCGGTTGGTCCAGCAACAGTTGCCGGGCCTGGTTCAGCCGCGCCACCTGATGCCAGCGTTTTGGGGTCATCCCGTAGACATCGCGGAACACCCGTTCCAGCTGGCGCTCGCTCATCGCCAGTGCCGAACCCAGCGCATGGCTGCTGAACTGCTGCGTGTCGTGGCAAAGCAGGAATGCTTCTGCCCGCCGCAGGAACCGCTCACGCTGCTCCAACCTGCCCCGCTGTCGGCTTGCCTCGTCCACACCCGCTGCGCGTTCCAGTGCATCGATGAAGGCATCCAGCAGCAACTGGCCGAGAAGGCCCGCGTCGTCCAGTGCGGTAGACACGCTCCATCGCGCCGCCTGGCGCAGTACAAACTGCACGCACATCCTCAATCTGGCGTTGCGATCGGCAGTACGCGGGCACAGCCGCCAGCCGCGCTGGGGCAACTCCAGCTCCCGCCGCAGGCGCGCATAGACAGCAGCCTGCAGCGCGTTGCGGGGAATGCGCAGCACCACCCATTGCCATAGCGGCGACACCGACCTCACCGCCAACTCGCGGTCTTCGGCAAACACCATCAACTGCCCTTCCTCCACCCGCCGGCCGTTGAGCCACATCGGCTCGTCGCAGCGCGTGGCCAGCGCCAACCCCATCATGTCCGGGGCAAACATGCCCTTGGCCAGCACCTGTTGGGTGTAAGTGCCGCGGTCGAGGCTGAAATCGGGAAAGACCAGCCGCTGCGCGCGCGCCCTGAAGTAGCCCGGCCCGAGCAGGCGCTGCTCGAAGCGCGCGTCCTTGACCACCCCGAGCAGTGCGTCCGGGTCGAATCCGTCTATGTCCAGACAGCCGTAGTGCATGCCGTGGGCAGCAAGAATCGTGGTGTCCATCGCTCACCTGTCGGAAAGTGGATAGCGGTTTGAATGCGTGGGGCCTTACAACAATGGGTGGTACGGGGGCGGGATCCGTGCTCCCACTGCCATTGGCGAGCACCGCCGGCTTCTCGGCAGCGGTCAGCTTGTGCGATGCAGCGGTGGCGCCACGTGAAGATGGAGCTGCTTGCATGGGTGTGCGTAGCATTTTCGTGCAGTTGTCGCAGATGGAGTCGCACCGCGCCACCACCCGCTTCGCGGGAATGGCAGGCGTGGCCGCGACCGCACAACTTGTATCCGTGGAACCGTGGATATCAACGCGCGGCGGACACACGTTGTGGTTGCCCGGGGCCGCCTTGATGTGCGCACTGTTGTGGCGCCCCTATGGCGAATGGCTGCCCTGCGTTGCCGGCTCGCTGCTGGGATGCGTCGGCATCCTCGCCCTTCGCGGAGCAACGGCAGCTGAGGCCACCGGCCTCATCCTCGGTCTGTTGCTGCTGGTCACCGCCGCAACCCTGCTGATCCGCCAGTTCGGCCTGCTGGATACGATGAAGGTGGACTTCCCACAGGTCATCATGTTCTGGGTGATCGCGGTGCTGGCGCTGCCACTGAGCAGTACCGGCTGGACGCTGCTGGTATTGCGCAGTACTCCGCTGCCCGACTTCGCCGGCAGCTGGCACAACCTGCTGCTTGCCAATGCTCTGCCCTACCTGCTGCTCGTGCCGACCTTCATCGGCTTGCTGCGCATGCACCGGCGTCGCCCCCAGCAGCGAACCCTGTCTGCGCCGCTGGCCTTCCTGTCACTGGCGCTGCTGCTGGTGTTGTGGACCGCGTGGATGTTGCCGTGGCCCTCGCCAATGGCCGAGCCGTTGTTGATGCTGGCCTCCACCCTGCTGATGGTATGGCTGCTGCTGGTGCTCGGGCCGGCCGGTGCGTTTCTGGCATTGTCGTGCTCCACGCTGCTGTGCATGGCCATCAGTGCCCACGGCTGGGGACCGCTGGCGCTGGGCGACGGCGAGCGCACCACCTTGGCCGTGCAGCTGTGGGCGTTTGGCGATGGCGTCACGCTGCTGCTGCTGAGCGTGCTGGTGGAGCAGCGCCAGAGCGCGCGCACGTCCCTGCAGGCGGCCAGCACGCGCTTGGCCGACGTGACCGCGCAGATGCTGAGGGTGCAGGAAGAGGAACGCACCCGCATCGCGCGTGATCTGCATGACGACATCAACCAGTCGCTGGCGGCAATCTCCATCCAGCTCAGTTCGCTGAAGCGGGCTGCGCCTGCGCTGGCCCGCGAGCAGATGGAGCAACTGCAGGAACAGGTGCTGGAGGTATCCAGCGATGTGCGCCGGCTGTCGCACGACCTGCACCCCAGCCTGCTGCGCTACACCAGCCTGTCCAGCGCCCTGCGCAGCCTGTGCGGCGGCGCCTGCAGGCACGCCAGTACACGCGTTCACTGCGACATCAATGACGAGGACATCCTCGATGAACAACAGAAGCTCAATCTGTTCCGCATCACCCAGGAGGCCATCCACAACGTCAACCAGCATGCGTACGCGCGCAATGTCTGGATACGCCTGCAGTTCGCCGGCGGCCAGGGCCTGCTGGAGATCGAGGACGACGGTGTCGGCATAGACCAGGACAGCCCGTTCATGCGCCGCGGCCTGGGCATGATCAGCATAGAGGAGCGCGCACGCCTGCTGGGCGGCAGCTCGCACCTGCAGCGGGCGGGCGACCGTGGCACCCTGCTGTCGATCGTGTTTCCCGCGCAACGCCCCACAACGAATGCGCCCTTCACCAGCGAATCTACCTAGCGCGGCCCAGTAGATTTACCGCAGCCGGCGGCGTATGCGCCTCGCACAATGTGGCCTTGGCCGTTGCGCCGAGGCTATGGCACGTGCTGGACCTCCTCATGCTCGCCCCCCTGTCCACGCACTGTGCGCCGACGCCGGCACGTGACCGCGTCACGCTGTGGCGCCACCTGCACCACGTCGCAACGGCATTGCTGCTGGTGCTGGGATTCTGCAATCCGGCCATGGCGCAGGACGCGGTTGCCGATACGGACAACCCGACAACCGGGCTGCAAACTGCGCCGCCATGCGTCGGCCTGGTGCTTGGCGGTGGCGGTGCACGCGGCGCGGCACACATAGGCGTGCTGCAGGTGATGGAGCGCGAACGCATCCCCGTATGCCAGATTGCCGGCACCAGCATGGGCGCCATTGTGGGTGGGCTGTACGCCAGCGGCTATACCACCGACGAGCTGCAGCGGCTGATAGAAACCCTGGATTGGGCCGACCTGTTCGTCGATGACGCGCCCCGTGTGGATCAACCGATGCGGCGCAAGGATGCCGATTTCCGCTATCTGCTTAATCTGGAAGTGGGCCTGCGCGACGGCAAGGTGGTGATGCCCGGCGGTTTGGTGCAGGGGCAGAAGCTGCTGCTGTTGTTGCGGCGGCTGACATTGTCCAGCTGGGACGTGGACGATTTCAGCAAACTGCCCATTCCGTTCCGCGCGGTGGCCGCCGATATCGGCACCGGCCAGCGGGTGGTGCTGCAAAGCGGTGACTTGGCGACGGCAATCCGCTCCAGCATGTCGGTGCCGGGCGCGTTCGCTCCGTTGCGGGTTGATGGCCGCCTGCTGGTCGACGGCGGCATGGTGGACAACGTGCCAATCGATGTCGTGCGCGACATGGGTGCGCAACCGCTTATCGTGGTCGACGTCAGCTCGCCACTGCATCCGGAAACCGCACTGACCAACCCGGTGGCCATCATGGACCAGATGATCGGCGCATTGATGATGGAAAAAACCCAGCGGCAGCTGGCCACACTCGGCGCCGACGATGTACTTATCCGCCCTGAACTCGGCGACCTGAGCGCCGCACAGTTCGATCGCGGCAAGGAGGCCATCGCCGCCGGCGTGGCGGCAGCCGAAGCCGCGTTGCCGCAGTTGCGCCGGCATGCCGTGGATCAGGCAAGTTACCTGGTCTACCGCGAACAACAACGCAAACGCAGCTTCGACCCAGGCTTGGTCAGCTTCCTGGAGGTGGTGCCGGCCCATTCCAGCGCAGCCACGCAGCGCGTGCAACGCACACTACAGGAGGAGGTCGGCAAGCCGCTGGATGTGCAGCAGCTGCAGCACGGGTTGGGCGTTGCCTACAGTGCCAACCGGTTCCAGCAGCTGGATTACCGGCTGGTCCAGCGTGACGGCCAACGCGGTTTGCAGATCGTGCCGACCGACCGGCCCTGGTCGGTGTTCGGCAAGTTCGGCTTCCAGCTCAGCGACAACTTTGCCGGCCGCAACAGCTACATGCTCTCCAGCGAGCTGACCGTCGCCGATATCAACCGCTGGGGCGCCGAGTGGCTGACGGTGCTGCATGCCGGCCACATCAGTGGGCTTTACTCGGAATTCCATCAGCCGCTTGGCGACGGCCTGTTCTACCTGCAGCCCGGCCTGCAGGCCGAGGCCGAAACCCTGCCGCTGTGGGCGGGCGACCAGCAGATAGCGGAGTACCGGATCAAACGACGCGGCCTAGGCGTGAGTCTTGGTTACACCCCGAGGCCCACCGTTGCGCTCAGCGCGGGTATCGTACGCGGCCGCGACAGCAGCGACGAACTGGTCGGCAATCCGTTCGACTTCCGCCGCGACAAACAGGACTTCGCCGCGCTGACCTTCAATGCCACCTGGGATTCGCTGGACAGCATCAACTTCCCCACCCAGGGCTGGCGCTTCAATGCCGACTACGAGATGTACCGGCCACAACTCGGAGCGGATGTGGAAGGCGACGTGGTGCGCCTGACCGCCGACTGGGCGCACGCCTGGGGCCGCTACCACCTGCTGCTCGGTGCGCACCTGAGCAGCGCGGTGGACGATGACCATTTTTTCCGTGCACAGAGCTTTCTCGGCGGCTTCCTGAACCTCTCCGGCTATGACGAGCGGGCATTGTTCGGCAACCAGAGTGCGCTGCTGAGGGCGGTGGTCTACCGGCGTACAGGCGATACCACGCGGCTGTTCTCTCTCCCGCTGTATCTGGGCGCAAGCCTGGAAACCGGCAATGTGTGGCTGACCCGTGCCGCCGTGGATGCGGACAACCTGGTACTGGCGGGCAGCGTGTTCGCCGGGGTTGAAACGCCCCTGGGCCCCATGTTCCTGGCCTACGGCTACAACGACGATGGGCAAGCCTCGTGGTACCTGACATTTGGTTCGCTGCTGCGGCCGATGGGCAGGTAGAGCTCTGCGGGAGGTGCACAGTGGCGCCGCTCGCTGCAGCGAAGGCCCGGGCCCGGCTGACGCGCGCTCATGGGCACTGCAACACGTAGTTTTACTGCCGGAATACGGGTTTTTTTTCGGATTCCCGGCGGCTACCTGGATTGTAGGCTGCGGTAGTCAACCCGGAGCCCTGCTATGGACGCGAAGAAGCCGAACATCCTCTTCATCATGGCCGACGACATCGGCTGGTTCAACGCAAGCTGTTACAACGACGGAATAATGGGATACCGCACACCCAACATTGACCGCATCGCCAAGGAGGGCGCCAAGTTCACCGACTTCTACGGTCAACAGAGCTGTACCGCAGGCCGCGCCGCATTCATCACCGGCCAGTCACCGATCCGTACCGGCCTGACCAAGGTCGGCATGCCCGGAGCCACGCTGGGGCTGGGCAGCGACGACCCGACCGTCGCCAACGTGCTGAAAAGCTACGGCTATGCCACCGGGCAGTTCGGCAAGAACCATCTGGGTGATCGCAACGAACACCTGCCCACCGTGCACGGGTTCGATGAGTTCTTCGGCAACCTCTACCACCTCAATGCCGAAGAAGAACCCGAGTACGAGAACTACCCGAAGGATCCTGCCTTCCGCAAACGTTTCGGCCCACGCGGCGTGCTCAAGTGCAAGGCAACGGACAAGGACGATGCGACTGTGGATGCGCAGTTCGGCAAGGTAGGCAAGCAGGTCATCGAGAACACCGGCCCACTTACCCGCAAGCGCATGGAAACCGTGGACGAGGAATTCCTCGGCGCCGCGCTTGATTTCATCGACCGCAACAACAGCGCCAAGAAACCGTGGTTCTGCTATTTCAACCCGACCCGCATGCACGTATTCACCCACCTCAAGCCCGCTTCCAAAGGCAAGACCGGGCTCGGTTTGTACCCGGATGGCATGGTGGAGCTGGACGGCTACGTCGGCGAATTGCTGAAGAAGCTCGATGATCTGGGCATCGCCGAGAACACCATGGTGGTATTCACCACCGACAACGGCGCCGAGGTGCTGTCCTGGCCGGATGGCGGCACAACCCCGTTCCGCGGTGAAAAGGACACCAACTGGGAAGGAGGCTGGCGCGTACCCTGCGTATGGAAGTGGCCGGGCGTGATCGAACCCGGGCGCGTCATCAACGACATCGCCTCGCTGCAGGACTTCATCCCCACCTTTGCTGCAGCCAACGATGATGTTGACCTGGTCGACAACCTGAAGAAGGGCCACACGCTGGGCGGGCAGAAATTCAAGGTGCACATGGATGGCGAGAACCTGCTGCCGTTCCTGCGCGGAAAAGACGCCGAATCGCCACGCAAGGCCTTCATCTACTGGAGCGACGATGGCGAGTGCATGGCCGTTCGCATGGGCCGCTACAAGGTGGTGTTTCTCGAGCAGACCGAGACCGGAATCGAGGTCTGGCGCACCCAGCTGCGCCCCATGCGGATCCCGAAGTTCTTCGACCTGCGTGCGGATCCGTTCGAACGTGGCGAGGAAAGCTTCAAATACAACGACTGGTTTGTTGAGCAGAATTTCCTGCTCTACTCCGCACCGCCGCTGCTGATGAAGTGGTTGGACAGCTTCAAGGAGTTCCCACCCAGGGCGAAGTCGGCAAGCTTTACCATCGACCAGGTCGTGGAATCGATGCTGCCCAAGTCCTGATCACGCCACCGGCACGACGAGCGGCTTTCCGCTGCCCAGCGCTATGCGCCCGGCCCGCACCGCTGCGCAGGCAGTTCATCCTGCCTGCGCAGGCTCAAAAAGGCGGCGCCATAGCATTTCACCAACGACGGTTGGAAGCGCGAACTGTCGGTGTGCGCCGATTCCCACAGCGCACCTGCGTGCGTTGAGGGGCTGGCACGCCTCCCCGCGCATGTCCTCAGCGCAAGAGAGCACCCATGAAAGAACATCCGTGGTTCTGGGTCGTCAGCCTGTTTGTAGTGCCACTGGTAGCCGCACTGGTGGTCAGCCTGGTGGTGCGCCACCGCGGCCTGTCCGCCAATGCGGTGCTGACCTGGTTCGTGCTGGTGTGCTGGTGTGCTGCGGTGGGAATCATCCTGTCGCAGGTCAGCTGAGGCAGGCGCTGCCCACGCATGGGTTGCCAGGAGATTCTGAACGGCAAGCCCGGACGCGCTTGCCAGCCCACGCAACGCCTGTTTCACGCATGCAGCCAGATGAGGTTTCGCCGTGCCGTGGGCGCCGACGACACCTCTCAATACCGGTAGTCAGCTGCCGCTGGGCAGACCCAACGCCAGCACCAAACCTGGTTTCTGCGAGGCAAACGTGCCGTAGAAAACCTGCCCATCGACCAACGTGATCGGTGCAACACGCAGTCCCGTGCGGGCCTTTGCTTCCGCGCTGATGGCCGGATCGGTCAGATCGCGCTCCTCGTACGCAATCCCCAACCTGTTGAGCCAGTCCTTCAGCATCCGGCAATCCGGACAGGTCGGCGTTGTGTAGAGAATTACCTGCGGATGGAATGTGCTTGTCAAGGTCGTGTCCTCGCTGTTGTTGTCCGGGTTTGTCCAGCCGGGATTGCCGGACCTGGCAGCACCCTCGCCCGGCGGTGGTTGCAATGAGCATGCGGATTACCACCATGACAAGGTCAAGCCAATCGCAGCATCGTCTTCAGCAACGGGCAAGCCAGCGCCTGCCCGGCGCACCGTCCCCATGCAGGCGAGAGTCCCCGACAACGCATTCCCTCGCTGGCTTCTGGATTGTCAGCAGGCAGGCGTCAACCATGCCGCGCTGGGAATCCAGTTCTCCGCGCGTCCTGCCGATGAAATTCTGCAGGAGCTGACCGAATACGTGCTGCCGCTATTTCCCTCGCACGCAGCACCCACATCGACCACACCGCGCTGGTAGCAATTGCCAGCATCGCGTGCCTGCCGCAGGCACGCGGTGCCGGGCCAGCCGAATCTCCTGCTCAGGCAGACAGGCTGGCGTTGTCGATCACGAAGCGGTACTTGACGTCGCCCTTGAGCATCCGCTCATAGGCGTCGTTGATCTCACTGGCAGTGATCAGTTCGATGTCCGCAACGATCTGGTGCTTTGCGCAGAAATCCAGCATCTCCTGGGTTTCCGGGATGCCGCCGATCATCGACCCGGCCAGGGTGCGGCGCTTGGTGATCATGTTGAACACATTCGGCGAGGGATGCGGGGTTGCCGGCGCGCCAACCAGCACCATCGCGCCGTCACGCTTGAGCAATGCCAGGAAGGCATCCAGATCATGCGGTGCGGCCACGGTATTGACGATCAGGTCGAAGCGCTTGCCCTGCTCAGCCATGGCTGCTGCATCACGCGACACCACCACCTCATCGGCGCCCAAGGCGAGCGCCGCGTCGCGCTTGGATTCGGAGGTGGTGAACGCAACGACGTGCGCGCCCATCGCGTGGGCCAGCTTTATGCCCATATGGCCCAAGCCACCGATGCCGACCACGCCCACTGTCTTGCCCGGGCCGGCATTCCAATGCCGCAATGGCGAATAGGTGGTGATGCCGGCACACAGCAGCGGTGCTACTGCGGCAAGCTGTTGCTCGGGATGCCCGATACGCAGCACGTAGCGCTCGTGCACCACGATTTCCTGCGAGTAGCCGCCCAGCGTCCAACCCGGCGCGTCTTCGGTTGCCCCGTTGTAGGTGCCAACCATGCCATCGCAATAGTTCTCCAGCCCGTCGTCGCAGTCCTCGCACTGCCTGCAGCTGTCGACGATGCAACCAATGCCGACCAGATCGCCAGGCTTGAAGCCGCTTACGTGAGCACCCACCGCCGCCACCTTGCCGACGATTTCATGGCCGGGGACGCAGGGGTACTGGGTGCCGGCCCACTCGGCACGCACCTGGTGCAGGTCCGAGTGGCAGACGCCGCAATAGGCGATATCGATCTGCACGTCGTGCGCGCCCGGCGTGCGGCGGGTGATATCCATCGACTCCAGCGGCTTGTCGGCGGCATGCGCGCCATAGGCTTTGACAGACATGGGAACTCCGGCGGTGATTGGGGAGGCGCCATTGTCCTCCTGTGCCAAGCTCTTGAAAAGTAATCAATACTTCTAGCCATTATTGGCTTTACTAATCAATACCGCGTGTCACACTGCGCCCATGGCACGCCGCAACCTCGATGATCTTCTGGCTTTTGTCCACGTTGCACGTGAGGGTAATTTCACCCGCGCAGGCGCGCTCCTCGGTGTTTCGCAATCCGCGCTCAGCCAGGCCATCAAGGCGCTGGAAGAACGCCTGCAGATCCGCCTGCTCACCCGCACCACGCGTGCGGTGTCGCCCACGCCGGCAGGAGAGCGTCTGCTGCAGGCCATCGGCAACCGGTTTGACGAAATAGAAGCCGAACTCGACGCGCTCAGCGAGATGCGCGACAAACCGGCCGGCAGCCTGCGCCTGACCTGCGGAGATCATCCGCTGCAGACCATCCTGCTGCCGAAGCTGTTGCCGCTGATGCACCGCTACCCGGACATCCGCATCGAGTTCGATGTCAGCTACGCGTTGCGCGACATCGTCGCCGACCGCTTCGATGCCGGTGTCCGCCTTGGCGAGAGCATCGACAAGGACATGATCGCGCTGCCGATCAGCCCCAAGGTGCGCATGGCGGCCGTTGCCTCGCCCGCCTATCTGGAACGCAACCCGGCGCCGAAGGTGCCTGCCGACCTGACCAGGCACAACTGCATCAACATCCGTTTCAGCAGTTCGGCCGGGCTGTACGTGTGGGAGTTTGAACGCAACGGGCGGCAGGTCAATGTGCGGGTTGAGAGCCAGGCGATATTCAACACCTCACCGCCAATAGTGCAGGCAGCACTGGACGGTCTGGGCATCAGCTTCCTGCCAGAAAGCGAGTTTGCGCCGCATATCGAACAAGGCAGGCTGGTTCGTGTACTGCAGAACTGGTGCCCGCCTTTCCCTGGCTACCACCTGTACTACCCCAGCCGCCGCCAGCATTCGGCGGCGTTCGCGCTGGTGGTGGAGGCGCTGCGGATCTGAGCTGCGCTGCATTGCTTGCGCAGCTGTAAGCAAAATTCCGCAAGGGGCATCGGCTGCAGTCACGCCATCGACCTTTCGCAACACCAAGACGCATACCGGGCCGCAGCGTGTCGATGCGGCCAGATTGCCTCAATCCAATCTGATCGGCGCGCGCAGCCTCGCGTTCAAGCGGTCCACCAGCCAGAGCAGGCCGCCACGCCAGAAGCCGTGAATGCGCGCCTGATGGCTGCGGTACAACATGACGTGGCTGAACTGGGCGAGTTGGCCGCGGATGATGCCGCCTTTGAAGATGCCGAACTTTCCCAATGAACCGAACGCGTCGTAGTCCGCCAGCGATACCAGGGCGCCGAAGTCGCGATAGACAAAATCGGGAGCCTCCTTGCCGCCCAAGCGCCGCTGCAGGGTGCGTACCAGGTACTGCGCCTGTTGATGCGCAACCTGTGCGGTAGGCGGCAAACCGCCCAGGCCATAGCCCTGATTGACGACGCTGCCATCGCGGGCATGCAGACGCGCCGGTTCGTCCTGGCCGCGCAGGGTCGCTTCCGGATGCAGGCAACTATACGTATGGCCAGACAGGCATTGCGTGCACCTGCCACAGAACTGGATGAGGCTGGCGACCACATGGTCACCCAGGTTGATCCCGGTAACGTGCGCGCCCTTTGCAACTACCACGCCAGCAACCTCATGCCCCAACACCACCGGCGGTGGCTGGCCAATACCGGCGGTGGCCAGGGTGAGGTCGCTGTGGCATAGCCCGGACGCTTTGACATCAATAAGCACTTCCCGGTCCAAAGGCTGTGCCAGCTCGAGTTCCTGCACGGCGAAGCCACCACCGATTGCGCTGACCACGGATGCTTTCATTGAACTACCTCCATCTGGAAACGTTTGTTCACGCAGGCACGTTGATCTATCAATGCGGTGGCACGCAGCAATGCAACCGAGGCCGCACACGCAGGAACAGCTTGCCTATTCACCGCAGGCAACTGGGGTACACGGTCGCAGCAACAGCGGTCTGCGACATTCCCTGCCAAGCAGGCAACCGCTATACGCTGCATGCACTGCCATCTCGCGGCGTACTGCGGATCGCCGGTAGTACCGCAACCGCAGCGCAGATGAGCGAGACCACGCCCATACCGGCGTAAAGGTGTGCAATCCACTCCGGAACACCCCTGCGACATCAGCCGACACAGCATCCCTCGCTACGCTGCGCGTGGTGACGACAACCACAGAACCTCGGCTTGAAGACTAGAGCGGTTGGTGGCGTTGCCGGTAGATGGATATCGGCAGATCCTTGCCTGATCCTGTCAGCGCGTCACGCCTGTGGCAGCTGCGCAGCCATTCAGTCCGCCATCGGGCCCCGCCTTGGCTGCAACACACTCTGGCGGATTTCCAGCGCATCGCGCGAGGGTGCGACGCCAAACATCCGCTTGTACTCGCGACTGAACTGGGATGGGCTCTCGTAACCCACCGCAAAAGCGATGCTTGCGGTGCTCTGTTGGCGGGCGGTCAATTGCCGGCGTGCTTCCTGCAAGCGCAGCCGCTTTTGATACTGCAACGGACTCATGCCGGTCACTGCCTTGAAGTGCCGGTGCAGGGACGACAGGCTCATGCCCACTTCCCTGGCCAGTACTTCAAGCCGCAGCGGTCGGGCGCAGTCGCGCCGGATCAGGCTGATGGCACTGCTTATCCTGGACAGGCGGCTGTCCGACAAGGCGAGCTGGCGCAGCATCGCCCCCTGCTCGCCGAGCAGCAGCCGGTAGAGGATCTCGCGCTCGAACAGCGGCGCGAGCATGCCGATGTCGACCGGCTCATTCAGCAGCCGCACCAGACGCGTCAGCGGATCAAGCAGATCCGCACCCAACACGCCCAATCCCATGCCGGCGGAGGGCGACAGATCGAGCAGCTGTTCGCCCATGTCCAACAGTACGGACGCCAGCATCACCGGCTCCAGGTTCAGTGCAAGCGCGAGGAATGGCTGCTCCGTACTGGCTTCGCACACCTCGCCGGTCAAGGGCAGGTCCACCGAGGTCAGGGCGTAACACTCGGCGGACAACTCGAAAGGCTCATCACCCAGTTGCATGCGCACGCGTCCCTGCGCCACCACCAGCAACCACGCTTCGTAGACAGACTCCGATGCGCCGCTGACGCTGTCCGCGCGGGCCAATGCCATCCGTGGAACAGCGGTCTGGGTGAAACCAGCAACGCTGTGCCGTGCAATGGCGTGCTGCAGGTCAATCAACGAAGTCATGCGCGGAGCTTAAACAGCACCGGCCCGAATGAAATGACCGCAATAAGCATTCGCCGCAACAGCCGCTCGTTTGCCGCAGATGGATGGCATCAGTATTTGGGAGATGCACGCACTGGACCCGCCAATCATCCTGACAGCGCCCGCCCAGGCCGGCCGCAATCGGCAAATGCACCGCAGGCAAGTTGGGTCAGCGGGATCAACATCACCGCGCTCGAAGCGCCACTTGCCCTTGGTGTAAGCAGACAGCATCGCCAGACCGGCCTACCTCTGATCGCGGCCAGGTACCCGCTCGTACTTTGTCGCAACGTCCCAGCGGGCCGGTGGAGCCGCCCGGCTGCATCAGCAACGCAGGTACCGCCACCGCTTCAACTCACTTCAACGCGGCCTTTCCCTTGCTGTGATGGCGGCGCACCAGCTCTTCCAGATAGATGTCCAGCGCTGCGCGCGCATCTTCCGAGGTTTCCTTGTGCTTCAGCGCCCAGCTCAGGCGGTCCATCAACACTGGATCGCGACAGTCGTCCAGAGTGCTCTCGTCCCACTGCCGCGCCTTGCGGTAACGCTTGGCCCGTTCGGCCTGCGACAAGGGCGTGGCGTAAAGGCGTGGCCTGCCCCTGCGTTTTGGCTCCACAGCATCCTGTTTTTCGCTGTCGCCCTGGTCCGCCATCGTCATTTCCTCGCCAATTAGCTGCCAATAATAAAGTGATACATCACTTTATGCTTGCCGATCCGGGGTTTGACGCTGAAGGTAGGGCGATCTTCCATGATCACCCAGCCATGACGCGTGTAAATGCACGGCCGCCATCACCCTTCCCCGTCTGGCTTGCTGGCGTCGCCACGGACGCAAAGAAGCGTTTCCCTGCGGCTCCTTCATTGCGGCAACCGTTGGCAGCGCTCCACGGGGCGTGGCTTGCGGCAACCCTGGTAGCCGCTGCACAAGCAAACCCACGCGGCGCGCATGCGTGTCCCGGATGTAAATCCGAGATCAGACCCGTCCTAGAAACGCGGCGCTCTGAATAAGACGCCAAGTGCTTACTTTGCTGGCAGTACACAAATAAAGTAATGGAAAGCGCGTACCTACCTTTCGTTTCCCCTCCTGCCCCACACGCTGCAGCGCCACAGCCTCCTCTCAACAGGCCTCTCCCGTTCAACAACTGAAGCCGATCCGCCATGAAGCCACTCACCCTTCGCGTCGTTCTCGCGGACGATCATTCCGCCGTGCGTGCCGGCCTTCAGTACGTCCTTACCTCAAGCGGCACGGTGTCGGTAATGGGCTCTGCTCGCAACTCGACCGAGTTGATGGATGTGCTTGCGCGGAACCCCTGCGACGTGCTGATCTCCGATTACTCGATGCCCGGCGGGCGCTACGGCGACGGCATTGCCCTTTTCAAGCTGATCAAGAAGCGCTATCCCTCGATCAAGATCGTGGTACTGACAATGCTGGAGAACCCCGGCATCGTGCATTCGCTGCTGAGCCTTGGCATCTCCTGCATCCTGAGCAAATCCGATTCGCTCAATCACCTGTTGCCGGCCGTGCACGGTGCATACGCCAACGGGCGCTACCTCTCCCCCACCATCACCGACATCGCCGGTGCGGTTACCTCCGGCAGCTCCGGCGTGCAGATGCTGACAACCCGCGAACTGGAAGTCATCCGCTTCTTTGTTTCGGGTTTGACCGTCAACGAAATCGCCGAGCGCCTGAGCCGCAGCAAGAAGACCATCAGCACCCAGAAAGGCGCGGCGATGCTGAAACTGGGGCTCAAGCGTGATGTGGACCTGCTGCGCTATGGCATCGAATCGGGCCTGGCCGACGCAGAGATGGGCCCCAGCGTCGCCCGGGCATGAAGCCCAACCAGTTATCGAAGCCTAGGCACCGTAATATCCCCCGATCGGAGCACCTACTTTTCCATCATTGGATTGCAGCCCGCCAATAACAACGCAGGATCAATCCGAACGGGAATGCCGCGGTAGGGACAGGAAAAATCCGCCTGATTGGGACGGGTCCTATGGCTGCACCTGTGCGCTTGACACACCATGAGCAAATTCCTTGTGCGGCGCCAACCTGGCGCTCGCATGCGTGCTTTGCTTATGAGCTGCGGCCGAGAACACACAGTGATGGACAAGAAAACCGCGGACGTCAGGCGACTGCTAATAGATTTCGCACGCCTCTCCACCATCCAGAAGAACCAGTTTCTGGAAACCCTCAATCTCTTCATGTATGCATCACCGCAGCGGCGGCGAAAAATCATGATGCAGTGGGAGTCGGGCAAGCTGGGGCTGGATATCGACTGACAGCATCCAACGTGGGACCGCGAGCTGGACGGCAGGGATTGCCGCCGCTCAGGTTCCGCCTGGGTCCGATGCTGCCGGCGCACCGCCTGATGAGGTAACCAGGCCGTTTTCCATCGCATAGCGCAGCAGATCAACATCCTTCTCGATGGAAAGTTTTTCCATCGCATTGGCCTTCTGCGTGCTGATGGTCTTCTTGCTGCGGTGCAGGCGCTCGGCAATTTCGTTGACGGTCAGGCCCGAGGCATACAGACGCACCACTTCGGACTCGCGGATACTCAGTACCCCCGCCGGATTGCGGCTGCGCCGGTTGAGCTCGATGCTCTGCACCACTTTCTCGATCGTGGGCGAATAGTACTTTCCCCCGCCATGCGCGGCGTGCACGGCCGGCACCAGATGGGTCAACGCATCCGACTTGCTGACAATGCACATGACGCCCTGGGTGAGAAGGGTGTGCAACACCGCTGGATTGTCCAGCATCGTCAGCACCACCAGCTTCACCTGCGGGTGCCGCCTGGCAATCATTCCAAAAAGTGCGATGCCATCGCCGAAATCGCCCGCCGGCATTGCATAGTCCGAGACAACCACGTCACAGGCGACCCCATTGAGCAGGGCCATCAACTCGGTGGAATCGGCCGCGGTGCCGACCAGCTCAATCGTGTCTACAGATGACAGCTCGTACTTGACCCCTGCAATCATGCCCGGGTGATCGTCAGCCAAAATCACCTTGATCTTGAAACCACTCATGGTGACGCTCTCCCTGGAGTGCAACGGCAACTGGCCAATCCCAGCCGAGGAAGCCCCCTGTGGCGTGCAGATTACTTCAGGACAGAATCCCTGTCACATCGGTCTTCGAGATAGCGCTCTGTAGGCCAAGGCAGCCACTGCAAGCCAACTTGCGCGAGCTGCCGCCCTTCCTTCGCCTCGCGGAGCCCAGCATCGGCACCTGCATCATGGCGTTGCGCTCACTGCGCCGGGCTGCCGATGCAGGTGGCCGCAACCTGCGCCAACGCACCGCCCTGGGGCCGCTGCGGTAGCGAATAGTCGACCCGGCAGATGGGGTTTCCGTCCTCTCCCTGGATCACGCTCAAAGTGCCGCTCTCCTGCAGGCCGCGCGCGAACACCCTGCCCGCCTGCCCTACCACGCCCACTTCCGCACCACTGTCGTCAACCACCGCAGCGCCGAAAGGAAGGTTGCCGCTGCCCGGCATTGTCAGTTGCAGCAATGCCGAGCGACCAAACGTGGTGTCGAACTTCAGCAACGGTGCCAGGCCGGCACGCGGCACCACATGCTGGCTGGTGGCCTTCAATTCCACGTCGGTGGACAGGCCCTTGGGGTCGATCTCAATCCGGTTGATCCGATAAGGCGACAAGTAGGGAATCGCCGCATAGCCGCGACGGTCGACCTTTACCCCCGCCGCATTCAGCACCTTTGCACCGCGCGCATCCGGCACGTGCACCAGACCGAATGTCTCGGATACCGGCTGCGAGAAGGTGATACCACCGCCATGGGCAATGATCGCCCCGCGCGCGCTCAACGACGCCTGCGTGCTCTGCGCGCCAACGCTGGCGCTGCCCGATAGCACCGCGACGCGGCCACGATAGCCCAGGTTCACGCTGCCGGAACGTTCGGCTGACTGGTCGCCACCCCACGCCGTACGCGCGGAGACCCCGTAGGAAAGCGCGCCATCAGCCCCGATGGCACCGATAAGGGTGCTTTGGAACTGACTGCGTCCGTCCTGCAGCTGCGCCACGTTTGCGG
Source organism: Stenotrophomonas nitritireducens (assembly GCF_001700965.1). NCBI lineage: Bacteria > Pseudomonadati > Pseudomonadota > Gammaproteobacteria > Lysobacterales > Lysobacteraceae > Stenotrophomonas > Stenotrophomonas nitritireducens. The sequence continues at coordinate 189,570 of NZ_CP016756.1, forward strand.
TTGCCGTGAGCGGCCGCACCTTGCCCAGCGAGAACGTTGCATTGGCGGAATAGTGCGTGGCCGGGCGATCGAAACCCGACTGCTGGCGACGTGCCGACAGGCTGTAGCCAACGCCGCGATAACTGGCGCTGTAACCCAGCGTATAGCTCAGGTCCGAACCGCTGCGGTTCCAGTAGTGGGCGAGCGACGCGGTGGCATTCAAACGTCCACCGCGCGCACCCAGCTTCTGCCCGACCGTGAGCGCAGCCCGGTTGCGCTGACGCTGGATGGAATCGAAGTCCCCGTCCGCAGGCAGTTCGCGCGCGGCAAGCGCCTCGTTCAGGGCGAGGAACCCGGAGGTGGAATAACGATGCCCGGCCAGGGTGATGTTGGTGCCGGTAGCTGGCAGCAAGCGGGCGTAACTGAGCCGATAGCTGGCACCGCTGTGGCTGCCGCGTCCGGGCAGGCGGGTGCTCGCATGGGTGACATCCGCGCCGATGGCACCCAGCGGTGTATTCAGGGCCACACCCGCCATGGCGGAACGATAGTCCTGGGCCAACGTGGTACCGACATAACCGGTGGCCAGGCTGGATATACCGCGCTGCCAGGTTGCCTGTGCAAAGGCGGGATCGCCTTTGAGCACCGTGCTGCGCGCGGTACCGGCAACAACGCTATAGCGTGAAACGCCGGCGCGCAGCGACTGCGGCACCGACGCGAACGGCACCGAGAACTGCTGCGTGCTGCCATCGGCTTCCTGCACGGTGACCTCCAGATCGCCGCCGTAGCCGGTGGCGTACAGATCATCAATCTGAAACTCGCCCGGTGCTACCGTCGACTCATGGACGATGATGCCGTTCTGGCGGATGGTGACACGTGCATTGGTATAGGCCACGCCGCTGACCACCGGCGCATAGCCGCGCAGCGATTCCGGCAGCATGCGGTCATCGCTTTCCAGGCGAATGCCACGGAAGCCTGTGCTGTCGAACAGCTCGCCGCTGGTGTAATCCTCGCCGATGGTCAGCTGCGCGCCCAGCGCGGCGACATCACGCTTTGCATAGGTGGCAATTGCCTGATACTGCCGCTCGCCGGTATCGCCGATTCTTGCGCTCGCGTCATGGCGCAAGCGCCAGCTGCCCATGTTGATGCCCATGTCCAGGCCAAGATACGCCTGCGAGCTACGCCCGGAACCGTTGTCGGCGGTGTAGCCATCAAGTGCGTAGTTGACGAATCCGGTAGATACACCGGCATCCCAGCTGTCGGGGTTCACATAGCCGCGCGGCGTGCGCAGCAAGGCAACCTGGGGAATGGACAGATCCAGACGCTGCGCCGCGAAGTCGAACACGTCCAGTGCGCCGTCAACAACGGCATCAATACCGACGCAGTCACTGTCGGCAGCCATTGTCTCCGGAACTTCCGCAGAGACTTGACTGAGGTCCGCGCCGGTGCGCCGGAGCAGATCAGATGTGATGCATGCCTGCACGCGCCCGGCCGCGCCTGCGCTGCGGAAGCTGACATCGGTACGACCAATGCGTTGGTCATTCACGTACAGATCAACCCGGTAATCGCCGGGAGGCGCGGAATCACCGCGTTCGAACCGCGATATATCGGCATTGCTGCCTGCGCTGCCGATCAGGAACGCGCTGTCGAATTCAACCTGCGGTGGGCCGCCGCCAGCGGAGGCAACCTCGGCGGCCGCAGAGACGCAGCTTGCCGACAGAATCACTCCCATCAACAGCACCAGCGGGCGCTGGCAAAGCCTGCGCGGGCTACGGGCCGACTGGAACGGCACAATTTTCATGGTGCTGTGCCTCCTGGGAATGACACCGGCACGCTCCACGCACGCAGTGCACGGGTCGCCAGCGAAAATAGTGGGTGTCGAAAAAAAGCTGGTGGCGTTCGTTGCAGGCCACCGCGGACAGACCGGCTTGTTGGCAAACGAACCGGCAGCGGCGCGCTTGGCAGGCTAGTTGCCGGGCTCGGTGAGCGTGCTGTTGCCGGCAACACCGCTGCCCCAGTCGTTGATCGCGCTGTAGTTCACGACCGCTGAAGTTGACGTACTGCCCTTGAAATCTGCCAGGCGGAAGCGCGTACTGGCACCCGGGAGCACATGTCCGGCGCCCGCATTGTGGCTCTGGCCACCAACGCTGAACGTCACGCTGCCGAAATTGACGATGTAGGCAGTGGGGTTATTGGCCACCAATGCGTACCCTTGCGCAGCATCGTCCCGGACCAGCGACCAACGCACACGTGCGGGCGCCTGCTCAGGCGAGCCCTCCAGGCCCGCAGGGCGGTACATCAGCTTGATGCGGGTGCGCAATGCGAGCTGCAGGCGGTTCTCGGCCTCATCAGTGGCCTTTGGCGGCACTTCCAGCACGTTCAACCAGTACAGCCGTTCAACCTTGGAGGCCGGCAACGGCCCAGTCTTCATCAACCGCAAGGTCTGGCCCTTGCCCGGATCGAGCCGGAACATCGCCGGGGTCAGCACAAACGGCACATCCACATCTTCCGGCGCCATGCCGGCATCGCCATCATCGAGCCAGGCCTGAACCAGGGCGGGCGTGACGCCGTCGTTGCTCAAGCTGATGCTGACTTCACTCTGCTTCTCGGGAAAAATCACCCGTGTGGTTCCAATCACAACCCCTGCATTCGCGCCGGCGCTCAGGCCCAGCATTGCAAGTGCAAGTGCGGTCAAACTGATACGAAAAGATTTTTTCATCGTTCCACCCATTCGAAAGAGTTGTTGATCACTGGTTGTTGATCACTATCGTTGCGGGCCACAGCCCGCCGGCAGCACACTTCTGGCAACTGCCGGCGGTTGCGACTTACTCGTAGCTCATCGTGTACTGGACGTGGCTGTTGGCTTCGCCTGCAGTGGCGCCGCCCAGCGACTGGTACTCGACGAAGTACTTCAAAATCATTACGCCCGGTCCAATCTCGACCCACTGGGAGTTCTGCGCAGCCGCTTCGGCACCGGCAAAAATCTTCTCCTGCTTGTCGTTGAGCAGGCTCAGCTCGACGTTCTCGGCGCCGTTGGCGGCAATGATCAGGTTGCCGTTCTGCGAGTTGACGCTTTCGCCCGCTTCAAAGAACGTGGAGACCCTGCCCGAGGTCGGATTGCACTCGGTAAGTTCAATGTTGAAACCGGTACGGCCCGCAGTGGAACCGGCATCGGCCAAGGTTGTGGTGCTCACCGGCGGCAGGTCCACCTGGAAACTGCTGGCACTGCCACCGCCGTTGATCTTGCAGGTGCTGGCGGTGATGTTTCCCAGGAACTGGATGGAACCATCCGAGGCATGCGCACGACCTGCGAAAGCGAGGGTGGTTGCGGCGACAGCGATGGCGGCGACTAGAGAGAGGTTCTTCATCGTTACTTTTCCTATGTCTGTGTATGAATTTACTGACGCGAAAAGAAGTAGAAATCTGATTGCTTTCCTTCGCCCTTCCCGCACGACAATCCTAGGATTAGTGTTCCCGATGCGTAATCGGACCAATCCTAAAACCAAGGAAAAATTCGCCATCCAGGCGTCCTCTTTCAGCGTGCGTCCAGCCATGCATCCGCCGCCGCCGCATTGCCGTACTGATATCGGCAGGTGCGGACGAGCACGATACTCCTGCGCGCCGGCTGCGTTCCCGTCTGCATCGCACGCCGCCCTCGAACAGAGGCGCAGCTGGCACGCACGCAATCTCCATTGCTTGTTCGCTCTACCTTTCCTCAATCATGGAAGGAGCAACTCGCACAGCAGCAGATCAACCGAAAGTTGCCCGGCCCAGGGATGCCTTTCCGACACCCACAGCAAACAGCCCCCGGCCAGAGGGCCGGAGGCTGTGGAAGCAACAATCACAAGGTGAGTCAGGCGGCGAAATCCGCCTGTTTGCCAATGCCGCAAGCCAACCCTGAATTCACGACGCAGATGACGGCGTCCCGATCGGAGCTGCTCTGCAATGTAGTTCACGTAGTCTGCCTTGGGCATCGCCCGCCCGTGCAGGTAACCCTGGGTGGTATGGCAACCAAGGCTGCGTACCATGTCCAGATCGCGGTAGGTCTCCACGCCTTCAACCACCACCGTCGCCACCATCTGCCGCGCCATCGCAATGGTGCTGGCCAGCAGGCAGCGCGCATGGGCGTGCTCACGCGCCTCCACCAGCATGCTGCGGTTGATCTTCAACTCATTGAACGGCACCTGCAGCAGCCGGTCCAGCGAGGAATCGCCGCTGCCAAAGTCATCAATGGCGCAATTGAAGCCACGCAGGCGCAGCTGCGTGACCGCACCGGCCAACGCCGGATTGCACAGCTCACCGCCGTCCTCGGTGATTTCAATCACCACCCGACCCGGGTCGACACCCGCATGGTAGGCGTGGTCGGCGACGCTCTGCGCCCAATGGACGCCGGCCGCCACCCGCGCCGGCACATTGACCGCCGTCAGCAGCGAAGAACCCGGACCTTCGGCAGCAATGCAGTCGAAAGCGCAGGACAGCATGTAGTCGGTGAACGGCTCAAGCAGGCCAGCACGCTCGAACGCCGGCAGGAACTGTGCAGGCGCCAATACCGAGCCATCCGGACGGTGCCAGCGCGCCAGCACCTCGGCGCCGCGCAGCAGCCCGGTAATGGCGCAGTGCTGGGGCTGGAAATACGCCTGGATCTGTTGCTCCAGCAAGGCACCGCGCAGCTCGTCGCTGGAGAACACCGGCTGGAATGGCATGGCCGCTGCGCCGCGGGCGTCGCCTACCGTGTCGGTCGAGGCAGCGACAATGTTCCTGATCTGCTCCGGCCTCAGTGGCTTGCGCACTGCAGCCACCACGTTCAGGCCGCGATGCGCCGCATAGGCGGACGCGGCATTCAAGATGCGACTGGGCTGGCTGCTCACCACCGCCAGACGGGTCGACTTGCAACGCTCCGCCAACAGGTCGATCACCTGCAGGCCCGTGAGGTCGACGATATCCAGGTCAAGAATGACCAGATCCCAGCGGCGCTCCCGCAGTGCCGTGACGGCGCGGTCGCCATCCAGGGCAGAAACGACTTCAGACACCCCTGATTGACGCAGCACTTTGGCCATCGGAAGATGCTGCAGTTCGTTACCGTCGACTACCAGCGCATTGTGGATCATCCGGGTATCCGGTTGGGGCGATGCAAATTTGGCAATAGCGTTCATGGGGGATGTCTCCACGCCAGGAGCGGCGGTAGCTGGGAAGGATGTGTTTTCGATGGGGTCATTGTTCCAGCGCAACGCCCACCGCTACATCAGCCAAGTCCGAATATTCATCCGGCACGCTTCGGACAAGGCCGTGACACAAGGTTTTCAGCGCAGCAACCGGCAGTAGCCGCTAATGAGTGAAATCTCAAATGGTCTCCGAAACGGGTACCGCAACAGGCGAAACAGGGCCCCAACCATCCGGTCGCGCGAATGCACTCAAACTGCTGAGCCGCCATCAGCGTGGCCTGCTCTATGGCGGCGGCATCATCACCACGCTGATCCTGGCCGCCGTCACTGCCGTGGTCATCCATTCGCAGATCCGCGACTACATCGCCGAACGCCACACCGACCAGACCAGCCGCCGCATCGCCCTGCAGTCCACGCTTGCCGTCCGCGAGGGCGCGCTGCGGATCACCACCGCGCAGGAGGAATACGCCTGGGAGTCGCGGCAGAACCCTGATCCGGATCTGCTGTACAGGTTTGCGGACAGCAAGGGCCGCATGACCCTGCAGCGCTCGGCGAATTCGCCGCACGTGCTGGTCGTTGCCGACCTGCAGGGCGGCCAAGCCGCCAGCTATGGGCCGTATCTCAAACTTGCCGACGAAGTCAGCCACCAGGCGGGCACCTTCGCCCGTGCGTTGAGCGCATCCATCTACTTCCATAACCCGGAGCAGACCTTCCTCGGCGCCGGCCCTCTGCCGGACGCCAACCTGCCCGCCGCGCTGGCACGCGAGGCCAATCCGGCGCTGATCCAGCGCCTGGTGCCCGACCAGGCCATGACCTTCAAGGCCAGCCGCACCGCTCCCGCACAGGCGGCTGGGCCAGCCTGGCTGCCGGTATCGGTGGATCCGCTCAGTGGCAAGCCCTCGCTGCATCTGCGCCAGGTCGCCAGCAGCGACGCCGGCCCATTCGCGGTATTCATCGCCTCCTACCCGCTGGAACTGGTCACCCCCCTGCTCGATGCCTCGCAGGTCGATGAGTTCTGGGTAATCGTCAATGCCGATGGCGAGTTGTTCCTTGGCAACAGCCAGCCCGGTGCCACAGCGCTGGCGCGGCTGCCAATCGCACGTTGGGCTGCTGCGGCGCCGCCGGGCAGCAAAGGCCGGTTTGAAAACAAGGATGGGCGGTTCGTCGCCACCGAAGTGATTTCAAGCGCCAATGCAGGTTGGCAGCTGATCCACACCTTCTCCTGGCGGACGATCCTCGCTGCGCTCTGGCCCACCCTGCTGGCCTACGTCGCGGCGATGCTGCTCGCGATCAGCATTGTCTGGGCCGCACTTCTGCTGATCGACAGAAAGGTATTCCGCCCCGGCTATGTGCGTTCAGAGCGGATCGTGGAAAGCGAGAACCTGAACCGGACGATGGTGGAAGCAGCGCCGTCCGGCCAGGCCCTGCTCTCCCTGGGCAGCGGGGAGGTATTGCTGAAGAACGCGGTGATGACGCGCTATGCACAGCGCCTGTCGGCTTCCGCAACACCGCTGCACCAGCATTTTCTGCAGGCGTTTCACCGCCACGGCGCTGGAACGATCGCCTCGCCCGGCATCGAACTGACGATCCAGACCGAAGACGAAGCGGAATGTTCACTGCTGGTCAGCATCGTCCCAAGCAAGTACCGCGGGGAGGATGTACTGCTGTGCAACTTCACCGACATCACCCTGCGCAAGAAGGTCGAACAGGAACTGCAGAACGCCCGCGCTGCCTCGGAAGCCGCCAACCAGGCCAAGTCGACCTTCCTGGCAATCATGAGTCACGAAATCCGCACGCCGATGAATGCGATCCTCGGCAATCTGGAGCTGCTGGAAAGGACCACACTGGACGACCCCCAGCGCAGCCGGCTGCATGCCGTCACCTCGTCTTCCGCCGCCTTGCTCAACATCATCAACGACATCCTGGACTTCTCCAAGGTGGAATCCGGGCAGATGACGGTCGAGTCCATCCCCGTCAATCTGAAGGAGATCGCCCAGCAGTCCATCGCGATGTTCTCGCCGATGGCGCACGCCAAAGGGCTGGCCATCGATCTCATCGTTGATGATTCCCTGCAGCCGCATTACCTGGGGGACCCCACCCGCCTGCGCCAGATCATGTTCAACCTGATCAGCAACGCCATCAAGTTCACCGAAACCGGCGACGTGCTGGTCGAGCTCTATCTGCAGGATGACGAAAATCCTGATTCGGCCCTGGTGCTTGGGGTAAGCGACACCGGCATCGGCATGACGGCGGAACAGTGCGATTCCCTGTTCAGCACCTTTTCCCAGGCCGATTCAACCATCGCCCGGCGGTATGGGGGCACCGGCCTTGGGCTTGCGCTGTGCAAGCGGCTGGCCGAGCTGATGGGCGGCAGCATCGAGGTCAGGAGCGAACCGGCCAAAGGCAGCACGTTCCTGGTGAACCTGCCGCTGCAACCTGCCAAGGGAGCAATGCCCGCCGATGTACCGATGGCCGTTGTTGTTCGGCCAGGTGCAGCACTGCATGTGCTGGTGGTCGACGATCACCCGGCCAACCGGAAACTCCTGCAGATGCAGCTGGAGACCCTGGGATGCAGCGCCGACACCTTCGAAGACTGCGGCGCGGCCATTGCCGCCTTCACCCATCAGCATTACGACCTGATCCTCACCGACCTCAACATGCCCGGCATGGACGGCTACACCTTCGCCAGTTGCCTGCGCAACCGCAAGGTGGCCACACCAATCATCGCGGTCACCGCACATATATCCGATCGCGACCGGCTGCGCAGCCAGGAGGCCGGCATCAACCGCATCCTGATCAAGCCGGTGTTGCTGGAGACCTTGCAGAACGCCTTGTCACAGATTTCAGACAAGGTGCTGGCAGCTGCCAGCGTGCACAGGCGCGTCGATATCGGCACCGGCCCGCTGCCAGACGAAGTACATGCGCCGCTGCTCGCGTCACTGGACGAGTCGCTCGTTGCCATAAGGCACGCACTGCAGCCTGCATTGATGGGCGCATCACCGACAATGACGCTGGACCAACGCGTCGACGTCATAGGCAAGCACCTTCACTCACTGCGTGGCGCTTTTGCGTTCATCCATGAGGCGGCCATCGCCGACAGATGCGCGGCAATGGAGGCAATGCTGGATCAAAAAAGCCTGGGCGAGCTGGAAGCGGCGCTCACCGAACTCGATACCCTGGCCCACGTCGCATTGACGCGCAGGCAGCAATGAGCTGCCGCTGTCAGCGAAAGCGGCTCATCACGCTCATGGGTAGCTGAGCGTGAAGGTCGCCCGTCCATTCGCAGTACCCGGTTCGATGACTGCCGCCGTCTGCAGGTAGCGTGCCGTCAGTGGAATGCGGAACAAGCCATTGCCGGCATGCCCGGCAGACCATTGATTGATAGCACCGACCGCAGAGGAATCCGGCCCGAATTTCAGCACCTCGCCGTCCTTGAGCACCTGGATGGCCACACCCTTGGCACTGGAAGCCGCGCTCAATGCCATCCTGTCGCTGCGGTTGAGGGGATTGCCCGCGTCGGTAATCGTTGCCGCAACCTGTACCAAGCCTGCGGCATGGCCCCCGCCGCACATCAGATCGATGGAGAACGGCCGTGCCGACGAGGAACTACCTACGCCGTCGAATGCACTGAGCTGAACATTGCCGAGAAACGCCTCAACGGCTGGCGTTGCCACCTTGCAGGTTGGTTTCTGTGGCGAGATGGTCACCGGGTTGCTCAAACGGATCGACCACAACTGGAAGCCGTCCGCTGCAGGAACCGTGGCTTTAACAATTTCTCCCTGCAGCGTGCCGGAGCCGGTGATGTCGCCGATCTTGATGATCTCCAGGCTCAGGTATTTCAGGTTGACGGGGTAGAAATCACGTCCGTAAATTGCCGAAGTCGGATAAAATTGACCCGTCGCGAACGCTGCACGCACGCCTATCCCGGCAATTCCGGTCGCATGGATGTTCTGGCCAACCTCGGCACCGGTGGTTACCTCCCATACGCCCAGGATTCCCTCGGGGGGTGTGTTCTGGCAGGTAATGGTGAGGGGCCGATGAAGCTCGAACCATCCGGAACGCGTTGCCAGGACCGTACCATCCGGCACATCAGGATTGATATGCACCGTGGAAAGGCCGCCAACATAGTTCACGGCAGGCTCGCCCGTAGTCGACTTGCAGGTGATTGCTGCCCAGGCACTGGATGGCAGCACCGTCATCGCCAGCACAGTGACGAGCAGAATGGAAAGCCAACCTCGGATTTTCATATCGAACCTGCTCCTTTCGGGGATCGTTCAGTTGCTGCCTGTGCGGCACATGGGCCCACAGGCGCAACAAAGAGAGCTCTCCGCTCGACAAAGACTGCGCGGGCCTGCACAACAGCCAGCAAGGACGGCGTGAACACCACTCAGGACATCATTGCCCAGAGCATCACTGCCTGACCCTGCTCGCCGAATACCTGCCTGCAAGGGCTGCGGATTCGTCCATGACCACGCAACAAAGCGTAGGCGGCGATCGCATCGGCCGACATAGGACAGGTCCCAAACGGTAGCGTTAAGGCTGCGCCCCGTCCGAGAACCGGCGTGAGTACAAGACGCCACTGGCCGGATTCATCTGGCAAAACCGCCACGCAAGCGATGACAGCGCGAATGCAGTAAAACTGCTCATCGGTCATCCCCAATGCGCGACCACGTCTGGCGCATGTGGCGTTGCCACGTCGCCTAACGGCAGGCCTGCTGGACGCGGTTGTCCCAGACACTGGACATGGCGAAGTCGCGCTTCAAACCGGCTTTGGCGTAGGCCTTGTCACGCGCCAACCGCACACGCTCACAGGCATCCTGCCGCCGCGGCGCCACCGCTTGCCGCCCCACCTTGCGCGGCGCCCTGATTCTGCTGCGATGCCCCTCGCGCAGTTGCTCACGCAACAGCTCAAGGCGTGCCAACGCGGCCGCGTCGACCGGCTCAGGCGTCGCGCGCCATCGTTTCAATTCGGTGCCTATGCAGGGATCGGACTGGTAGACGACGGCTTCGCCCGCCTCGCATTTGTAGACCGCTGGCCCGGCGGGCGCGGCCACGGCTGCAAGCAGCAGCAAACAGGAAAGCGTGTGCACACCGGATGCCTTGTTCAGCCCGCTCAGCCCCCACGCTGACAGGGTCACGGCAGCACCGCAGTCGTCGATCAGGAAGTTGTTTCGTCAGGCTTCGCCTTTCCGGCGGCGACCGGTGGAACCGGCGTCATCAGCCCAGTCTCATTGCATGAAGAAATTTCTTCACAAACTGCTTGCGGGAAAAAAGAAGGGCCGTTATGATTTCGTTCTCGGCAGCAACGCAACAACGCTTCACGGGGCCATAGCTCAGCTGGGAGAGCGCCTGCATGGCATGCAGGAGGTCAGCGGTTCGATCCCGCTTGGCTCCACCAAATCCGGACATTAGGCCGTCTGGATTGTCGACAATTTGATGAGTATAACGCGTCCCCATCGTCTAGAGGCCTAGGACATCACCCTTTCACGGTGGCGACCGGGGTTCGAATCCCCGTGGGGACGCCATTCATCAGGTACAAACGGACCCAGCCGTATCGGGTCTTTTTTTATCGAAGCGATCTTCCCAAGAGATTGCACGGAAGAATAAAAAGCTTCCAATTCGATAAAAAGCCGCTATAATGGCGGGCTAGCAACAACGTGGGGCCATAGCTCAGCTGGGAGAGCGCCTGCATGGCATGCAGGAGGTCAGCGGTTCGATCCCGCTTGGCTCCACCAATTCAGGCATTAGGCCGTCTGAATATACAACTTGAGATTCAAAGAATACGCGTCCCCATCGTCTAGAGGCCTAGGACATCACCCTTTCACGGTGGCGACCGGGGTTCGAATCCCCGTGGGGACGCCATTTTTTAGAAAGCTCCGAGAAATCGGAGCTTTTTTTTGCCTGTTGTTTGGAGCAGCCATGCCCTGCCCGCTCAACCCATACCAGGCGACCACTTATTCGGCCCGGTCCTTTCGCGGCCAATCAGATCGTTTCGAGCGCCTGACCGCTGACATCAACCTGCGGAAATACGGCTGGCATGCACAACACCTCCATGGCATTGCCAACCACATCGGCTGCCCGGCGTTGGCCACCGTTTTACTTTTGATGATTCCGGCGGACGAATAGTTCTGGGCGGGCGCGCAGTTGTCTCCTTGCTGGACGCAGCCAACGTCAGCAAGGCAGGACGAATGGATAAACCAGCGCACAGAACTGCCCAACCACCATCGACAGAAAGCCTGATGCGCCAACATACTTCCGCCGAGCTGCCATCCAGCAAGCTCAGGGGAAATTCGATGAACAAGAAAGCACTCGCCATCTTGCTGGCTGGAGCGCTGTTGTCCTTTGGCGGCACGACAATGCATGCCCGTCATCTGTTTGCCGAACGCCCGCCTGCACCCGATCCGTCCAGCGGCCAGGTAGTCGAGTTCAAGGTCAAAGGATCGGATCGCATTGTTTACATCACCCGGCGCGACAGAATTCAGCACTGGTCGATCCTGGGCCTGGGCATTGCGCTGTTCCTGCTGGGCGCCAAGTGCGGCGCGCTGCAACGAAGCCAGGATGCATAGCTGGGAACGCGGTCCATCGGCCACCACCTCGTGCGCGCCGCACGTCCCGCGAGAACAAGGGTGAGGTCAAAGGCGACAGGCGGGCGAATGGTCGGAGGCAATTGCGCGACTGAAGAAGTCCCTCATCGCTGGCACACATGGATGCATTGCCAGGAAAGCTTCTGCCGAGCATGGCTCGGCACTACACGCTGCACGATTTGATTCCAGGATCTGCATGCGTAGACCGCATGGGCAAGATTGCGGAAAGGCATGCCAAATTCCAGGCAAAGAAAAAGGCACCTAAGTGCCTGTTTTCTCTGGTGCCGAAGGGGGGACTCGAACCCCCACGCTTTTAAGGGCGGCGGATTTTGAATCCGCTGCGTCTACCGATTCCGCCACTTCGGCTGGCAGGAGCGGAATTATAGCGGAGCTTTCATCGCTTGGGCATACCTGGGCCGAAAATATTTGTGTAATGCCTGTTTCTGCGAGTGGCTATACTTCATCCGGGTTTGGTAAAGGGGCAAACGATGGGCTCACTCGAAGGTACGAGGGTGCTGGTCGTGGAGAACGACGAGTTGAACGCCATGCTGCTGCAGATGCAGCTGGAGATCGAAGGCATGCAGGTGGGCGGCGTCGCCGCCTCGGTCAGCGCTGCGCTGAAGATGATCGATGAGCTGCAGCCGCAGGTGGTGTTTCTCGACTATTGGCTGGCAAGCAATGAAAACAGCACCGCCGTTGCCGAATGCCTGAGGCAACGCGGCACGCCGTTCCTTGTTGCGACCGGGATGGATATCGATCAACTGCCTGACGTATTCGATGCGGGGGTAAAGCTCTCCAAGCCCTACACCAGCAGCGACCTGAGCCAGGCGCTGCAGCGCGCTCTTGCTCCGGCCTGAGCGAGCCGCCCGTATTCTGAATTTGTGGCAGCGGCGTCAGCCGCGAAGCAGATACATCATCGGGCCGTATGGCGCCCGGTAATTCAGCATTGTCTGCTTCGCGGCTTACGCCGCTCCTACACCCACACTGCTCTGACTCAGCTGCCGCGCTTGGCCCGTGCGAACGCATCGGCCAATGCACTATTGGCCGGTGCCGCAGCCGCTGCCGGTCGGCCGCCAGCATTGCCCGCACTACGCTGGCCGCGCTGATCCCTGTCGCGCCCGCCGCCAGCACCACGTCCCGGCCCTGCACCCCGCTCGTCACGCTCGGGCTTTTTCGCCGGTGCCGGCGCATCTTCCAGGCGCCGGGTCAGGGCAATGCGCTTGCGTGGCACATCCACTTCCAGCACCTTGACTTTGACGATATCGCCGGCCTTGACCACATCGCGCGGGTCTTTGACGAACGTATCGGACAACGCCGAGATATGGATCAGGCCATCCTGGTGCACGCCGATATCAACGAAGGCACCGAACGCGGCAACGTTGCTGACCACGCCTTCCAGGATCATGCCTTCGCGCAGGTCCTTGATGTCCTCGACGCCCTCGGCGAAGCGCGCGGCCTTGAACTCAGGGCGCGGGTCGCGGCCGGGCTTTTCCATTTCCTTGAGAATGTCGCGTACGGTGGGCACGCCGAACTTGTCATCGGTGAACTGCTCGGCTTTCAGGGTGCGCAGGTAGCTGCCATCGCCGAGCAATGCCTTGATCGGCCGCGCCGCCGCCGCAACGATACGCTCCACCACCGGGTAGGCTTCCGGATGCACCGCTGATGCGTCCAATGGCTCATCACCATCGGCGATGCGCAGGAAGCCGGCGCATTGCTCGAAGGTCTTTTCGCCAAGGCGCGACACCTTGAGCAGATCCTTGCGGCGCTTGAACGGGCCGTTTTCGTCGCGGTGACGGACGATGTTCTCGGCCACCGTGGATGACAGGCCGGACACGCGCGTCAACAGCGCCGCCGATGCGGTGTTCACGAATACGCCCACCGCGTTGACGCAATCCTCCACGCGTGCGTCGAGCGCCTTGGCCAGGCGGAACTGATCCACGTCATGCTGGTACTGGCCCACGCCAATGGCCTTGGGCTCGATCTTGACCAGTTCGGCCAGCGGATCCTGCAACCGGCGTGCGATGGAGACCGCGCCGCGCAGCGAGACATCCAGCGACGGAAACTCCTTGGCGGCGAACTCCGAAGCCGAGTACACCGAGGCACCGGCCTCGCTGACCACAACCTTCTGCAGTTTGGGATTGGCACAGGCGGCGATGGCCTCGCCTGCCAGTTTGTCGGTTTCGCGGCTGGCGGTGCCGTTGCCGATCGCGATCAGTTCCACGTTGTGCTTGATGCACAGCTGCTTGATCGTCTGCAGCGACTGCTCCCATTGCCGGCGGGGCTCATGCGGATACACCGTATCGGTGGCCAGCAGCTTGCCGGTGGCATCGACCACGGCAATCTTGCAGCCGGTGCGGATGCCTGGATCCAGCCCCAGCACGGCCTTCGGGCCAGCGGGTGCGGCCAGCATCAGGTCCTTGAGGTTGTCGCCGAACACCGCGATCGCCTCGGCTTCAGCCTTCTCGCGGGCCTGGTTGAACAGGTCCAGCAATAGATGCATATGCAGCTTGGCGCGCCAGGTCAGCCGGCACGCATCCAGCAACCAGCGATCGGCCGGGCGGTCCTTGTTGGCAATGCCGGCACTGCGCGCGACCCGGCCTTCTGCGTATTGATGGCCGGCTTCCGCATCAGTGCCCGGGTCCAGCTCCAGGAACAGGAACTCTTCACGACGCGCTCGGAACAGAGCCAGCAAGCGGTGCGAGGGAATCCTGGCCAGCGACTCGGCATGGTCGAAGTAATCGCGGTATTTGGCGCCCTCCGCTTCCTTGCCCTCGGCAATGCGGGCGCGGATGACGCCGTTGTCGGCCAACCAGCTGCGCAGTTCGCCGACCAAGGCAGCGTCCTCGCCCCAGCGCTCCATCAGGATTGCGCGTGCACCTTCCAATGCCGCCTTGGTATCGGCAACACCCTTGTCGGCATCAACGAAACCAGCCGCGAAGACCTGCGGGTCCAGCATGGGATCGTTGAGCAGGCCGTCGGCCAAGGGTTCCAGACCTGCCTCGCGCGCAATCTGCGCACGCGTGCGGCGTTTGGGCTTGTAAGGCAGGTAAAGATCTTCCAGCCGCGATTTGGTATCAGCGGCCATGATCTCGGCACGCAGCCCGTCATTGAGCTTGCCCTGCTCTTCAATACTGGCCAGCACCGTACTGCGGCGGTCTTCCAGCTCGCGCAGGTAGCTGAGCCGGGTTTCAAGATTACGCAACTGGGTGTCGTCCAGGCCGCCGGTCACTTCCTTGCGGTAGCGGGCAATGAACGGGACGCTGGCGCCTTCATCCAGCAATGCGATGGCGGCCTTGGCCTGGGCGGACTGTGCGCCGATCTCGTCGGCGATTGTCTGCGCGATCTGCTGCGCGAGCTTGATGTCTTGCATTGCCGGTGCGGTAGCCACGGTGACGGGAGCTGCCATTCTGGCAATGCGCGGGGCTGGGGGAAAGCCGTTGACAGCACGCGCCGGACCTGTCGCCCGACGCGTGCGCCTGAATACTCAGGCCAGGTGTTGGTTCAGCCGCTGGCTGGCGATATCCTCACGCAGGTCTTCCAGCACCATGACGCGCATCGGCACCCTGCCGCTCACGCTCATCATCCGCTCGACGTAAATTTCCGGGCCATGCTCGGTATCTGCGCGGGTTTTGCTGAAGCCGTAGGGCAACACACCCTTATCGCCATCCTTGCTGCCACCGATATAAAGAACAATTGCCATGGTGGGTCGTACTCCTGTTGGATCTGTAACAGGCGCAACGATACGCGGGCACACGTTACAGAGCTGTACACAAAAGGTTGGCGTTTGATGTCAGTGTTCAGCACACCGCCATCACAACCTTTTCAGTTGCGTGTAGGCCACCAACCACGGCCCTGCATCGCGTAGCGATCCGCTGCGCGCTCGAACGGATTGCGCACGCTCACACCACCGCACAACAGGTACACCGGCAGAAACAGCGGCCCCAATACGAGATATTGAAAGACATGCGCACGCTCGTGGTCCCCCAGCCGCACGCGCGGATGCTCGCAGCGCCCGGCGCGGTGTTCGTAGGTCATGCACAGGCCGTCCAGATCGTCGCCGGTATGCAGGATCACCATGCCGAACGTGATTGCGCCGCCCGGCCCCCACGGCCAGCGCCTGAATACCAGCGCGCATTCACTGCTGCTCCACTGCGCGCGCGCGCCGGCAAAGTACCCCAGTCCACCGGCAATCAATCCGATCAAGGTATTGGGCGAGGTCCACACACCGCCAACGATGCGCAGCCACAGTGGCGGCATTGCCAGCTGCATCAGCGGGCGGCCCGCAACACCCATCGGTCGCACGTGCGCTGCATCAGCCTGCCGGCGCGCGCAGGCGTCGCAGCTGCTGCAGGAACCAGGCCGAGGCGTCCTGCTCGGGCACGCCCGCACAGGCAACCCGATAGGCCTTGCCACTCATGCTGCTGCGGCTGGCGGCACGGTCGATGAACTGCTCGCTGCTGTCGACCATGTCGCGCTTGAGCAGATAGTCGTACTTGCGTTGCAGGTGGGCACGCGCAGCCGGCGCTTCATACCAGCTGCCGTTGCGCTGGAAGCGGCAACCCGAGCTTTCCAGCGCCTGCATCAAGCCGGTGATCTCGCGCTGGGTTGCGGCACCGGGTGCGGCGCTGGCCGGTACTGCAATGGCAGCCAGTGCACCCGCGAGCAACAGATTGCAGAGTTTTCTCATGCGCGTTCGCTCAACCAGTCATTGATGGCGCCGGGCACCTCGCGCTGCGCGCGGCCGGAAACATAGATGCCGATATGGCCGCCACGGAACCCCAGCTCGGTGTAGTCCGCGCTGCCCACCTGCCCCTGCATCGCGCGCGATGCAGCCGGCGGCACCAGATGATCCTGTTCGGCATAGATGTTCAGGATCGGCATGCGCAGCTGTGCCAGGTCCACCGGCTCCTCGCCAATGCGGATGCTGCCCTGCATCAGCCCATTGTGCTGATAGAACTGTTTGACGAACTGGCGGAACGCCTCGCCGGCAAGGTCGGGCGAATCGAAGATCCACTTCTCCATGCGCAGGAAATCTTCCAGCGCCTGCTTGTCGTCGAGGATGTCCATCAAGCCAACGTATTTCTGCACGTTCAAACGGAATGGCTTGAGCATCAGGTAACTGGCATTCATCAGATCGGCCGGGATGTTGCCCAGCGTATCGACGAACAGATCGACGTCCACATGTCGTGCCCACTGCGACAACATGTTGTCGGCGGTATGGAAATCCACCGGCGTGACCATCGTGATCAGGTTCTGCACCTTGTGTGGACGCAGTGCGCTGTAGCACAGCGCGAACACGCCTCCCTGGCAGATGCCAAGCAGGTTTACCGGCGCACCGTTGCGCTGCGCGCGCAGGTGATCGACCGCACCGTCGACATAGCGCAGCAGATAGTCTTCCAGGGTCAGGAAGCGCTCTGAACGGTCCGGGTAGCCCCAGTCCAGCACATACACGTCCTGACCCAAGGCCAACAGCTTCTGCACCAGCGAACGGCCATCCTGCAGGTCCACCATGTACGGCCGGTTGACCAGCGCGTAGACGATCAGCAACGGCGGTTGCCCGGCCTTGGCGTTGTCGCTGACAAAGCGGTACAGCTTGACCTTGCCATCGCTCCACACTTCCTGGCGCTCGGTGACGCCGTAATCCACGTCCTCCACGCCGGGCAGCAGCTTCAGGCCATCAACCAGCTTGCGCTGCCATTGCAGGGTTTCCTGCAGCAGATCATCGTTGCCAAACCCGAGCGGACCTTTCATTTCGCTCTCCGGCCACGCGCCGAAGCGGGTTTTGCGGCGGCCTTGTTCCTGATGACTGGCTTCTTGACGGCCGGCTTCTTGACGCCTGGCTTTCCGGTCGCGGCCGTTGTACCCGCAGGCTTGCGTGCGGCCGCCTTGGCGGCATTCTTTGCGGCAGCCTTCGCTGGCGCTGTGGCAGCAGCTGCCTCCGCGCGTTTGGCAGCGCCAGCGCGCTTTGTCGGCGCACGTTCCACAGCGCTGGCCGCTGCGGGCGCAGGCTGCTGGGCCATGGCAATCAGCCGCCGCACCTGCCGCTCCAACTCGGCAATCCGCTTGTGCGCGGCATCCATTTCAGTTCGGGTAGGCATGCCCATGGCATCGCAGGCACGCTCCAGCTCGCTCTGCGAGGCGGCGCGCAAACGCATCTGGGCGTTAGCCAACTCGCCATATATGCGCTGGAAGTCGTCGGACAGCGCCACCTTGGCATAGGCCTCTTCGGCCGCGTCGATCCACAGGTCGAACATCGCCCGCGCGCTGGTCAACTGGCTGCCCGGCACCTCATGCTCGGCCAGCTTGGCTTCGAAACGCTTGAATGCGTCGTCCAGCACCCCACGGATCGTATCCACATAGGCTTCGGCGCGCGCCTGGTATGCCTGCTGGGTTTTCAACAAGGCCTGCCAGCGCGCCTGATGCTCACGGCCCGGGCCGAATGCTGGAGCGTTCAACCAATCGCCACCGCCAAAACCACTCTGCGCGGCCTTGGCGAACTCGCGAAGCCAAGGCTGATCGTTCAATGCATTGCCGCCACGCGCTGCGCCCAGCATCCACTGCAACAGCTCATCGCCCTGCCCGGCCTGCACCGCCTCGCGCCACGCCGCAGCCACTTCCGCCGCTGTGGTGTCACGGCCGGCAAAGCGAGCGGCAACCTGCTGCATCATGCCCAGCCAATCGCCTGCCTGGTGCTGGAAACGGGCACCCAGCGCCTGGACTTCGGGCGGGGTGTCGGTGCTGACCAGGCGGGTCCACTGGGCGATGCTTTCACGCCAGGGAAAATCGGCGCCTGCCGCCGCGCCCGGGCCCTGCATGGCCTGTGACCACGCCTCCCAGTAGCCGCGCATGCTGGCTTCAAAATCCGCGTTGTCGTTGTTGCCTGCCGCCGCCATTGCTCTACTCCCCGAATACCCGGCGATGATAGCAATGCGGCCGGCCTGCCGGCGTCAGGGCTTGGGAATGCGCAGGGTCTTGCTGATCATCAGCGAGCCGGACAGCGCAAACAGCAGCACCAGCGGATGCAACTGCCACGGGCCCAGCTGCCAGCTGCCACCCCACAACGCCGGGCCAATCGCATTGAAATGGGCCGCCAGCGCCAGCACGATCACCAGCGCCAGGCTGGTGGGAATTGGCGTGCCCTCGAAGTACGGCACCTTGTCCGATTCGCCGGCGATCTCTTCGGCGGTGACGTTGTAGCGGGCCAGGCGGCTGACGCCGCAGCAGACGAAATAGCTCAATATCAGCCAGTCCCAGCCGCCCTGCATGCCACAGGCATAGGCCAGCGCGGCCGGCGCCACGCCAAAGGAGATGATGTCGGCCAGCGAATCCAGCTCGCGCCCCAGCGTGGAGGAGGACTGCCGCCAGCGCGCTACCCGCCCGTCCAGCGCGTCGAAGATGAAGGCCAGTGGAATCAGCGCCATGCCGAACATCAGAAAGCCGCGCTGGCCGTCCTGCAGGAAGCGCATTGCCGCGAACACCGCGCCGGTGCCGCAGAACGCGTTGCCGAGGGTGAACCAATCCGCAAGCTGGAACTCACGGAGCATCGAGAAATGGCGTTTCATGGGAACTCACGGTGCGTTGACCAGCACAGGGTACCGCGCGCACCTGAATCGTGGACAGTACAGGCGCCTGTCGGCCCGCACAGGCTGCGGGCTGCGCCTGCAGCAACAGGATGCGTGCGGCGCCATTCGTCGGCCGAACACCTGTGCGTCCAACGGATGCCACGGCAGGCGCATTAAGCGCCGCCCGATGGCTGGCGTTACAGCCGGGTATAGCTCCACGACTGCATCCGTCCGTCGCGGTAAGGCATCACACCATGGAACGGGCGCGGGTCCTGGTCGAACACCAGCGGCAGGAAATGCCGGTCGCCTTCCCATAGCGGCAGCGAGTCGAGCTGATCCACAGCCACCCATTCCAGCGTGCCTTCCCGGTTCACTTCCATCGGCGTGCCGGTGTAGTCGTCGATGACGAAGATGAAGGCGAACCAGTCCTCGCCGTTCTTGCCGAAGCCCGGCCAGCTGATGCTGCCGCGCAGGCGGGTGGTGCCGCACTCGATGCCGGCCTCTTCGCGGATCTCGCGATGCATGCAGGCGAGAATGTCCTCGTCGGTTTCCATCTTGCCGCCCAGCCCGTTGTACTTGCCCAGGTGCATGTCGCCGGGGCGGGTGTTGCGGTGGATCATCAAGGCCTTGCTGCCGTCGGCGGACAAGACATAGCCGAGCGTGGCCATAATCGGGGTGTACGGCATAGCGACAACCGGAACCAGAGGGGCGTGCAGTATGACCGATGCGCGGCGCGCGCCTCAGCCTGGCAACACGTCCATGCGCCGCATCGGCACCACGGTGTCGTCCACTCGCCGCAGCGTGGCTACGCTGTGGCCGCGTTCGGCCAGGTAGTCCAGCCACTTGCCGAGGAAGGTATTCATGCGCATGCGATGGCTGATCAGGGCCTCCGGTGGCGGATACATGCCCATCACGTCCTGCCAGCGCCTGCCCACATAGCAATGTGTGGTTTCGGCCTGGCGTGCGTCGCGGTACAGGCGCACATACGCCGAAGGATCGGGCTCACCGGTGACAGGGTCACACAGGTCATAGGTCAAGCGCAGCTCCACCGTGTAACGGTGGCATTCGATCACGTCCAAGCGCAGGTCCAGGCCATCGCCGATGCTGGACAGGTGGCTGCCCACATGCAGCCGGTCCGGCGCGAACAGGCGCATCAGGTGGTCATGGTTTTCCGCATACAAGCCCATCAGCCAGCTCAGCCGGCTGAGCCTGGGGATGCGATCAATGCGGGAAAGTGCGCCTGCCATTGCCTGATCGTACACGCCGGGGCGTGTCGGGCGCAGCAACGACGATCAGCAGCGCCCGGTTGTGGTGCCGAGCCATGCTCGGCAGGGGCTCTACCAATGACCCAAAAAAATGGTGTAGGAGCGGCGTAAGCCGCGAAGCCTGCGTCAATCAAGCCGCCGGACCAGCTGCAATTCCAGAGAACCATCAGCTTCGCGGCTTATGCCGCTTCCACACCGCAAATCCAAGGCCAATCTGGGTTTACCTGTAGAGCCTCTGCCGAGCATGGCTCGGCACTACCGATGACCTAAAGACCCGAAGACGTTGTGGGAGCGGCATAAGCCGCGACGCCTGCATCAATCAAGCCGCTGGACCAGCTGCAATTTCAGAGAACCATCAGCTTCGCGGCTTATGCCGCGCCCACAAGGCAAATCCGAGGTCAATCTGGGTTTACCGGTAACGCCTTCGCCGAGCATGGCTCGGCACTACCGGTGATCCAAGGACCTGAAGAAGTGCAGTGACCCTGGCTCAGAACATCTCGCGCTGCAGGCTCAAGGTGCTCAGCACCTTGCTTGAGATCTCCTCGATCGAGGTATGCGTGGTGCTCAGCGTTGGAATGCGCTCCATGCGGAACATGGTTTCAGCCGCAGTGACTTCACGCTTGCAGGTCTCGAAGCTGGCGTAGCGCGAATTCGGGCGGCGCTCCTGGCGGATCTGCTGCAGGCGTTCCGGGTCGATGGTCAGGCCGAACAACTTGTTGCGATACGGGCGCAGACGCGCCGGCAGGCGGTCCTGTTCCAGATCCTCCTCGGTCAACGGGTAGTTGGCCGCGCGGATGCCGTAATGCAGCGCCAGATAAATGCAGGTCGGGGTCTTGCCGGCGCGCGACACTGCCACCAGCACCACATCGGCCTCGTCGTAGTTCACGGCGATGCCGTCGTCGTGGCTCAGCGCGAAATTCATCGCATTGATGCGCCGGTGATAGGTATCGAAGTCGACCATGCCGTGCGCCTGGCCCACCTTGGAGTGCCGGGCGGAGCTGAGTTCCTGCTCCAATGGCCCGATGAATGGGGCAAAGACATCCAGCACCAGCGCCCCGCTCTCCTCCAGGATCAGCCCCAGGCTGGAATCCACGCAGGAGCTGACCACGATGGGGCGCACCTGATAGCGCTCGCCAGCAGCCCGGATGCGCGCCGCCGCCTCGTGCGCCTTGTCCCTATCGTCCACGAACGACATGCGATCGGTAACGAAACTGAAGCCATTGAACTGGGTCAACAAGCTGTGGCCCACGGTCTCGGCGGTAATGCCGGTGCCATCGGAAACATAGAAAACCGGCCGGATTGCCGTCATGAGAACTCCCTTCGGAATGTGATCCTGACCACGGGTCAAGCGTGATGGCCTAGCCTGTCCCGGAAAAGACAAGCACAAGACAAAGTATTGTCACAAGCTTGTGCGGCTTCGGTGTGCACTGCATCATATTGGCTTCTTCCTACGGACGTGGCCATCCCAAGCCCGCCACGGGCGATGGCCTCAACGGAGCATCGCGCTTGAACGAGAATATCCTGTGGTTGCATGAGCTGCGCTTGGCTGATCTGGCCCGCGTAGGTGGCAAAAACTCCTCGCTCGGGGAGATGATCGGCAATCTTGCCGGTCTAGGGGTGTCCGTCCCCGGTGGTTATGCAACCACCTCCGAGGCGTTCAAGGACTTTATTGCCCATAACGACCTGTCCAAGCGCATTTTCGACAAGCTGGCCACGCTGGACGTGGAAGATGTCGCCGCCCTGACCGTTGCCGGCAAGGAAATCCGCAACTGGGTCATCGATGCCCCGCTGCAGCCGCAGCTGGACCAGGACATCCGCGCCGCTTACGAAAAGCTGAGCGCAGAGAACGGTGGCGGCGATATCGCCGTGGCCGTGCGCTCCTCGGCCACCGCCGAAGATCTGCCGGATGCCTCGTTCGCCGGCCAGCAGGAAACCTTCCTCAATGTCACCGGTGCCGACGACGTCGTGCACAAGGTCAAGGAAGTGTTTGCCTCGCTGTACAACGACCGCGCCATCGCCTACCGCGTGCACCACGGCTTCAAGCATGAAGACGTGTTCCTGTCCGCCGGCGTGCAGCTGATGGTGCGTTCGGGCGTTGGTTCCTCCGGCGTGCTGTTCACCCTGGACACCGAGTCCGGCTTCCGCGACGTGGTGTTTGTCACCTCCTCGGTCGGTCTGGGCGAAATGGTGGTACAGGGCGCGGTGAATCCTGACGAGTTCTACGTCTACAAGCCGAGCCTGCATGCCGGCAAGCCGGCCATCCTGCGCCGTTCGCTGGGCTCCAAGGCCATCCGCATGGTCTATTCGGACGTCCCGGGCGAGCGCGTCAAGATCGAAGACACGCCGGTCGATATCCGCAACACCTTCTCGATCAGCGATGAGGACGTGCAGGAACTGTCCAAGCAGGCGCTGGTCATCGAAAAGCATTACGGCCGCCCGATGGATATCGAGTGGGCCAAGGACGGCGTCAGCGGCAAGCTGTTCATCGTCCAGGCGCGCCCGGAAACCGTGAAGTCCCGCGCCAAGGCCACCCAGATCGAGCGTTATGCGCTGCAGGAAAAGGGTGAAGTCATCGCCGAAGGGCGCGCCGTTGGCGCCAAGATCGGCGCCGGCGTGGCCCGCGTGGTCAAGTCGCTGGACGACATGGCCCGCGTGCAGCCGGGCGACGTGCTGATCGCCGACATGACCGACCCCGATTGGGAGCCGGTGATGAAGCGCGCTTCGGCCATCGTCACCAACCGTGGCGGCCGCACCTGCCATGCCGCGATCATCGCGCGTGAGTTGGGCGTACCGGCCGTGGTCGGCTCGGGCAACGCGACCCAGCTGATCCAGGACGGCCAGGAAGTGACCGTCAGCTGCGCCGAAGGCGACACCGGCTTCATCTATGCCGGCAAGCTGGCCTTCGACCGTACCACCACCGATCTTGGCAACATGCCGCCGGCACCGCTGAAGATCATGATGAACGTGGCCAACCCGGAACGTGCCTTCGACTTCGGCCAGCTGCCGAACGCCGGCATCGGCCTGGCCCGCCTGGAAATGATCATTGCCAGCCACATCGGCATCCACCCGAACGCGCTGCTGGAATACGACCGCCAGGACGCTGCCACCAAAAAGAAGATCGACGAGAAAATCGCCGGCTACAAGGATCCGGTGAGCTTCTATGTGGACCGTCTTGCCGAAGGCATCGCCACCCTGACCGCCTCGGTCGCACCGAACCCGGTGATCGTGCGCCTGTCGGACTTCAAGTCCAACGAGTACGCCAACCTGATCGGCGGCAGCAACTACGAGCCGCACGAAGAGAACCCGATGATCGGCTTCCGCGGCGCCAGCCGTTACGTCGACCCGAGCTTCTCCAAGGCCTTCGCACTGGAATGCCAGGCCGTGTTGCGCGTGCGCAACGAAATGGGCCTGGAGAACCTGTGGGTGATGATCCCGTTCGTTCGCACCCTGGAAGAAGGCCGCAAGGTCGTCGAGGTGCTGGCTGCCAACGGCCTGAAGCAGGGCGAAAACGGCCTGAAGATCATCATGATGTGCGAGGTTCCGTCCAACGCACTGCTGGCCGATGAGTTCCTGGAAATCTTCGACGGCTTCTCGATCGGCTCCAACGACCTGACCCAGCTGACCCTGGGCCTGGACCGCGATTCCTCGATCGTCGCGCACCTGTTCGACGAGCGGAACCCGGCAGTCAAGAAGCTGCTGTCGATGGCGATCAAGAGCGCCCGCGCCAAGGGCAAGTACGTCGGTATCTGCGGCCAGGGCCCGTCCGATCACCCGGATCTGGCCGAATGGCTGATGCAGGAAGGGATCGAGTCGGTGTCGCTGAACCCGGACACCGTGGTCGACACCTGGCTGCGCCTGGCCAAGCTGAAAGCCAATAGCTGATCCAGCTGTTGATGCATGAAAACAAAACCCCGCCAAGGCGGGGTTTTGTTTGTCTGTGGCCCTGAAGCGATGTTGCCTGCCTTTGTGGGAGCGGCGTCAGCCGCGAAGCTGGCGGAGCCGAAAGGCCCCAAAAGCCAACCCCTCCCCGACCCTCCCCTTGGCTGCGCCAAAGGGAGGGGGCTGAGCTGTAGGAGCGGCGTAAGCCGCGAAGCCGACACTGCCGGAAGGGCCCTAAAAGCCAACCCCTCCCCAACCCTCCCCTTGGCTGCGCCAAAGGGAGGGGGCTGAGTTGTAGGAGCGGCGTAAGCCGCGAAGTCACAGCTCAGTCAGGTCGCGGGCATAGCGGGGATTTCAGCAATATCTGCTTCGCGGCTGACGCCGCTCCTACAAACAAGCGGCGCTCCTACAAACAAGCGCCACTCCCACAAACAGCGGCAGGCCGCTCACGCCAGCTCCACTGCCGCAGCCACCACATCAGCATCACCCGGCAGCACCAGCAGCGCTGCACCGGCCAGCGGCGTGTAAGTATCCACACCGGTTACCCGGCGCAGCGGCACCTGCGCATGCCCAGCCTCGACCAGCGCGGTGATCACGCCCTCGCCCACGCCGGCGCTGTGGCGACCTTCGTCGAGCACGATGATGCGCTTGGCGCCCTTGGCCTGTGCAGCGATATAGCTGGCATTGAGCGGCACCAGCCAGCGCAGGTCCACCACCCGCACCTTCCAGCCATGCTGCTGCTCGATGGTCTTGGCCGCGCGCAGCGCCATCGGCACGCCATTGCCGTAACTGATGATCAGCAGGTCGTCATTGCCCTCGCCGTAGACCCGGCCTTCGCCCAGTACCAGCGCCTGATCCGGCGCCGGATACGGGAACAGCCACTGGCCATCACCGGGCGCGTAGAGATCCTTGGTCATGTACAGAGCGATCGGCTCAAGGAACACGCTGACCCGTCCATCCACCTTGGCCAAAGCGGCAAGCGTGCGCAGCATCGCCGCAGCGTCATCGCCACGCGACGGGCAGCCGACCACCAGCCCGGGAATATCGCGGATGGCGGTGATCGAGTTGTCATTGTGGAAGTGCCCGCCAAAGCCCTTCTGGTATCCCAGCCCGGCGATGCGGATCAGCATCGGGTTGCGGTACTGGTCGTTGGAGAAGAACTGCAGCGAGCAGGCTTCGCCGCGCACTTGGTCAATGGCGTTGTGCAGGTAAGCCAGGTACTGGATTTCGGGCAACGGCAACATGCCCATGTTGGCGAAGCCCTGGGCCATGCCCAGGATCATGGTTTCATCGAGCAGGGTATTGAACACCCGGCGCGGACCGAAGGCCTTCTGCAGGCCCTTGGTCACCGTGTACACGCCGCCCTTCTGCGCCACGTCCTCGCCGAACAACAAGGTCTCCGGGTACTTGGCGAACAGATCATGCAATGCCTGGTTGATCTGCACCGCCAGATGCCTGGCCGGCTGATTCTCGGGCAGGCCAGCCTCGCTGCCGAATACCTGCAGACGGCGCTCGGCGTAATCCGCACGGGTCGCCTCGGCCTGCACCTTGTCCGGCGTATACGGCGCCAGCGGTGCGATGACATCCTGCAATTCAGTCAATCGCGGGCGCCGGTCTGCATCCTCGGCGGCGGCGAAGCAGCGCTGGCGGGTGTGCTCGTACAAGGCCAGCACCTCGGCGGTGTCCATCAGGCCCGACTCGATCGCGATCTGCGCCGAGCGCAGCAGCGGATCACCCGCTTCAACCGCGCACAGCTCCTCCAGTGCCCGCCACTCGATCTCGAAATCGGTACCGGCATGGCCCATCAGGCGCGTGGTGCGCAGGTGCAGGAAGGTCGGTCGGCGCGTGCGGCGGCAATGCTCCACCGCCTTCTGCACGTCGGCATAGCCCGTGGCCAGATCCAGACCGTCGGCCTGGAAGTAGTCCAGCCCCGGCCGCTGCCGGAAGCTTTCACCTATCCAGCCCGCAGGCGTTTTGACCGAAATACCGATGCCATTGTCCTCGCAGACGAACAGCACCGGCGCCGGCAGCTTCTGGAAGCTGCTCCAGGCCGCGGCGTTGAAGGCGGTCTGCGCGGTGGCGTGGTTGGCCGAGGCATCGCCGAAGGAACAGATGGTGATGCTGTCATCGGGAATCGGCAGGCCCTGCCCCAACCGCTTGCCGGCCTCGATGGCCATTGCCGTGCCCAGCGCCTTGGGCAGGTGCGAGGCGATGGTCGAGGTCTGCGGCAGCACCCACAACGGCTTGCTGCCCCATACCTTATGGCGGCCGCCGCTGGCCGGATCATCCTTGCTGGCCGCGAACGACAGCGCCGAATCCATCACCGGGTCCATGCCCGGCAACTTGCGGAAACGCTCGGCCATGAAACCGCCCGAACGGTAGTGCAGGAAGGCCGGATCGGTGTGCCGCGCAGCCCGCGCCACCATCGCGTTGCCCTCGTGGCCGGAGGAGCCAATCGTGTAGAAGACCTTGTTCTGTACGCGCAGCACGCGCGCCATCAAATCCAGATGACGGCTGACCAGCTGTGACTCGAACAGTTCACGGAAGCCCTGCGCATCCAGTGCACTACCGGGCAGGACGGGTGCCGCCGGCTGCGGTCCCTGGTCCGGGCCCGGCGCCAGCGCGCTCACGAATTCGATGAAATTGGTGTCGCAGATCTCGGCGCGGTTCAGGCCCTTCATACGGGCCGGGATGGGATTCGGTACACGAGCAAACATGCAGACAGGCTCCACAGCAAACAAGTGATGGGACGGAATCAGGCGTCAAGCAAGGGTGGTCACGCGGCGAGTATCGGCAGGAAGCCGGGCTGGGCCTGCACCGCCTGCAGCCAACGCTGAATGGCCGGATACGGTGACAGACCGATGCCGCCGTCTTCGGCGACAACCGTATAGGCAAACAAGGCGATATCGGCCACACCGTAATCAGGGCCGGTGAACCACGGCGCGCCCTGCAGGTGACGTTCCATCACCGCCAGCGCGGCGTGGCCGCGTTCGCGCAGCCGTGGCAGCTCATCGCGGCGCGCCGAATCAGCAGGCGTCCAGATGCTGATGAAGCGGGCGACGGCAATATAGGGCTCGTGGCTGTATTGCTCGAAGAACATCCAGGACAGCGCCTGCGCCCGCTGCCAGCCATCGGCCGGCAGGAATGGTGTGCCTTCGGCAAGCCAGAACAGGATGGCATTGGATTCGGTCAGCACCCGGCCATCGGCACGCTGCACCGCCGGCACCTTGCCGTTGGGATTGAGCGCGAGAAATTCCGGGGTGCGGGTCTGGCCCTGCGCACTGTTCACCTCGATCCAGTCGTAGCGCGTGCCCAACTGCTCCAGCAGCAACCTGACTTTATGGCAGTTGCCCGACGAGGACATGCCATACATCCGCAACCCGTTACCCGTGACACTCACCGATACGCTCCCCGCTGCCGACTGGCAGGCGACAGCGTCCATCTGAACGGATCACGGGGGCTTCGGTAAAGCTGCGACCGCAGCAAAACCCTGCCGTCAGCGGCGCGCGTTCCACGCCTGTCGCGATTGCCCCCAGACATCCACGGCGATATCGGCCGGCGCCGGCAACCGCGCCTAGCGCAGCAGGCTCGAACCCAGCTTGCGCGCCACCGCCACCGAGTTGGTATTGGCCGGCTCGATGGTGTGGATCACCTCCTGCCAACCCAGCGTATCGAAGGCCCAGTCAATGCTCGCCCGCGCCGCCTCAGGCGCATAGCCGCGGCCCCAGAATTCGGACGCGATACTCCAGCCAACTTCGGTGCCCGGCCAACCATGCGGCTGCCAGGGCCCGACCCGGCCAATCCAGCGGCCGCTGCTTTTTTCGATCACCGAGAACATCGAATAACCGAGCAGCTGCCAACTACCGGTCAGCGCCGCCAGGCTGCGCCACGCCACCGATGGCACCTGCACCCCACCCAGATGCTGCATGGTCAACGGATCGGCACAGAACGCGGCGAAGGCGTCGAAGTCCTCGGCAGCCGGCGGCCGCAGCAGCAGGCGTTCGGTTTCCAGTTGAAGATCAAAAATGCTCATCGGCACTCCAATGAAACAGGATCACGAAGACGCCGAGCTTGCGCTGAGCCGCCGAAAGGGTCAAACCCGCGACCGGCCGTAACCCGGGCGAGCGTTGCGCCTAACTGGGCCAACCTGCTGGCCCTTGTTTGTGGGAGCGGCATAAGCCGCGAAGCTGATATTGCCTGCTCCGTACCGAGTCACCTGCCGCGCTTGATGGGATGTGTGCTTCGCGGCTTACGCCGCTCCTACAAACAACAAATCCGCCGCCAGCCTTGTAGCCCGGGTAAGCGCAGCGCACCCGGGAGTTTGGCCGATCAAGGCACCTCCCAACCGGGGAGCAAGAAACGCCCGCGCGTTGCGTCTTTGACCCGCAGTCCCAAGTACAAACCCCGGGTGCGCTGCGCTTGCCCGGGCTACCTGGTAACCACACAACGCAAAAGGCCGGCTTGCGCCGGCCTTCGTTGCGATCAATCAGCCGCGTGGCTTACTGGCGGTTGTCCGCCGGGGCCATTGCTGCGGTCTGGGTCACCAGTTGGCCATTGATCACCGGCAGGCGATCGCTGGCCGGCTTGTCCTGCATGCGCACGGTCTTTTCAGCACCGTCGTACCGGTAGGTCACGTCGTAACCGATGGTCTGGTTGGCGTTGCCCAGCGATACGCGCTCACCCGGGCGGCTGTCCATGCGCATCGTGCCGGTGCTGCCATCGGGCTTGCGATAGGTGACGTTGTAGCCGGTAATGCGGCTGGACTCGGCCGTGCGCTGCTCGGTGTGGCACTGGCGCTCGGTGCGGTTGACCACACGGCCACCGACATGACGCTTGTCGACCTGGTTGCCGATCACACCGCCGGCCACGGCACCAGCGGCGGTTGCCGCCTTCTTGCCATTGCCGCCGCCGACCTGGTTGCCGAGCAGGCCACCGATCAGGGCACCGGCAACGGTGCCGCCAACATTGCCATCACGCTCGGGCAGACGTTCCTGCACCACCACGTCCTCACAGACTTCATGCGGAGTGCTGGTGGTGGAGCTTTCGCGGATCGGGTCGCTACCGGTTACGGTGCCGTAGAGGCGCTCCTTCTGCGTTACCGGCGCGACCTTGAGTACGTCGGCATACTGCAACTGCGGCTCGCCAGGGTTGTCCACCTTGCCGGTGAGCGCGGCGTCGTCCACCTGCGGACTGGTATCCAGCATGGGGCGTGCGCTCCCGGCCAGCGGCGCAGAGCTGCCGTCGCCGCGGCCCTGCATGAAGGCTGCGGTGGCAATGCCACCTACCAGCAACGCGCCGGCGGCAACCAAAACGGTCGTGGTTGTGCTCTTCATGATCTGTCTCCGTGCGGCTGGCCGCGTTTGTCTTGGGTGAATTCCAGCACGAGTTAGCTGAACAGAGGCCAGTATTTCTGTCGGCGGCCTATCGAAATCATTCAACTCGTCGCAATATTCGGCCTGCTGGTCCTGATGTTACCGGGCCGGCTGGTTCCCTCTCCATCTGGATATGCCATGTCGAGCATGATGTTGTCGCCGTTTCTGGAATGGGCCCGCAAGCTGCGCTACCCCACTCTGTTCAAGCTGACCGGTGCGCTGTTCGTCATCAGCATGCTGCTGCCCGACCCGATTCCGTTTGTCGATGAGATCCTGTTTGGCCTCAGCACCTTGCTGCTTGCCAACTGGAAGCGGCGCAAGGACCCGGCCGAGCCGCCGATCCTGCCGGGCAAGCGCTGAGCCGTGCTGCTGGTCGACAGCCATTGCCACCTGGATGCCGCGGAGTTCGACAGTGATCGCGAGGCGGTGATCAGCCGCGCAGGCGCTGCAGGCGTTGGCATGCAGATCGTACCGGCGGTGACCGCGGCCAGCTGGCCCAAATTGCGCGACGTCTGCAAGACGGCGCCAGGCCTGCATGCGGCGTACGGGCTGCACCCGATGTTCCTGCTCGAACATCACCCCGAGCACCTGCAACAACTGCGCGACTGGGTGGAGCGCGAGGCGCCCTGCGCCATCGGCGAATGCGGGCTGGACTTCTTCGTCGACAATCTCGACCCCGCCGAACAGCGCCTGTATTTCCAGGGCCAGCTTGAACTGGCCCGCGACCTGCAACTGCCTTTGATCGTGCATGCCCGGCGCGCGCTGGACGAGGTCATCCAACGGATCCGCCGGGTTGGCAAGCTCAGTGGCGTGGTGCACAGCTTCTCCGGCAGCCCCGAGCAGGCCCGGCAACTGTGGGACCTGGGCTTCATGATCGGGCTGGGTGGCCCCATCACCTACCCGCGTGCCAACCGGCTGCGCGGCCTGGTGAGCAAGATGCCGCTGGAGTTTCTGCTGTTGGAAACCGATGCCCCGGACCAGCCCGATGCCGGCATCCGTGGCCAGCGCAACGAGCCGGCGCGACTGCGACAGATTCTTGAAACCGTCGCCGAGCTGCGCAAACAACCTGCCGCCGATATAGCGGCGCAGACCACGACCAATGCGAAGCGGCTCTTCAAGCTCCAGTAGTGCCGCCCGCCATTTGTAGGAGCGGCGTCAGCCGCGAAGCTGGTAATGGCCGAGCCACCAACACGTCGATAGCAACCGCATGCCGGGATTGCACGCCCATATCTGCCCGGACCGATAACCGGCTTCGCGGCTCACGCCGCTCCTACAATCCCGCATGCTTTTATGCGCGCTTCTTCAGCAGCATCTCCAACGCCTTGCCCATCGCCACAATGCAAGGCAGCTGTTCAAGCTGCTGTAGCGCCGTTGTGGGAGCGGCGTCAGCCGCGAAGCTCGTACTGGCCGAGCCACCCACACATCCATAGCAACCGCACGCTGGGATTGCATGCTTATACCTGCCCCGGCAGATAGCCAGCTTCGCGGCTGACGCCGCTCCTACAAGCCCGCATGCTTTTATGCGCGCTTCTTCAGCAGCATCTCCAACGCCTTGCCCACCGCCACGAACGCGAATGCGCCGGTGATGTGCGTAGCGGCGCCCAGCCCGCCGCCGCAGTCCAGCTTCAATGCCTCGTCCGGACCCAGGTTTGGCCGCAGGCCGCAGACGCTGCCATCGGCCTGCGGGTACTTCACGTTTTCCAGCGAATAGATCGCCGGCACGCCGAAGTAACGCTGCGCGTTCTTCGGGAAATTGAAATCACTGCGCAGCTTCTTGCGGATCAACGCCATCATCGCGTCGTGCTCGGTACGCGACACATCACGCACCCGCACCAGGGTCGGGTCGGTGCGCCCGCCAGCAGCGCCTACGGTGATCAGCGGCAGCTTGCGGCGGCGGCACCAGGCGATGGTTTCCACCTTCACCCGGAAGCTGTCGCAGGCGTCGATCACCAGGTCGAAACCGCGGTCCAGCAACTCGGCCATGTTGGCGGTGGTCAGGAAGGATTCCACCGCCTCGACCTGCACATCCGGGTTGATCGCCCGGCAACGCTCGGCCATGGCCAGCGCCTTGTTTCGCCCGTACTGCCCGGCCATCGCCGGCAGCTGGCGGTTGGTATTGGAAACACAGATGTCATCGGCGTCGATAAGGCAGAGCTGGCCGACGGCCGAACGCACCAATGCCTCCACCACCCACGAGCCAACCCCGCCCATGCCGACCACGGCGACCTTGCAACCGCTCAGGTGGGCGATGCTACCTGCCCCGTAAAGCCGGTCGATGCCGGCAAAGCGCTCACGCAATTCTTCTTTCATCGGCGCATTTTACGCCCTGGCCCCGCTTCGCCGCGAGCCGGCGACCTCCGTGCTGGCCGGTTGTCCGGCACCATGACGCGGTCATCGCCTGCGCCCCTGCATAATGGCGCCAGTCGCATCCCCAGCCCTGCAGCCCGGAGCCAACGCAATGTCCGATCCCGCACCCGTTCGCAAACCCTCTACCGCCTCGCGCTATCTGTTTGTCCTGATCGCCGGCCTGCTGATCGGCGTGATTGCCACGGTGATGGGAATGCGCGCCATCCAGGCCCGCCAGGACCATTTCCCCGGCAGCCTGATGACGGTGATGGCCAAGCAGGCGCAACTGCTCGCCGACAGCCAGAAGCAGAACCGCTGCAGCGTCGCCGACACCACGCCGCGACTGCAGACCCTGCGCGCCCTGGCAAACGATCTGGAAACCGCCTTTCCCGGGTTGCGCGATGACCAGCGCTTCCAGCAGCACGCCAGTCGCTTCCGCGCGACCTTGAACGACGCACTGGCCAAGCCGCCGGCAGATTGCGCCACCCTGGCTGCTGCGGTGCAAAAAATAGGCAGCGACTGCAAGTCGTGCCATCAGGATTTCAAGTAAGTAAGCAGTGCTTCAACTACGTAAGCGCGTTCTTCACATGTGATTGGCCCTCCATTCACATGTAAAACCGCACGATCTTCGCCGCAGGTCACGCACGTGTACCCAATTCCCATTTGGCAAGGAGAGACACCATGAAGATCCAACTGATCGCTGCAGGCGCGATTGCCAGCTTGGCCCTGGCGGGCTGTGCCACGTCGCCCGGTTACGGCGGCAGCTACAACAATGGTGGCAGCTACGGCAGCAACAACGGCAACTACAACCAGAACCGTTGCACCGATTGCGGCATCGTCACCCGCATCGACACTGTCGCCTCCGGCCGCACGGCGCCCAGCGCCACCGGCGCGATCCTCGGCGGCATCGTTGGTGCCGTGGCCGGCCATGAGATCTCCGACAAGACCGGCGGCAGCAAGGGCAACCAGAACATCGCCTCCGTGGCAGGTGCCGTTGGTGGTGCCTTGGCCGGCAACAAGATCCAGCAGAACGTCACCGGCAACTCGTACGACATCCAGGTGCGCATGGACGATGGCCGCGTGATCGTGGTCAACCAGAAGGACCTGGGCGGCATCCGCGAGAACACCTACGTGCGCGTGGTAAATGGTCGCGTGGTGATCCGCTGAGCCGGCCGCATCATGGTTGAAAAAAGGCCCGCTTGCGCGGGCCTTTTTTTGGCTGGACTGCCGGCCGGTTCAGACCGGTTGTACGGCGTCAGCCTGCAGGCCCTTCTGGCCCTGCACGACGGTGAAGGTGACCTGCTGGCCTTCCTTCAGACTTTTGAAGCCCTGGGTCTGGATGGCGCGGAAGTGTACGAACACGTCCTCACCATTCTCACGGCTGATGAAGCCGAAGCCCTTGGCGTCGTTGAACCACTTGACGGTACCGGTTTCGCGATCAGACATCTCGACTAACTCCCTGTAACTCTCTCGTTTGATGGTTACGCCCGGTAAGGCGGCTGGTTGCAAGGAGGAAGCGAGGTGCAACGATGTAGCAAATCCTTCGATCTACCCATCAGGCCACGATTCACGGTGACCTTGCCAAGCTCAGCGGCTGCAAGTTAACTCGGGCCAAATCAAATTGCAACACCGCGCAACACGTTAAAGTCAACCCCTATTGGACCCCCTTCAGAGTAAACATGGACTATTCATTCATCTTCTATCTGGTTGGCGCCCTGCTGGTGGTTGTCGGCATAGCCGGCATCATCCTGCCCGCGCTGCCGGGGGTTCCACTGGTTTTCGCCGGCCTGCTGCTGGCCGCGTGGGGGGAAGGCTTCAACCGGGTCGGCTGGGTACCGCTGGTGGTGCTGGGGGTGCTCACGGTCATTTCGGTCATCGTCGACGTGATCTCCACCATCGCCGGCGCCAAGAAGGTGGGCGCCAGCAAGCTGGCCCTGATCGGATCGGCCATCGGCACCGTCGCGGGCCTGTTCTTCATGCCCATCGGCCTGTTCGTGGGGCCATTCATCGGCGCGCTGGGCGGCGAATACCTGCACGGCCGCCAGCTGGGCCAGGCCACCAAGGTCGGCTTCGGCACCTGGCTGGGCATCGTCCTGGGGGTGGCACTGAAGCTTGGCCTGGCGGTCGCCATGATCGGCGTGTTCGCCCTGGCATGGTTCTTCTGAAGGCGTCTTGACTCCCTCTGGACAGGCGAATCACCGACAATCCCCACCTTGCCACTGATGCCGATCGGCGACACCGCCTGATCGGCTCGGCCCGGCCACCCCACCGCGACCGGATGGAACCCATGCACAGCCCCGCCCTTTCACCTGCCCTGCTGCTGATCCTGAGCGGTGCCAGCGCCTCCGCCCTTGCCCAGGAATCGTTGACCACCCCGGCCTCGCCGCAGGCCTGTTTCGCGCTGGAGACCGACGCCACCCGCCTGGCTTGTTATGACAATGCGCTCGGCCGCAATGCGCCGGACACCCGCGCCGCCGATGCCGCTGCCGCCGCGGCGCTGCAGGCGCGCAAGGAGGCCAAAGCCGCAGCCAAGGAGCTGGATGAGCCCCTGCCGCGTCGCAACGAACTGTTCGCCCATGACGAGCTGGCCTCGGCCGCCGCCAATGCCGGCCGTGGCTCACTGCTGGACAGCCGCTGGGAGCTGGCCAAGGACTCCAAGCTGGGCCTGTACCAGCTGCGCGCCTACAAGCCGGTCTACCTGCTGCCGGCGTTCTGGAGCAGCAAGCCGAATGAGATGCCGCATTCGCCCAACCCGAACAACACGGTCACCGAGTCCGAACAACTGGACAGCACCGAGCTGAAGTTCCAGCTCAGCTTCAAGACCAAGGTGGCCGAGAACCTGTTTGGCGACAACGGCGACATCTGGGTCGGCTATACCCAGAGTTCGCGCTGGCAGGCCTACAACAGCGAGCTGTCGCGCCCCTTCCGCGAGACCAATTACGAGCCGGAAGTGATGCTGACCTTCCGCAACGGCTATTCGCTGTTCGGCTGGAATGGCCGCATGACCGGCATCAGCCTCAACCACCAGTCCAACGGCCGCAGCGATCCGCTCTCGCGCAGCTGGAACCGGGTGGTGATGAATGTTGGCCTGGATCGCGACAACTGGGCCATCATGCTGCGCCCCTGGTACCGCATCCCGGAAGGGCGCCGCGACGACAACAACCCGGACATCCAGGATTACATGGGGCGCGGCGACGCCACCCTGGTCTACAACCGCAATGGCCACGAACTGGCCATCACCGGCCGCCACTCGCTGCGCAGCGGCGACCGCGCGCACGGCTCGGTACAGGTGGACTACGGCTTCCCGATCAACAACCTGCTGCGCGGCCACGTGCAGGTGTTTGATGGCTATGGCGAAAGCATGATCGACTACAACCACCGCGCCACCTACATCGGTCTTGGCGTGTCGCTGTTGGAGTGGTTCTAAGCCATGCGGGCCACCATCTGGCACAACAACCGCTGTTCCAATTCGCGCGGCGCCCTGGCTTTGCTGCAGGAGGCAGGCGTCGAGGTGGAGGTGATCAACTACCTCGACACGCCGCCCTCGCCGCCCCAACTGCGCGAGCTGCTCGGCGAGATGGGCATGCCTGCGCGCGATCTGCTGCGCAGCAAGGAAGCCGCTTATTCGGAACTGGGCCTGGCCAGCAAGCTCGATGACGAGGCGGCGCTGATCCAGGCGATGAGCCAGCACCCTGCGTTGATCAACCGCCCCATCGTGCGTACCACCAAGGGCACGGCATTATGCCGGCCGCCGGAAACCGTGCTCGGCCTGATCAGCTGAAAAACATCGGCCCAGGGACGCAGCGCACGGCTGCGCCCCGCTGCCTCACTGCTTTGCGGCGAGAGCCTGCATGATCGCGTCGTAGAGTTCCTCGAAACTCTTCTGCGGCTGGAACAACTCGCCGTTGATGAAGAACGCAGGTGTGCCGGTGACCCCACTGCGCACGCCGCTTTCGATGTCACGCTGGATGCGTAGCAGGTTGTGGTTGTCATCCATCGCCGCCGCCAGATCCTGCTCGGACAGGCCCAGTTCGCGCATCAGTTCGCGATACACCACCTCGCCCAGCTGCTGCTGGCTGCGGAACAGCGCATCGTGCGCCTCCCAGAACTTGCCGTGGGCGCCGGCGTACTCGGCCGTGATGGCCGCCGGCAACGCCTGCGGGTGCGCCTGCACCAGCGGGAAGTTGCGGAACACCAGGCACAGCTGCTCGCCGAAACGTTGCTGCAGGCGCTTGACCAGCGAGAACGCCTCGCCGCAATAAGGGCATTGGTAATCGGCGTATTCCACCAACACGACAGGCGCGTCAAGGCGACCCTGGATGTGGTCATCCGCACTTACCGGAACACTCAATCCGCTCATCCATCCACTCCAGACGATTGCTGGCATGCCGGCCCAAGCCGAACGCTTGCCCACTGGCTGCGAGGCTAACCCGGCGCCTGCCCAACCGGCGTGAAGTGGGCGACCGGCAACGCGCCGGCCTACTTCCCCCGTTCAGCAGAGACAGGCAGAATCGGCCCGTCCAAGACAGGAAGTCCGCAATGGCCCGTGCCCGCCGCTCGTTTTTTGCCTATGGCTCTGCACTGCTCGGGGTACTGAGCCTGTTGGCGGTCGCCTGCTTCCACTTTCCCGAGCTGCTGACCAGCCGCGAATTCCGCGCGGTCTACAACGAACAGTTTGCCCGCCACCTGTTGCTGGTCGGACTGGCCGCCGCCTTCATCATGGGCACCCTGGCGATCCTGCGTGACCGCAACAAGCGCATCGCCACCGTTGGCGTGGGCAGTGCGACGCTGGCGGTACTGCTCGGTGGCAGCAACGTGCAGTTCGATGCCATCGGGCAGACACCTTATTCACTGGGCCTGGACTGGTTCGTGCTGTCGCTGTTCTTTTCGGCCTTGGTCTTCGTGCCGCTGGAGCGCTACCTCGGCAAGCGCGAGCTGTCGCCGCTGCGCCCCGGCTGGCGTACCGACGTGGCGTATTTCTTCATGAGCCATGT
Organism: Stenotrophomonas nitritireducens; assembly: GCF_001700965.1. NCBI lineage: Bacteria > Pseudomonadati > Pseudomonadota > Gammaproteobacteria > Lysobacterales > Lysobacteraceae > Stenotrophomonas > Stenotrophomonas nitritireducens. The sequence continues at coordinate 226,710 of NZ_CP016756.1, forward strand.
GCTGGTGCAGTTCATCCTGATCCTGGTTACCGCCTCCACCTCGACCATCGCCGGGCTGGCCGCCTTCCCTGCGTTGAAACAGGCCATCCAGTCGCTGCCGGTGTGGGCACAGTTCCTGATCGCGGTGTTCGTGGCGGACATGGCCCAGGCCCTGCTGCATCGCACCTATCACAACGTTCCCTGGCTCTGGCGCTTCCACGCCGTGCACCATTCCAGCCGGCACATGGACTGGCTGGCCGGCTCACGCGTGCATTTCGTCGAGATCGTGCTGACCCGCAGTGCGGTGCTGCTGCCCTTGCTGATACTGGGGTTTTCCACGCCGGCGGTAAACGCCTATGTGATCCTGGTCGGCCTGCAGGCGGTCCTGGCCCACGCCAATCTGGGCATCCGCTTTGGCTGGCTTGAATACCTGCTGGTGCTGCCGCGCTATCACCACTGGCATCATGCGCGGCAACATGAGTACATCGACGTCAACTACGCCATCCACCTGCCCTTGGTGGACATGTTGATGGGCACCTTCAAGCTGCCGCGCGACCAGGCGCAGTGGCCGCAGGAATACGGCGTCATGAAGCTGGAAACCGTACCGAACGGCATCGTCAAACAGCACCTGATGCCGTTCCAGGGCGGGCGCAAGTTCGAGGATCATGTGGACTGAACCCCGGGCGCTGCAGCAGTTGCAGGAGCGAGGCAAGCCGTGAAGCCACGCTTGCCTGCGCACTCCCGCTACACAGCCTCACCACCAGTCGTTGATTCCCTCACGCCGATAGACCTCGGCAAACGCAGGCCGCGCCTTCATCCGTGCGGCGTGTGCCGCCAGCACCGGCCAGCTGTCGGTCGGACGCGGCATGTTGCGGCTCCAGCGCATCAACATGGTCAGCATGAAGTCCACCACCGACAGCTGCTCGCCGAGCATGTAGGGCCCGTGCGCGGCGAGGTGGTCGGCCACCCGCTGCCACGCCGTTTCCAGCTGCACGCGGGCACGCTGCTTGACCTCGGCCTCGCTTGCCGGGCCGGCCGGTTCATCCGGATAGAACCAGCTGCGATACGCCGGCATCAGGGTGTACACACAGAAGCAGATCCAGCGGTAGTAATCGCCGCGCTCACGGCTGCCCGGTGCCGGCGCGAAGCCCGCCTGCGGATACAGGTCGGCCAACTGCATGGCAATGGCAGCAGACTCTGTCAGCACCTGGCCATCGATGATCAACGCCGGCACACGACCGGCAGGATTGATCGCGAGGAACTCGGGCGACTTCTGCTCACTGCGTTCGAAATCCAACTGCCGCAATTCGTGCTCGACGCCGAGTTCAATCAACAACCAATGCACAACCAATGAAGCGGTACTTTGCGATCCGTACAGAACAACTGACATGCGCTGATTTCCCGGCGGGTGAAGCGGCATTCTAACCGCGCGCCGTTTCCGCGGCGGGGAGACAGGACAACGGGAGAACAGGCAGCGCCGAGCCATGCTCGGCAGGAGCCGTATCGACCAAGCTGCAGGATTTACGAAAGCAATGAAGGCGGCGAAGCAACAGCTACAGCCGAAAGCACCCCTCCCCAACCCTCCCCTTGGCTACGCCAAAGGGAGGGAGCAAAAGCAGGTAGTGCCGAGCCATGGTCGGCAGGGCCGTATCGACTAAGCTGCAGGATTTACGAAAGCAATGAAGGCGCTGAAGCGATAGCTGCAGCCGAAAGCACCCCTCCCCAACCCTCCCCTTGGCTACGCCAAAGGGAGGGAGCACAAGCAGGTAGTGCCGAGCCGTGCTCGGCAGGGCCGTATAGACCGCGCTGCAGGCGCCGCAGGCTCTGCTCTACGCAGCAGCGACTCGAATTGCCCGGATTCAATTGCAGCTGGCCATGCAGCTGTTCAGACGTTCACCGCATACCGACGCGGCCGAGCGGTTCTGGCAGAACGCCTGTGAGGTCTGGCAGGCCCCGCGGAGCTCAGGGTTGCTGATCTTGTCGCACTGGTTGTTTCTGTTGGCCTCACCGCAGTCGCCGTAGTTGCCAGGGGTGGCCGTGCAGCGCTGGTAGGTGGTCTGGCAATAGCTCACGCAGGCAGCTGGATCGTTGCGTGGCGGCTCACTCCAACCACCTCCGCTGGAACAGCCCGTCATCGCCAGCAGTACAGCTGCCAAGCCCGCCCACATCCGTGTATGCATGTCCGCCATCCCGAAATTAAAACAGCCCGAGCATACGCCCGGGCTGTCTGATTGCCATCCCTCGTCGAGGAACGCGCTGGCTTATTCCACAATCACCGGAATCTTGCCGATGCGTGCCTGCCATTCGCGCGGACCAGTCTTGTGGACCGACTCACCGGTGGAATCGACCGCCACGGTCACCGGCATGTCCTGCACGGTGAACTCGTAGATCGCTTCCATGCCCAGGTCGGCAAAACCAACCACCTTGGATGCCTTGATCGCCTTGGACACCAGATACGCCGAACCACCCACGGCCATCAGGTAGGCTGACTTGTTGTCACGGATGGCTTCGATCGCCGCCGGACCCCGTTCGGCCTTGCCGACCATGCCCAACAGACCGGTCTGCTCCAGGATCTGGCGGGTGAACTTGTCCATGCGGGTGGCCGTGGTCGGGCCGGCCGGGCCCACCACTTCGTCACGTACCGGATCGACCGGGCCGACGTAGTAGATGAAGCGACCCTTCAGATCGACCGGCAGCTGCTCGCCCTTGTTGAGCATGTCGACCATGCGCTTGTGCGCGGCGTCACGACCGGTCAGCAGCTTGCCGTTGAGCAGCAGGGTCTGGCCCGGCTTCCAATTGGCCACTTCTTCCGGGGTGATGTTGTCCAGGTCGACGCGGGTGCCCTTGGAGGCGTCGTAGGTGATCTGCGGCCAGTCTTCCAGCGACGGTGGGTCCAGCATCACCGGGCCGCTGCCGTCCAGGGTGAAGTGAGCGTGGCGGGTGGCGGCACAGTTCGGGATCATCGCCACCGGCAGGTTGGCGGCGTGGGTCGGGAAATCCTTGACCTTGATGTCCAGTACCGTGGTCAGGCCGCCCAGGCCCTGGGCGCCGATGCCCAGCGCGTTGACCTTTTCGTACAGTTCCAGGCGCAGCTCTTCGGCACGGTTGGAGGCGCCGCGTGCCTGCAGATCGGTGATGTCGATCGGCTCCATCAGCGATTCCTTGGCCAGCAGCATCGCCTTCTCGGCGGTGCCACCGATGCCGATGCCGAGCATGCCCGGCGGGCACCAGCCAGCGCCCATGGTCGGCACGGTCTTGAGCACCCAGTCGACGATGGAATCGGAGGGGTTGAGCATGGCGAACTTGCTCTTGGCCTCGGAACCACCACCCTTGGCGGCGACGATCACGTCGACTGTATTGCCCGGCACAACCTTGACGTTGACCACGCCCGGAGTGTTGTCCTTGGTATTGGTACGCTTGCCGGCCGGGTCGGCAAGCACCGAGGCGCGCAGCTTGTTGTCCGGGTAGGCGTAGGCGCGGCGGATGCCCTCATTGGCCATGTCCTCGACACCCATGGTGGCGTCGTCCCACCGCACATTCATGCCGATCTCCAGGAACACGGTGACGATGCCGGTGTCCTGGCAGATCGGCCGGTGGCCTTCGGCGCACATGCGCGAGTTGATCAGGATCTGGGCGATGGCCTCTTTGGCCGCCGGCGACTCTTCGCGCTCGTAGGCGGCGGAGAGATTCTTGATGTAGTCGGCCGGGTGGTAGTACGAGATGTACTGCAGCGCGTCGGCGACGGACTGGATGAGGTCTTCCTGCTTGATCGATGTCACGGGCTTGCTCGCTTGCTGAAGGCTGGCGGGGGTTCAGCCACCCATTTTACGCCTTGGGGCGCTGCAGCGCTGCCCGCCCTTGGTTGTAGGAGCGGCGTCAGCCGCGAAGCCGGGTATCTGTCCTTCCACCAGCTTCGCGGCTGACGCCGCTCCTACAACAGCTGGGTATTGTTCGGGCAAAGTGGGGCTGTCACACCCGCCTGCCCTGCGCCGTCCAGCTCATATGAACGCCGAAACCATCTTCCAGAACCATCGCCCGCGCCTGCTCGCCCTGGCCTATCGCCTGCTGGGCAGCCGCGTGGATGCCGAGGACATCGTCCAGGACGCCTGGCTGCGCTGGGCCAACGCCGACATCAGCACCATCCGCGATGCCGAAGCCTGGCTGGTCACCGCCACCACCCGGCTGGGCCTGGACCGCCTGCGTGCGGCCAAGCGTGAGCGCCAGCACTATGTCGGGCCGTGGCTGCCCGAGCCCTGGCAGGTCAACCTGGAGGGCGACGCCTCCGCCGATCCCGCCCAGGCACATGCCGTCGCCGACGAAGTGTCGATGGCCTTCCTCACCCTGTTGGAGCAACTGGGGCCGGAGGAGCGCGCCGCCTTTGTGCTGAAGGAAGCGTTTGACCACGATTACCGGCAGATCGGCGACCTGCTTGGCCATAGCGAAGCCAACTGCCGGCAGCTGGTGCGTCGGGCAAAGCAGCGCCTGCAGACCGGCGCGCCACGCTTCAACGCTGCACCGGCGCAGCACCAGCAACTGCTGCAACGCTTCATGGAGGCTGCGCAGCGTGGCGACAGCCCCGCCATCCAGGCGCTGTTGCATGCCAACGCCGTCGCGCTCTCCGATGGCGGCGGTGTGGTCACTGCGGCAATCCGGCCGCTGCACGGCGCCGAACGCATTGGCCGGCTGTACTGGGCCATTGCCCGTCGCGGCGGCGCCCTGCCTGCGCGGCTGGGCTACGTCAACGGCGAGCCTGCCATCCTGCGTTTTGCCGACGGCAAGCTGGCTTCGTTCACCACCATCGAGGTGGTGGATGGGCGCATCGCGGCGATGTACAGCGTGCTCAATCCAGAAAAACTGCCAGCGCTTGTCACGCGCAGCGGCGCTGCCACGTCCTTGCTGTGAAAGATGGCCATTCCGGCCTTCTGGAGCCCACTGATGTCCAACACCACCTTCCCCCGCGTTCCCTATACCCGCCTGGCCGCCGATGCCTTCAAGGGCCTGCTGGCCACCAGCAAGGCCGTGCATGACAGCAGCATCGACCACGAACTGCAGGAGCTGGTGTTCCTGCGCGTCTCGCAGATCAATGGCTGCGGCTACTGCATGGACATGCACGGCACCGCGCTGCGCAAGGCCGGTATCGAGCCGCGCAAGCTGGACACGCTGCCGGCCTGGCATGAAAGCCGTTACTTCGATGCGCGCGAACGCGCCGCGCTGGGCTGGGCTGAAGCCATGACCCGGTTGCCGGATGGCGCACCTTCGCAGGACGCATTCGACGCATTGACGCCACATTTCGATGACAAGGGCATCAGCGACCTGAGCATGGCGGTAGCCGTGATCAACGCCTGGAACCGCCTCGGCGCCAGCCTGTTGCCGCCACTGCCCTGATCGCCCGTAACAGCGCCGGCCATCATTCCAGAACGGGCTGATGGCCGCCGCCGGCGCGACACCGCACAATACCGCGCATGGGAACCCTCGTACTGATCCTCGACCTCATCGGCACCTTCGTCTTCGCCCTGTCCGGGGCAACGATGGGTGTGCGCCGGCGTCTGGATATCTTCGGCGTGCTGGTGCTGTCGTTCGCGGCCGCATTGGCCGGCGGCATCACCCGCGACCTGCTGATCGGTGCCACCCCGGTGGCGGCGATCAGCGACTGGCGCTACCCGGCGATCACCCTGGCCGCGGGCATCGTCACCTTCTTCTGGGCACCACTGATCGAGCGCATGCAATACCCGGTGCGGATGTTCGACGCGATGGGCTTGGCACTGTTTGCGGTAGCCGGTACGCAGAAGGCCTTGGCCTACGGCATCGATCCACCGATGGCTGCGGCGCTGGGCATGCTGACCGGCATCGGCGGCGGCATCGCCCGTGACGTATTGCTGGCGCAGGTGCCGCTGGTGCTGCAGGCCGAGTTGTATGCCGTCGCAGCACTGGCCGGTGCGGCGGTTGTCGCCGTGGGTTACTGGCTGGGCCTGCCGCCCTTGCCCTGTGCGCTGGTCGGCGCCGGCTTGTGTTTTGGCCTGCGGATGATGGCGATGCATTTCGGCTGGCACCTGCCCGTGGCGCTGCAATCGTCGGAACCGCCACCGCCGGAAGGGCCGCGCAGCTGAGGCGCTTCCCGCCTGCGCCGGAATGACGGTGCAAGCAAAGAAGCAAAAGCAACAGCAAGAACAAGGGCACCCCTCCCCGGCCCTCCCCTTGCCTGCGGCAAAGGGAGGGAGCAAAGCCCCCCAAGTAACACCAAGCTCACACCGCATCGGCCATGGTGGATCCTCCCGTTACCAAAGGATCCCACCATGGCCGTAGAACGCCCCGACTCCCTGATAGGCGATGAAGTCGTCCGCACCCTCGGCAAGCAGGCGCAGTCATCGCAGGTGCTGGCACAGGTGAAGGATGGCCAGGTGACGCTGTCCGGCGATGTGCCCAGCAGCGAGGCCAAGCACCAGGTGGAAGCCGTCGTGGCCGCCATTGAAGGCGTGCGCAAGGTGGTCAGCCACCTTCATGTGGACAGCGGCAAGCGCTCTTTCGGCGCACCGGGTGAAGCGATACGCGACAACCCGGACGGCCGCGATGATGCGCAGATGGGCGATATCGATCTGGGCAAGGACGGTTGAACGCGGCAGCAGCTACGGGCCGCGCCTTTGCGGGTAACCTGAAGTGGCACCTCGCCGCCTGAGTCACCCATGCCCCACCCCGCCGCCGCGCCAGCATCCACCCAGAAACCCAGCTTCCGCGAGCGCGTGAATGCCATGCGCAACCTGCCGCCGTTCCTGCGGCAGGTATGGCAGACCAGCCGCTGGCTGACCATGACCAGCCTTGGCCTGCGCCTGATCCGCGCGCTGATGCCGGTGGCGATGCTGTATGTGGGCAAGTTGATCATCGACGAGGCGGTACGCCTGGCCGGTGCCGGTGCCATGCCCCCGCTGGCCGAGGCGTTCTCCAGCGGTTACCTCAACACCCTGCTTGAGCTGCTGTTGCTGGAACTGGCCATCGCGATCAGCTCGGACCTGCTCGGCCGGCTGATCAACTACGCCGATTCGCTGCTGTCCGAGCTGTTCACCAACGCCACCAGCGTGCGCCTGATGGAGCACGCCGCCGAGCTGGACCTGGAAGACTTCGAAGACCCGGACCTGCAGGACAAGCTGGACCGCGCCCGGCGCCAGACAATGGGCCGCATGAGCCTGATGAGCCAGCTGTTCGGCCAGGTGCAGGACAGCATCACCGTGATCAGTTTTGCCGCCGGCCTGATCGTCTATGCGCCGTGGTTGATCGTGCTGCTGGCGATCGCCCTGGTGCCGGCCTTCATCGGCGAATCGCACTTCAACACCTTGGGCTACTCGCTCAATTTCAGCTGGACGCCGGAGCGCCGCCAGCTCGATTACCTGCGCCAGGTAGGCGCCAGCGTGGAAACGGCCAAGGAGGTGAAGATCTTCAACCTCAACCGTTTCCTGATTGACCGCTACAAGCTGCTGGCCGAACGTTTCTACAAGGCCAACCGCGCGCTGGCGCGCAAGCGGGCGATCTGGGGCACCCTGCTGGCGGCCCTGGGCACGCTGGGGTATTACACCGCCTACGCCTATATCGCCTGGCGCACCATCCGCGGCGATTTCAGCATCGGCGACCTGACCTTCCTGTCCGGCAGCTTCCTGCGCCTGCGGCAATTGCTGGAAGGCCTGCTGACCGGCTTCTCGCAGGTGGCGGGGCAGGCGCTGTACCTGGACGACCTGTTCTCGTTCTTCGCCATCGAACCGGAAATCCGCTCGCGCCCGGACGCCGTGGCGATACCGCGCCCGATCCGCGAAGGCTTCGTGTTCGACAACGTCGGCTTCCGCTACCCCGATGCCGAGCGCTGGGCCGTGCGCAATCTGAGCTTCCAACTGCAGGCCGGTGAAGTCATCGCCCTGGTTGGCGAGAACGGCGCCGGCAAGACCACCCTGGTCAAGCTGCTGGCCCGCCTGTACGACCCGGATGAGGGCCGCATCCTGCTGGACGGCCGCGATCTGCGCGAGTACGACCTGGATGACCTGCGCGCCAACATGGGGGTGATCTTCCAGGACTTCGTGCGCTACCACCTGTCTGCCGGCGAGAACATCGGTGTCGGCCTGGTCGAAGCCATGGGCGACAGCACACGGATCCGCGACGCCGCCCACCGCGCGCTTGCCGATGAGGTGATCGACGCCCTGCCCGCCGGTTACGACCAGCTGATCGGCCGCCGCTTCAAGACCGGCGTGGACCTGTCCGGCGGCCAGTGGCAGAAGATCGCCATCGCCCGCGCCTATATGCGCGATGCGCAGGTGATGATCCTCGACGAGCCGACCGCCGCCTTGGATGCACGCGCCGAGTTCGAAGTGTTCCAGCGTTTCAAGGAACTGTCGGACAACCGTACCGCGGTATTGATCTCGCACCGCTTTTCGTCGGTACGCATGGCCGACCGCATCCTGGTGCTGGCCGACGGCCGCATCGAGGCCAGTGGCACCCATGAGGAGCTGATGATCGAAGGCGGCCGCTACGCCGAACTGTTCGAGCTGCAAGCCGCCGGCTACAGATAAGGCATAACTTGTAGTGCCGAGCCATGCTCGGCACTACAGGGTTCTGGAATGCCGGCCCCACCCTGACAATGCCGTTCAAATGAGATTTATTCTTATTTGAACGAAGTCGGCTAGAATACGCAGGTCTCCCATCTACGAATCACGGCATGTCTTCCGCTTTTGGCGCCGAAACGGTGCTTGAAGTCCGTCATTGGACGGACGCCTACTTCAGCTTCTCCACCACCCGCGACAGCGGCTTCCGCTTCGAGAATGGCCAGTTCGTGATGATCGGGCTGGAAAACGAAGGCGCCCGCCCGCTGATGCGTGCCTATTCCATCGCCAGCGCCAACTGGGAAGAGCAGCTTCACTTCTTCAGCATCAAGGTGCAGGACGGCGCGTTGACCTCGCGCCTGCAGCACCTCAAGCCCGGCGACAAGGTGCTGGTCGGCAAGAAGCCCACCGGCACCTTGCTGATCAGCGATCTGCATCCGGGCAAGCATCTTTATCTGCTGGGTACCGGCACCGGCCTTGCGCCGTGGCTGAGCGTGGCCAAGGACCCGGAAACCTATGAGCGTTTCGAGAAGGTCATCGTCTGCCACGGCGTGCGCTTCGAGAGCGACCTGGCCTACCGCGAGTACTTCGAGGAAGAACTGCCGAACGATGAAATCCTCGGCGACATCGTCCGCGACAAGCTGCTGTACTACCCGGCCGTCACCCGCGAGCCCTTCCCCAACCAGGGCCGGCTGACCTCACTGATGGAAAGCGGGCAGATGCAGGAAAGCCTGGGGCTGCCCCCGTTGGACCCGGCCAACGACCGCTTCATGATCTGCGGCAGCCCGCACATGCTGGCCGACCTGCGCAGCGTGCTCGATGCCCGTGGCTTCCAGGCCTCAACCCGTATCGGCACTGCCGGCCATTACGTGTTCGAACGCGCCTTCGTCGAGAAGTAAGCAACACCGTGGGAGCGGCTTGCGCCGCTGCCACAACGCGTTACAACGCCGCCCGGATATCGGCTTCAAGCGCTTCCGGGCGCGCGGTGGGGGCGTAGCGGGCGGCCACCTGGCCGTTGCGGCCTATCAGGAACTTGGTGAAGTTCCATTTGATCGCGGCGATGCCCAGGGCACCGCGCTTCTGCCGCTGCAGCCACTGCCATAGCGGATCAGCGTCGGCTCCGTTGACCTTGAGCTTGGCCGACATCGGGAAGCTGACACCGTAATTGAGGCTGCAGAAGGCCTGGATGTCCTCGGCATCACCCGGCTCCTGATGGCCGAACTGGTCGCACGGGCAGCCCAGCACTACCAGACCCTGCGGCCCGAGCGTCTGCCACAGCTGCTCCAGCCCCTGGTATTGCGGGGTGAAACCGCATTTGGAAGCGGTGTTGACGATCAGCAGCACCTTGCCGTCAAACCTTGCCAGCGGCAGGGGACTGCCATCCAGCGCGGGCAGCTCGAAATCAAATGCATTGGGCATGGCGCAGCTCCAGTCAAGGCGGCCAGCGTACGCCATCACGGCGCCAACGGCATGCAAGATGTGGCCTTTCAGCGCAACCCTGCCATTCGACACACCCACGCGGCGGCGCCGGCAGGTACTCTGGAAGATCAGTCTTTTATCGGAGTTTCCGCCTTGAACACCCGTCTCGCCCTCGCCCTTGCCGCGACCCTGGGCCTTGCCCTGCCGGCCTACAGCCTGACCGCGAACGCGGCGACCACCCAGTCGGCGCAGCAGGCCAACCCGTTCTTCGCTGAAAGCCCGCTGCCACTGCACTACCCGCAGTTCGACAAGATCAAGGACGCCGATTTCGCGCCTGCCTTCGACGCCGGCATGGCGCAGCAGCTGCAGGAAGTGGAGGCGATTGCCAACAACCCGGCCGCGCCCACCTTTGAAAACACCCTGATCGCGCTGGAAAACAGCGGCGCCGTGCTTGACCGCGCCACCACCGTGTTCTTCTCGCTGATCGGCGCCGACACCAACGATGCGCGCAAGAAGCTGCAGGGCGACTACTCGGCCAAGTTCGCCGCACACAGCGACGCCATCAACCTCAACGGCAAGCTGTTCGCACGCATCGAAACCCTCTACAACAACCGCGCCAAGCTGGGCCTGGATGCCGAGAGCCTGCGCCTGGTTGAAAAGTACTACGACAACTTCGTGCGCGCCGGCGCCAAGCTGGGCGACGCCGACAAGGCCAAGCTCAAGGCGATGAACGCCGAGCTGGCCAACCTGGGCACCAAGTTCAGCCAGAACGTGCTGGCCGAGGTCAACGCCTCCTTCATCGTGGTTGACGACGTCAAGCAGCTGGACGGCCTGTCGGCCGAGCAGATCGCTGCCGCCGCTGAAGCCGCCAAGGCCCGCAAGCTGGACGGCAAGTACGTCATCGCTCTGCTCAACACCACCGGCCAGCCGCCGCTGACCAACCTGGCCAACCGCGAACTGCGCCAGAAGATCTACGAAGCCTCCATCTCGCGTGGCAGCAAGGGTGGCGAGTACGACAACACCGCCCTGGTCTCGCGCATCATGACCCTGCGCGCCGAGAAGGCCGCGCTGATGGGCTTCCCGAACTTCGCCAGCTACTCGCTGGGCAACCAGACCGCCAAGACCCCGGAAGCGGTCAACGCCATGCTGGGCCAGTTGGCCCCGGCCGCGGTGACCAACGCCAAGCGCGAAGCCGCCGACCTGCAGGCGATGATCGACAGCGAGCAGAAGGCTGCCGGCAAGCCGACGTTCGAGCTGCAGCCGTGGGACTGGGCGTTCTATAGCGAGAAGGTGCGCCAGGCCAAGTACAACTTCGACGAATCGCAGCTCAAGCCCTACTTCGAGCTGAAGAACGTGCTGGAGAACGGCGTGTTCTTCGCCGCCGGCAAGGAGTTCGGCCTGAGCTTCAAGCAGCGCACCGACCTGCCGGTCTACCACGATGACGTCACAGTCTATGACGTGTTCGACGCCGACGGCAGCCAGCTGGCGATCTTCATCTTCGACCCGTACGCACGCGAGTCCAAGCGTGGCGGTGCGTGGATGAACGCCTATGTCTCGCAGTCGGGCCTGACCGGTGACAAGCCGGTGGTGGCCAACCACCTCAACATCCCCAAGCCGCCGGCCGGCAAGCCGACCCTGCTGACCTGGGATGAAGTGACCACCACCTTCCACGAATTCGGCCATGCGCTGCACGGCATGTTCTCGGACGTGAAGTACCCGTACTTCGCCGGCACCGCCGTGCCGCGTGACTTCGTCGAGTTCCCCTCGCAGGTGAACGAGATGTGGTCCGACGAGCCGACCATCCTGGCCAACTACGCCAAGCATTACCAGAACGGTTCGGCGATGCCGCAGGCACTGCTGGACAAGGTGATTGCCGCTTCCAAGTTCAACCAGGGCTTTGCCACCACCGAATACCTGGGCGCGGCGATGCTGGACCAGAACTGGCACCAGATTGGCGTTGGCCAGATCCCGGCACCGAAGGACGTGATGAAGTTCGAGCACGAAGCACTGGTCAAGGACGGCATCTATTACGCGCCGGTCCCGCCGCGCTACAAGACCCCGTACTTCAGCCACATCATGGGCGGCTACTCGGCCGGCTACTACGCCTACATCTGGTCGGAAGTGCTGGACGCCAACACCCAGAAGTGGTTCCGCGAGAATGGCGGCCTGTCGCGCGCCAACGGCGACCATTTCCGCAAGACCCTGCTGTCCAAGGGCGGCAGCGTTGACGCGATGGAGCTGTTCCGCAACTTCGCCGGCCATGAGCCGCAGATCGAGCCGTTGCTGGAGAAGCGCGGCCTGACCACCGGTGCTGCTGCCAAGTAAGTCGCTACTGGTTTTGATGGAATGAAAACGCCCGGCTTTGCCGGGCGTTTTCTTTGCTGGGTGGGGTTAAGTCAAAAGCCCGCCCTCATCCGCCCTTCGGGCACCTTCTCCCGCAAGCGGGAGGAGGGAGCTGTCCAACATCATGAGGAGCTGACGCATTGCGTGCGCTCAAGCATTGCGCGGCAAACCAACAGCACACGGAGAGCCAGCCTCCCCTTCTCCCGCTCGCGGGAGAAGGTGCCCGAAGGGCGGATGAGGGGGCTCCGTGTCTTGGCTCTGTGCCTTGGCTTTGTGCCTCGGCTCTACGCTTCAGCCGCTCGACCGCCCCACATCAGCAACCGATTCAACCAACCCTTACCGCCCGGCCTCCACAATCACCGTCGCGGTCATGCCATTGGCCAGCACCACATTTTTTGCCAGCGATCCCGCATCCAGCTTGATCCGCACCGGAATACGCTGCGCCAGGCGCACCCAGTTGTAGGTCGGGTTGACGTTGGCCAGCAGATCACTGCCGGTCGGGCTGTCCGCATCGGTGATGCCGTGCGCGATGCTCTCGATATGACCGTGCAGCTCCTGCCCGCTCATCAGCTGCACGCGCGTGCCGTCACCGACATGCAGGTTTGCCAGCTTGGTCTCTTCAAAATAGCCATAGACCCAGAACGAATCGGTATCGATCACCGCCAGCTTGGCCGCACCGGCCGTCGCGTAGTCACCCTGGCGCACTTCCAGATTGGTGACGTAGCCATCCACCGGTGCGCGCACCTGGGTGCGCTCCAGATTCAACGCTGCCGTATCCAGCGCCGCCTGTGCCTGCTCCACCGCCGCCAACGCCTGCTGCTGCGAGGCGCTGGCCTGTTGGCGGCTGGCCTGCGCCTGCGCCACACCGGCGCGCGCTGCCTGCGCCGCACTGAGCGCATCGGTGCGCGATTCTTCGGAGATCAAGCTGCCGGTGATGCGCTGGCGGCGTTCGTACTGCTGCTCGTAACGGCTGGCGTTCGCGCTCTGCTGCGCTGCGCCGGCAGCCGCGACCTGGATGCTGGCGCCGGCCGCGCGCGCCGACGCCTGTGCGGCGGCCAGATTGCCGCGCGCCTGGTTCAAGGCATTCCGGTAGCGCGCCGGGTCGATCTGGTAGAGCACATCGCCGCGCTTGACCAACTGGTTGTCGCGCACCGCAACCGTAGTGACCGGGCCGGAGACGTCCGGCGCCACCCGCACCACCTCGGCACGCAGGCGTCCTTCGCGGGTCCACGGCGAATACATGTAATGGCGCCACATCGCCATTGCGATCAGAGCGGCGATGACCACCACCACGGCGGTGATGGAGAAACGAAGAAGGGATTGGACTTTGGGGGACATGGGAGATTCTCAGAAGAGCAGCAGGCCGAAGCCACCAAACAGGCAGATGAAGATCGCGGTGCGGAACAAGGCCGGGTGCCAGACACCGCGGTACCAGCCGCGACGGCCGGCAATCGTGTCCAGGGCCCACACCAGTACGCAGACAAGCAGGAACAACAGCAGCAGACCGGGAAACAGTGTTCCTGCGAATGCAATTTCAATGGGCATGGACAGGGCTCTCCTTGGTCGGTTCGGACGCAGTGATATAGGCCGCCATGACCGAGCGGTCATCCACCATCGCCAGGCGAACCAGGCGCAGATGCAGCAGCACGCGCGCCGCCACACCGCGCTCTCCGGCCTGTTCGCGGGCCAATGCCACCGCCGCTTCCAGCGCCCGGTCAGCCCGCTGCCACCCATCCACGCTTGGCAGGGTGAAGAATGCGGACAGGGCCTGCACCACCGCGTCCACCCGCTGGTGCAGCAGGGTGAATGCCGGCTCATGCGCCACGTCGTGACGCAGATGGATCAATGCCCGGCCGGTCTCGTTGACCGCCAAGGCCCAGGCCAGCTGCTCGCTGGATTCGCTGCTGCCCGGCGCGGTGTGCATGACGATCTGGTGCAGCAGGTCGCTGTTGCTGCTTTCAAAACGCTGCTGGAGGCCGCGCAACGGTGCCTGCGCGGCCAAGCGTACCTGCGCACGCAGGCCGGCCATCTGTCGCCGCCGCAGCCAGGCGGTTCCCACCAATGGCGGCATCAGCGCAAAACTCAGCACGGCTGCGCCCATCGCGAACATGTGCGAGGTGCCTTCGTTGAAAAAACGCAGCGGGTCGAAGCTATGCACGCCGCTGATGGCCAGCATGTTGACCAGCCCCAGCGTATAGCCCAGACCAAATACCGTCAGCTTGGGACGACTGACCAGGTACGGCCCGATCAGGAAGAACGGCAGCAGGCCGGCAACCAGCAGCGTATAGCCCTCCATCCTGGTCAATACCGCGTAATCGCACACATAGGCCGCAAGCACACCGACCAGATAGCCCCAGGCGACCTTGCCGGTCATCCGCGCCGCACTGGGAACCGTGGCGAACAGGCCGGAAAAGATGGTTGCCAGCAGCATCACGTTGACCGCCATCGCCCAGCCACTGGCAGCCCACAACGCGCCCAGCAGCAGCATGGTGATGGCGGTGCGGATGAAGGCCACCGCGGCGCCCAGATAGTCATTGCCGCGCACGAAATGCGCACGCGCATCTTCCTGGGTTGGCGCAACCTGCAACGTCAGCTGGCCGCGCGCAAGCACGTATTGCTCCAGTTCCTTGACGAAGCGGCGCAGCAACTCGGCACCCACGGCAAAATCCTCAATCCTTGCCGCATCGGCCAACACCGTACGCAGCTGTGCTGCGTGCGCCGGGAGCCCTCTGCGCACTGCATGGATCTGCGCGGCAAGCTGCTCGGGCTGCTGCGGATCGCCAGCCTGCAACGCTGCACCCAACGGCTGATACAGGGTCTGCAGTGCCCGCCCTACCGCCGGGTCCGGCTGGCGCAGCAGGCGGTTGATCAGGTGATGCAATGACTGAAAACTGGTGGACGCGGCCATGAAGCGTTGGTTGAAACGCTGCAGGTGGGCGCTGCGTGCCCGCGCCTCGGGGTCTTCGAAAATCACTGAACTGCGCAGGTCTTCCAATGTCACCGCATCACGCACCACGCGCAGGTGGGCCTGTTCCATCTGCCCGCGCGCCGTCTCGCCAAGCAGGGCGCCGCGCGTGAAATCAAGAAAGCTGCCGTACTGGCTGGACACCGCCGCGCGCAGGGTATCGCGCAGGCGCACCGGGAATATCGTGTCGCTGATCACCGCGGTTACCAGCAGGCCAAGCAGCACCTCGCTGATACGCGCCACCGCCGAATCAAAGATCTGGCCCGGATGGGTGGAGATGACGGGCAAGGCAATGATCGCAGCGGTATAACCGGCCAGCACGAAGGCATAGGACTTGAAGTTGCGGTGCAAGGTGGCGCCGGCGGTACAGCCGGCGATCCACAGTGCCATCAACACCAGGAAGGGCTCACGCTGCTGCGGGAACAGCCCCACGATCAGCAATGCGGCGGCCGCGCCGACCAAGGTGCCCAGCACCCGGTAGAACGCCTTTGCCAGGACCATGCCGCTCTGCCGGTGCATCACGATGACGGTGGTCATCATCGCCGTGCCCGGCTGTGGCAATTGCAGGCGCATTGCCAGCCAACCGGTGAGAAAGAACGCCACCGTGGTCCGCAATACGAACAGCCAGGTATCTCCCTCGCCTTTCAGGAACCCGGCCATTCCCGCATGCCAGGGCGTTGCCGTGGCCTGCGTGTTTACTGTCGTGGAAGTAGCGGCCATGGCGTGCTCAGTTGGCCTCGACGCCGGCCAGCATCTTCTTCAACAGCACCTCGAGCTGCTGTTGTTCGCCCGCGTCCAGGCCCTGTACCTGCATGACCAGCAGCTCGCCCATCTTCGGCAACAGGCTCTGGATGCAGGCCACGCCGTCACTGGTCAGGTGCAGGCCGAGCTTGCGCCTGTCGCTGCTGTCGGGAATACGCTCCAGCAGGCCCTTGTTGCACAGCTGATCGGTGAGCCGGGTGATGTTGGCTGACTTTTCGGTGGCCGCACCGGCCAGCTCCGACGGGGTCAGCGGGCGCCCCGGCGTGCCATACAGCATCATCAGGATGTTGTATTCGGCATGGCTCAGGTCGAACTCGCGCAGTACCCCGTTGGCACGGTCATGGACCGCCTTGTAGACCCCCTTTATCAGCCGCACCAGCACCGCCGGCTCGCGCGGGAAGCCGGGCCACCGCTTGCAGGTGGCATCAATCCGGCTTTCGGTCACGTTAAAACTGCTCATGGTCGTCGGCTCATCCAGGGTCGAGCCGAATAATACACAACTGAAATATAAACTTCTAAAACACTTTTGCGGTTACAGCGTTCCGGATTCAGCGCGGTGCCAGATACCCTGCCCGCACCCCGCGCGGGGACAGCACCAGTTGCCACAGCTGCGAATGCCGGGTGCGGAAGGTCGCCATCGAGGCGGCCAGGTAGAAGCGCCACATGCGCCGGAAGCGTTCGTCGTAGCGTGGGTCCAAACGATCCCAGGCGGCTTCGACGTTATCGCGCCAGGCCTGCAGGGTGCGGTCGTAGTCGGTGCCGAAGTTTTGCCAGTCCTCCAGCACGAACAGCCCTTCCATGGCGTGGGTGATCTGTGCTGCCGAAGGCAGCATCGAGTTGGGGAAGATGTATTTGGCGATCCAGGGGTCGGTGCGGTCGCGGCTGATGTTGGTGCCGATGCTGTGCAGCAGGAACAGGCCTTCCTCGCCGAGGCAGCGGCGCGCCACTTCAAAGTAGCTGCGGTAGTTCTTGACCCCGACGTGCTCGAACATGCCCACCGACAGGATGGCGTCGAAGGGTTCATCCAGCTCACGGTAATCCTGCAGGCGGATCTCCACCGGCAGGCCGGCGCACAGCTGCCGGGCAAACCCGGCCTGCTCCTGCGAAATGGTCACGCCCACGCCCTGTACGCCGTAGCGCTCGGCCGCGTACTTGAGCGCCTCGCCCCAGCCACAACCGATATCCAGCACGCGCATGCCCGGGCGCAGGTCAAGCTTGCGGCAGATCAACTCCAGCTTGGCTTCCTGTGCCTCGTCCAGGCTGCTGGCGTTGCGCCAGTAACCGCAGCTGTAGACCAGGCGTTTACCCAGCATGGCATGGTAGAGGTCATTGCCCAGGTCGTAATGGCGCTTGCCTACCTCGTAGCTGCCCTGCCCGCTCTGCAGATTGAACAGCTTGGCCTTGAGCGCATCCCAGACCTCGCCACCGCCGTGCACGCGCTCGTCCAGGCGAGCGTCCAGCAGATGAGTGAGCAGGCCATCGAGCGAATGGGCCTGCCACCAGCCTTCCATGTAACTCTCGCCCAACCCCAGTGAGCCATCGGCCAGCACCCGCGCGTAAAAGCGCGGGTCGAGGATGTCCAGGTCCTGCGGCCGATCCCCACCGGGGGTGATGTCGGCCTCCTGCAGCAATGCTTCCACACGACGTTGCAGCCCCGCATCCATCACTGACCTCCTGTGGTTCAGGGGTGTGCGAACAGCCCCCGGTAATCCGCCGCCACATGCGGCAACAACACCGCAGCCGGGACATCCACGGTCTGCGTGCCATCGGAATACGGCCCCACCTGGTACGGCGGGAACACGAAACGCAATGCGGAAATCTTGCCTGCCGCATCCATCACCGGCTGGAACTGGCTGAAGTTGGTGGCGTCGGCCGCAGTGCCTTCATCGATCATCTTGGACAGGTTGCGGACCTGGGCCTGCTGCTCCTCCGGCGACATGTCTTCGCCCTGCGCGCGCACCGTTGCCTGCTCCAGCAGTTTGTCTTCGGTGAAGTCGCTGATCGCCTGCCAGCCCTTGGCACTGGCCACAAGATCCTCCGCCTTGAGCAGGCGCTGCTGCTCGGGCAGCCACACGAAGCGGGCCACCAACGGTTGCCCATGCGCGCCGCCGGTATAGCTGCTGCCATCGGCGGATACCGCGACCACTGCGGGCGTCTCGACCAGCATGTCAAAGGCAAGCGACAACTCATACGGCGCGGTGGGCTTGTCGTTGCCCAGCTCGGACACCGACTTCAACAGGTCTGCCTTGGCGTGGCCGGCATACTCGCTCAATGCAGCCGCCAGCCCCGGATACTTCGCGGCGGCCGGCGGGTAGCTGATGCCGATGACGTAGCTGGGGGTGTTTTCAATCACATCGCTCAGCTCGGCGGCCGCTGGCGCAGCCGCTACCGGCGCCTGCACCGGTTCGGCGGCCGGCGTGGCCGGCACCGCCTGCTCATCCTGCTTGCACCCCGCCAACGCCAGCAGCAATACCGCTGCAGCAGACGATCCCCATACCAACCTGTTCATGCCCTGTCATCCCTTGAAGGTTTTGTGCGGCCGCCCGGTCGGGCTTGGCCATGCCAGCACGATTATCCCAGCAGGTCCGCATATTCGCCATGACGTTGCAGGAAGGTCGCCGCATAACTGCAGGCAGGCACCACCTTCCAGCCCGCAGCGCGTGCATGCTCCAGCGCGAACCGGGTCAACTGCGCGGCGATGCCACGGCCACCGATGGCTTCGGGCACCACGGTGTGGGTGATGACCATCACCCCGTCGCGCCGTTCGTAGTCCAGTACTGCAAGCGTGCCATCCACCACGGTCTGGAACCGCTGCGCGGCGGCGTCGTGTTCGATGTTTGCTGATGATGGGTTGTTGGTCATGGCTGCTCCTGCAGGCGAAGGATGGAGTGAAGACGGGGTGATGACGCGCAGGACCGGACAGGAACGCCGCTGTACGTCACTTTTCGACATCGTCTCCGACCACGCCCGCGCAATCAAACCCTGAACTGCGTCTCAAAAGCTGGCACGGCTTTTGCTGTGTACACCTGTAAACAACAGACAGCAGTCGAGGTGCCCCATGTTCGACAACGACAACACCGTCCAGATCCCGTCCAACGACCATGACGCCACCCTGCTGGAGGGCCTGTTCCAACTGACCGTCGCCGGCGATACGAACGGCTGGGAATTCAAGAAGATCGACAGCGAGGTCTATTCGCGCCTGCTCGACAGCTACGCGGCCTGAGCCAGCCCGAGGTTCCCGTGCAGCGTCGGCCCAGCTTGCCAGTGCGGTGAGCAATACAGCGCCGGCCAGGCTGGCCGGCGTTTCCGCATACGGAACGCCGCCCGTTCCATCCCACCGATCAGAAGCGGAAGGTGGGGTTCATCAGACTCTGCAGGAAATGCTGCAGCAGCTCCGGCTCCATGATCAGCATGAACATCACGCCGAAAGCGGCACCGGCCAGGTGCGCGCTGTGGTTGACGTTGTCGCCGCCCTTCTTGTCCATCCAGATGCTGTAGCCGACGTAGAAGGCGGCATAGATGATGGCCGGCGCCGGGATGAACATCACCAGGATCAACTTCCAGGGTGCGACCAGGATGTAGGCGAACAACACCGCCGAGACCGCACCTGACGCGCCCAGGCTCAGGTAGTTGGGGTTCTTCTGGTTCTTCAGGTAAGTGGGCAGGATCGAGACCACCAATGCCGCCAGGTAGAACAGCGGATATACCCACCATTGCCCGGTGATGCCGAGCATGATGACCTCGATCGAACGGCCGAAGAAGTACAGGGTGACCATGTTGAACAACAGGTGCCCGAAGTCGGCATGGATGAACCCGTAGGTCACCAGCCGGTCGTACTGCTTGTGCTTGTCGATGGCCGGCGGCCACAGGATCAGCCGGTCCGCCAGCTTGCGGTTGTTGAACGCCATCCACGACACCAGCGCGGTGATGGCGATCAGGATCAGAGTGATGATTCCTTGCATGTTCAAACAGCCCGGTAGTTGTCGACCATCTTGTAACGGCGCGCATAGATGCCAAATGCCAACGCCGCGATGAACGCAAAGCCGGCAAAGAAGAACATCAGGAAAGCCGTCTCGCTCAAGCCGGTGCTGGCGATGCGGTCGGTCACTGCATGGTTGCGCACCGCTGCGTTGGACAGCAGCACCCACAGGTTACCGATGGTGGTGGTCAGGTTCCAGAAGCTCATCACCACGCCCTTCATCGAGGGCGGCGCCTGGCTGTAGGCGAACTCAAGGCCGGTGGCCGACACCAGCACCTCACCGAAGGTGAGCAGCGCATACGGCAGGATCTGCCAGAAGATCGACATGGCGTCGCCGCCGTCCATCACCATCTGGATGCAACCCACCACGATCCAGGCAAGGCCGCTGAAGGCGATGCCGGCGGTCATCCGCCGCAGTGCGGTCGGCTCGAAGCCGAAGCGGCGCAGCGCCGGGTACAACACCAGGTTGTTGAACGGGATGAGGATCATCACCAGCAGCGGGTTGAGCGCCTGCATCTGCGAGGCGGTGAACCAGCTCGGCATGCTCATCTGCTGGCCCTGCAGCACCCAGGTCGACGCCTTCTGGTCGAACAAGGAGAAGAACGGCGTGGTCAGGGCGAAGATCACCAGCACCTTGAGCACCGAGCGTACGCCTTCCACGGCCGCCTCCGGGTGCACGACCCGGGCGCGGTCCAGCTGCAGCATGGTGCCGCCACCGATACCGGCCAGCACCGCCACCAGCGCCAGGCACAGGCTGATCACGATGCCTAGGCTCGGCACCAGCGCGAACGAAGCCAGTGCCAGCACCACGCCCAGCACCGCCACCACCAGACCCATGCGGCCCTGGCCCGGCGCCTGCGCCAGCAGCGCGGTGCGCACCACGTTGGCGAAGGAATGCGGATCCTTGGGCGGCAGCGGCACCAGTACATAGCGCTTGCGGCCCAGCCAGAATACGAAGGTGGCCACGAACATCAGGATGCCGGGAATGCCGAACGCCCACTGCGGGCCCAGGTTCTTCAGTGCCAGCGGGATCAGCAGCGAGGCGAACAGCGAACCGAAGTTGATGATCCAGTAGAAGGCGTCGAATACCACCTTGGCCAGGTGCTTGTTGCCCTGGTCGAACTGGTCGCCCATGAACGAGGCCACCAGCGGCTTGATGCCACCGGCACCCAGCGCGATCAGCCCCAGGCCGAGGAAGAAGCCCTGCCGGCTGTCCTCGAACAACGCCAAGCATAGATGGCCGACGCAGTAGATCAGGCTGAACCAGAGAATGGTGTGGTATTTGCCGAAAAAGCGGTCAGCCAGCCAGCCACCGAGCAGCGGGAAGAAATACACGCCGATCATGAAGCTGTGCATGATGTCCTTGGCCTCACCTGCACGGCCTTCGGAAGTGATCTCCTGCAACAGCAGCGAGGTGATCAGGAACTGCACCAGGATGTTGCGCATCCCGTAGAAGCTGAAGCGTTCGCACGCTTCGTTACCGATGATGTAGCCGATCTGGCGCGGCATCTTTGCCTTGGGGTCCGGGGCTGCTGCCACGTGATTGGTCGTCATCTCAGGGCGATCCGTGAATACAAAGGTTGCAAGCGTAACGCATCAGGCCCCGAAACCAGAGCAGCCGCCAGCCGGTAAAACGCCTACCGCCCGTACAGGTAAAGCCTTATTCCAAAGGCCTGCACAACCCCTCTACACACAAGGTATTAGCATGAAAATCCCTCATCTTGAGGCGTTGCAATGCTGCGCTGGGGCTGTTTTGGACTGCTTGTCCTGTCATTTGGCGTACTGGCCGAGCCGGTAATGCCGGTCATCAAGGTCGCCAATCTGCGTCTACCCGACAGCGGCGAGAGCTGGGCCGGCCAACGGGAGCGGATCGCCCAGCTGATGGAAGCGCTGCATCCGGACGTGATCGTCGTGCAGGACGTGCGCCAACGGGGGCCGGCCGCCAATAATCCGGCCTGCTGGCTCGGCAGCCGGCTCAAGTACAGCTGCGACTTCGTCAGCGCCGACCGCCCCAGCCAGCCCGAACGCCGCGGCAACGCGGTGTTGACCCGGCTCACCGCGCAGCAGGACGGTATCACCCTGCTGCATGGCGATGACATGCCGACCGCCGCCGGGATGCAGCGGCTGCAACTGCAGCAGGCGTTGCTGAACATTTACACGGCCAGCATGTGCCCGACCGACAACACCCCGGTGGCGCGCGGCCATCAGGCAGCCGACCTGCGCTCGTGGATGGATGCCACCCATGAGGGTCTGCCGTCACTGATCATCGGCGACTTCGCCGCTCCCACCGATGAGCTGGTGCGGCAGTTGCCCGGCTACCAACCGGCGCGGCGGAATCCCTCCAACCAGCGCGGCGATGCCAGCCCGACGGCCGGCGCCCGCCATGGCATGGACGTGCTCTACCAGGTGCGCAGCTTTGCCGACATCACCCAGCAGCCAATCCAACTACCTGCCAGCGACGCGCAGCCAACGCCCGAGCCGCTGGGCATGATGGCGACGCTGCGTATCACCCGGATTCCCGCGAGCGTTGAAGCCGAGCAGCCCTGAAGCGGCAACGGGCCCGCAGCTGTGTAGGAGCGGCGTAAGCCGCGAGACTGGCATTACAGAAACCTTTGGCATCTGCGCCATCTGATGATGTGTCTGCTTCGCGGCTTACGCCGCTCCTACAAATGGGCTGCTGGGCTGCCCCACAAACGGGCTTCCTGAAACGACAAAGGGCGGGCAATGCCCGGCCTTTGTCGTGCTCTGGCTGTGGGAGCGGCGTAAGCCGCGAAGCTGGCCTTGCACAAACCCTTGGCATCTGCGCCATCTGATGATGTGTCTGCTTCGCGGCTTACGCCGCTCCTACAAATGGGCTGCTGGGCTGCCCGACAAATGGGCTTCCTGAAACGACAACACTCGGGCTTTGTAGTGCTCTGGCTGTGGGAGCGGCGTCAGCCGCGAAGCTGGCTTTGCACAAACCCTCGGCACCTGTGCCATCTGATGATGGGTCTGCTTCGCGGCTTACGCCGCTCCCACAAACCCGGCTGGCCACAACCAGCTGTTTCTGAAACAACAAAGGCCGGGCAATGCCCGGCCTTTGTTGCGATGGCGATTACCTTTGCCACCCCTTCAGATCATTGCGATCAGGCAATTGCTTCCTGGTAACGACGCTCCACTTCCTTCCAGTTGATCAGGCTGTAGAAGGTTTCGATGAACTCGGCGCGGCGGTTCTGGAACTTCAGGTAGTAGGCGTGCTCCCACACGTCGATGGTCAGCACCGGGGTGCGGCCTTCCATCAGCGGGCTTTCCTGGTTAGAGCTCTTCTCCACCAGCAGCTTCTTGTCAGCGCCGACGCTCAGCCACGCCCAGCCAGAGCCGAACTGGGTCAACGCCGCCTTGGTGAAAGCTTCCTTAAACTTGTCGAAGCCACCAAGCTGCTCGTCGATGGCCTTGGCCAGCGCACCGCTCGGGGTGCCACCGGCGTTCGGGCCGATCACGTCCCAGAACAGCGAATGGTTGCCATGGCCGCCGCCCTGGTTGCGCACGCCCTGCTGCAGGTTTTCCGGCAGGGTCTTGACCTTCCGCAGCAGCTCATCGATCGGCAGATCGGCGTACTCGGTGCCTTCAACCAGCGCATTGAGGTTGTTGACGTAGGTCTGGTGGTGCTTGGAGTAATGGATCTCGACCGTGGCCGCATCCATGTACGGTTCCAGCGCGTCGTAAGCGTAAGGCAGCTTGGGCAGGGTATAGGCCATCACGGATCTCCTTGGGTATATGCCTGGGGTCTGTGCCCGGAAAGCCCGGGCAATGCAGATACAGCACTGAATGGTAGGCAGGAACGCGTAACTTACCAAGACCGATGTAAAGGAAACTTTGTCCCGCCATCGGGATCATGCTGTTTTGGGCACTGCGCCGGGGCATTGTTATCAGCCTGTGAACCGCTGCACAGGAAACAGTGCATGAACCAGCCGTTCAACAAAAACAGACATACAGCGTGATAATCATTGCCCTTTCCTGATTGATCGCCTGCCCTGATGCGCAAGCCCTATCTTCTGGTTGTTGCCGTGGTCCTGCTTGTCGCCGGCCTGTGGGGCATGCGTGTTGCGCAACAGCCACCGCCGCCGCAGTTCGCGCCTGCGCTGGGTACGGGCAGCGCCGGGGACGCGCTTCCCCAGGCAGCGGAACCGGCACCGTCCAGTACGGCCAAATACCGCGATCCATTGCCGGCTTTCCTGCCAGCCGAAGCACGCGCGACCATCGAGCTGATCCAGCGCGGCGGCCCCTACCCGCATCGCCAGGACGGCAGCACCTTCAGCAACCGTGAGCGCCAGCTGCCGCAACGGCCACGTGGCTATTACCGCGAATACACGGTGGATACGCCGGGGCTGAACCATCGTGGCGCCAAGCGCATCGTGACCGGAGGCGACCCGCCGGATGCCTGGTATTACACCGACGATCATTACGAGAGCTTCCGCAGCTTCGAAGTCCCCGCCAGGAGTACGCCATGAGTGACAGCGGTTTCGACATGGGTCTGGAAGACGTCAGCCAGGCCGGTGTCTACGGCGTGGGCGATGGCGATCTCGGCGGGCTGGCAGCGGTGGCGCGTGACGCCGGCCTGCGCGTCTGCCGCATCGACCTGGAAGGCTGTAGCGACAAGCGCACCTTGCTGATGCGGATTGGTACGCAGCTGGATTTCCCAGCTGGTTGGAGCCGCAACTGGGATGCGCTGTCCGACGGCCTGCGTGACCTGTCGTGGCTGCCGGCCAACGGCTATGCGTTGCTTTTCAGCGATGCCGATGACCTGCGCCAAGGCAGTTCGGCGGATTTCGACACCTTGCTGGATGTGCTTTCCGAAGCATCCGCGCGCTGGGCAGAAGACAATGTTGCGTTCTGGGCGTTTCTGGAACTGCCCGGTGGTGGCGAGGAAGCGGTGAGCGACGACGAGGAAGAATAACGCTTAGCGCTCCCCCTTCCCTTTGGCAACGCCAAGGGGAGGGTTGGGAGGGGTGCTGTTGATCTTCGCGCTGGATTCGCTACCTACGTAGCGGCTGATCTACAGCGAAAAGCACCCCTCCCCAGCCCTCCCCTGCACCTGCGGTGCAAGGGAGGGAGCAAAGCACTGCATGCCCTCGACGTTTTGAGCCCTCCCTTTGGCAACGCCAAGGGGAGGGTTGCGAGGGGTGCTGTTGATCTTCGCGCTGGATTCGCTACCTACGTAGCGGCTGATCTACGGCGAAAAGCACCCCTCCCCAGCCCTCCCCTGCACCTGCGGTGCAAGGGAGGGGGCAAAGCACTGCATGCCCTCGACGTTTTGAGCCCTCCCTTTGGCGAAGCCAAGGGGAGAGTTGGGAGGGGTGCTGTTGATCTTCGCGGTGGATTCGCTACCTACGTAACGGCAGATCTACAGCGAAAAGCACCCCTCCCCAGCCCTCCCCTGCACCTGCGGTGCAAGGGAGGGGGCAAAGCCGTTCGTCAGCTAGCCGCCGACGCCGGGCCTTTCAATTCAATGGTGTTTCCATCAGGGTCGCGGAAATACAGCGACAGCCCATCTCCCTCGGCACCGAAGTTGACCTCGGCGGCTGCCAGTGGCGTTGCGCCATGCGCCGACAGAAATGCAACCAAGGCCGCTTCATCGAAGGGCTCGATGCGCAGGCAGAGATGATCGAGGTTGCGCGCTTCCAGCCCCGGCCCTGGGCCACCGCGTGCGCCCAGGCTGCCATCAAGACTGATCAGGTCGATCATCGACGCACCCGCGCGCAGATGCACCAGGCCCAGGTGATCGCGACGGCGCACCACTTCGCAACCCAGCACGCTTGAATAAAACGCGATGCTGCGCTCCAGGTCGCGGACCCGGAACACCACATGATCGATACGCTCAACCTCGAACGGTCTTTTCATCATCGCCTCACAGCATCCATGGACACCATCCTGCCGTCCTCACTGAGGACGGCAGGTGAAGCAACACGCAGACCGTCAGAACCGGCTCAGGCGTCCAGTTCCTGCCAGCGTGCGTAGGCGGCATCCAGCTCGGCCTGCACCTTGGTCAGCTGCTGCGTGTGCGCGGTGACTTCGGCACTGGAACGGGTATAGAACGAGGGATCGTTCATCGCCGAAGTCAGGCCTTCCACGTCCAGCTCCAGCTTTTCGATCTTGGCCGGCAGCTGCTCCAGCTCGCGCGCGTCCTTGAAACTGAGCTTGCGCTTGGGCGCGGCCTCGGCAACCGGGGCCGCCGGCGCTGCAGCAGGAGCCGCCGTCGCCGAAGCCTTGGCCACCGCCATTGCGGTCTGGGTCGGGGCCGGGCGCTGGCGCAGCGAGTCGCTGTAGCCACCAATGTAGTCGCCTACCTTGCCCTCGCCTTCCAGCACCAGCGTGGAGGTCACCACGTTGTCGAGGAAGTCACGGTCATGGCTGACCAACAACAAGGTACCGGTGTAGTCACCCAGCAGCTCTTCCAGCAGCTCCAAGGTTTCCACGTCCAGATCGTTGGTCGGTTCATCCATCACCA
Source organism: Stenotrophomonas nitritireducens (assembly GCF_001700965.1). NCBI lineage: Bacteria > Pseudomonadati > Pseudomonadota > Gammaproteobacteria > Lysobacterales > Lysobacteraceae > Stenotrophomonas > Stenotrophomonas nitritireducens. The sequence continues at coordinate 253,220 of NZ_CP016756.1, forward strand.
GCAGGTTGGACGGCTGCGCGAACAGCTTGGCCAGCAGCAGGCGGTTGCGCTCACCACCGGACAGGCGGGTAATGGGCGCACGCGCACGTTCCGGGGTGAACAGGAAGTCCTGCAGGTAGGCATGCACATGCTTGCGCTTGCCATTGATATCGATGAAGTCCGCGCCTTCGGCGACGTTCTCGATCGCACTCCAATCCTCGCGCAGGGTGGCGCGGTACTGGTCGAAATAGGCGATCTGCAGATTGGTGCCCTGGCGCACTTCACCGCTGTCCGGCTGCAGTTCGCCCAACAGCAGCTTGAGCAAGGTGGTCTTGCCGCTGCCGTTGGGGCCGATCAGGCCAATGCGGTCACCGCGCAGGATGACGGTCTCGAAATCCTTGATCATCACCCGCTCGCCAAAGGCGAAGTTGATGTTCTTGATGTCGATGACCTTCTTGCCGGAGTTCTCCGCACCGGAGGCTTCCAGCTTGACGTTGCCACTGAGCTCACGGCGCTGCACGCGCTCGTTGCGCATCGCCTTGAGGCGGCGCACACGGCCTTCGTCGCGGGTACGGCGGGCCTTGATGCCCTGCCGGATCCACACTTCTTCCTGTGCCAGCAGCTTGTCGAAGCGAGCGTTTTCCTGCGCCTGCGCGTTGAGGCGCTCCTCGCGGCGACGCTCGTAGTTTTCCCAGTCGCCCGGCCAGCTGGTGACCTGGCCGCGATCAATTTCAACGATGCGGGTAGCCAGCGCACGCAGGAAGCGGCGGTCATGGGTGACGAACACCACGCAGCCGTTCCAGCCCTTGAGGAAGGTTTCCAGCCAATCGATGGCTTCGATATCCAGATGGTTGGTCGGCTCGTCGAGCAGCAGCACGTCCGGCCCGGCGACCAGCGCACGCGCCAGCAGCACGCGGCGCTTCATGCCGCCGGACAGGCGGCCGAACTCGGCATCGCCATCCAGGTCGAGCTTGGTCAGGGTTTCCTCGACGCGCTGGTCCAGGCCCCAACCATCGGCGGCATCGATCTTGGCCTGCACGTTGCCCATGGCCTCGCCATCGAACACCTCGGCGTGGCTCAGGCGATGGAATTCGGCCAGCCAATGGCCGAGTTCGCCAAGGCCATCGGCGACCACGTCGAACACACTGCCGGCAGCGCCATGCGGCACTTCCTGCTCGAGCCGGGTGACGCGCACGCCCTGCTGCACGCGCACCTCGCCGTCATCGGGCTTGAGCTCGCCAGCCATCAGCTTCATGAGAGTGGATTTGCCGGCGCCGTTGCGGCCGATCAGGGCGATACGCTCGCCAGTCTCGATCGACAGTTCGGCTTTTTCCAGCAACAACGGGCCGCCGACGCTGTAGTCGACGTTCTGCAAGGTAATCAAAGGCATGGGCGTATTGTACGGGCTATGGCAGCAGCCGCGCTCAATCGTCGCTAAACACATCCGCCGGCAGGCCCAGCAACTGCCGCAGACTGGCCGGAATCCGCTTGCCGGGGTGGCGCACCACCCACAGCTGGCGCTGCAGCGGCGGCAGTGGCGTTGCCAGTACGCGCAGCTTGCCCAGGGTCACCAGATCGGCCACCGCATGCCGCGACAGGCAGGCCAGGCCCAGTCCTGCCACCGCGCCTTGCTTTATCGCCTCGGTGCCGCCCAGCTGCAGCACCTCGGCAAAACCATGCAGATGCGGCAGCAAGGCCTGCTCGGCGGCTTCACGGGTGCCCGACCCGGGTTCGCGCAACAGCCAGCGGGCCTGCCGCAGCATCGCCAGGTCCGCTCCGTGGCTGAACTTTGATGCCAGCGGGTGGCGCTCGCCGAATACGATCACCAGCTCATCCTGCCGCCACTGCGCGACCTCCAGGCCCGGCTCATGGCTGGGGCCTTCGATCAGCCCCACATCCACTTCCAGCCTTTGCACGGCAGTGGTGACCTCGCGGGTGTTGCCGATGACCAGTTCGACCTGGGCGTGCGGATTCAGCTCCTGCAGGTCGGCAATCCGCGCCGGCATCAGGTAGTTGCCGATGGTGGTACTGGCGCCCACCTGCCAGCGCACCGCCGCGCCGGTGGGGCTGTCGGCCCGGAACCGGCGCTCGATGTCGGTCACTCCCGCCAGCAGGGCACGGGCCTGCGGCAACAGGGCGCGGCCATGGCCATTGATTACCAGCCGGCGGCCGATACGGTCGAACAGCGCCAGCCCCAGCAGGCTTTCCAGCTCGCCCAGCGCCGCACTCACGGCCGATTGCGACAAACCCAGCAGCTCGCCTGCCGCCGTGGTCGTGCCGGCCTCGGCGATCCCCGAGAAAATCTGTAGTTGGCGCAGCGATAGATGCATGACCTATCCAATAAATTGATTGAATCAACCAATATTATCCGTTTTACAGGTAATAACCTGAGGTGCAGCATGGGCTATCTTCTGATAACCGCACGTTATGAACACCTCTACCCAAGGGCTGACTCCACTGACCCTCACCCGCCTTCCCGGCCTGTTGCTGACTGCCGCCATCGCCGGCCTGGCCATCTGGCTCGGCACCTTGCCGTGGATGCAGAACCACGGCATCAGCGCGCTGACCCTGGCCATCGTCATCGGCATCGTGCTCGGCAATACCGTCTACCGCAGCATGGCTGCACACGCCGATGCCGGGGTCGGTTTCTCCAAGGCCACCCTGCTGCGCGTCGGCATCATTCTCTACGGCATGCGCCTGACCTTGCAGGATATCGGCCAGGTTGGCGTCGCCGGTGTGCTGATTGACGCGCTGGTGCTGTGTTCGACGTTTGCCCTGGCCTGGTGGCTGGGCACCCGATTGCTGGGCATGGACCGTAATGCGGCCCTGCTGATCGGTGCGGGCAGCTCGATCTGCGGCGCCGCGGCGGTGATGGCAGCCGAGCCCGTGGTCAAGGGCCGGGCCGAACAGGTGGCGGTCGCCGTGGCAACGGTCGTCGTGTTCGGCACCGTGGCAATGTTCCTGTATCCCCTGCTTTACCAGTGGGGCGTGTCCGCCGGCTGGATGCCACTGGATGAGACGGCGTTCGGCGTGTTCACCGGCTCCACCGTGCATGAAGTCGCCCAGGTGGTCGCCGCCGGCCGCGCGATCAGCGAGCCCGCTGCCGATGCCGCAGTCATCGCCAAGATGGTGCGGGTGATGATGCTGGCCCCGTTCCTGGTGGGCCTGTCCGCACTGCTGGCTCGCGGCGACAACCGCAGCGGCGGCGAGCGCGCCAAGATCAGCATTCCTTGGTTTGCCTTCGGCTTCATCGCCATGGTCGGCTTCAACTCGCTGCAGCTGCTGCCGGCCGAGGTGGTCAAGGTGCTGGTGGACCTGGATACCGTGCTGCTGGCGATGGCGATGGCGGCGCTGGGCCTGACCACCCATGCTTCGGCACTGCGTCAAGCCGGCGCCAAGCCGATGCTGCTGGCCCTGCTGCTGTTCGTCTGGCTGCTGGGCGGCGGCATGCTGATCAACCTGGGTGTGCGGGCAGTGTTGTAACGGCGCTATCGGGAAGGCTTCTGCCGAGCATGGCTCGGCACTACACGCCCCTCTCCCGCGTGCGGGGGGAGCGAGACCGCTTGCGAACCATTGGTTCGCGGTCGACCGAGCGCCTTTGCGCCAGCGCAAAGGCCGGGACGCGGAGCGGGGGTTGGGGTGAGGGCAGCTTTTCGCTAGTAAAGCCGCTGCCGAGCATGGCTCGGCACTACACGGCTTCTGCCGAGCGTGGCTCGGCACTACAGTTCGCAAAGCAAAAGGCCTTCCCGGTTACGGGAAGGCCTTTTTTCTTTCTGCCTGCAGTGCAATCTTGCTGGATCAGGCTTCCGGGCGCATGTACGGGAACAGCAGCACGTCGCGGATCGAGGCGCGGCCGGTCAGCATCATGACCAGACGGTCGATGCCGATGCCCAGGCCGCCGGTCGGTGCCATGCCGTATTCCAGCGCGCGGATGTAGTCGGCGTCGTAATGCATGGCTTCGTCATCACCACCGTCCTTGGCCTCCACCTGTGCCTGGAAACGTGCGGCCTGGTCTTCCGGGTCGTTCAACTCGGAGAAGCCGTTGGCCAGCTCCTTGCCGTTGACGAACAGCTCGAAGCGATCGGTGTAACCGGCGTCGTTATCGCTGGCGCGGGCCAGCGGCGAGACCTCGACCGGGTGATCGGTGATGAAGGTCGGCTGGATCAAGGTGTGCTCGACCGTGGCCTCGAAGATTTCCAGCAGCAGCTTGCCCCAGCCGTAGCTCGGCTTGACGCGGATCTTCAGGCGCTCGCAATGCCGCAGCAGCGCATCACGGTCGGTGCAGTCGGCGGCAGTGATTTCCGGGTTGTGGTGACGCACGGCTTCGTCCATGCGCCAGCGGCGGAAGGCCGGGGCCAGGTCGATCTGCACGCCGTCCCATTCCACCTGGGTGGTGCCCAGCACGCTCTGCGCCACATCGCGGATCACGCCTTCGGTCAGGTCCATCACTTCGTTGTACGTGGCGTAGGCCTCGTACAGCTCCATCATGGTGAATTCCGGATTGTGGCGGGTGCTGACGCCTTCGTTGCGGAAGTTGCGGTTGATTTCGTAGACGCGTTCCAGGCCGCCAACCACCAGGCGCTTGAGGTAAAGCTCCGGCGCCACGCGCAGGTACAGCTGCATGTCCAGCGCGTTGTGGTGGGTGGTGAACGGCTTGGCCGTGGCGCCGCCGGGGATGTAATGCATCATCGGCGTTTCGACTTCGAGGAAATCGCGGTTGTCCAGCCATGCGCGCATGGCGCGAATGATCTTGGAGCGCTTGATGAAGACCTCGCGCGATTCCGGGGTGACGATCAGGTCGACGTAGCGCTGGCGATAACGCTGCTCCACATCGGCCAGGCCGTGCCACTTGTCCGGCAGCGGGCGCAGCGACTTGGTCAGCAGGCGGATGCTGGTCGCCTTGACCGACAATTCACCGGTCTTGGTACGGGTCAGTCCGCCTTCGACGGCGATGATGTCGCCCACGTCCCAGCCCTTGAACGCGGCATAGATGTCGCCCAGCGCGGTGGCCTGCAGGAACAGCTGGATGCGGCCGCTCTCGTCCTGGATCTGGGCGAAGCTGGCCTTGCCCATGATGCGCTTGGCCATCAACCGGCCAGCCATCTTCACCGTGCGGCCGGTGGCTTCCAGCGCTTCGCTGGTCCACACCTCGGCGTCGGCGTATTCGTCCTGCAGCTTGCCGGCGAAGTCTTCGCGACGGAAGTCGTTCGGGTAGGCAACGCCCTGCCCGCGCAGCGCCGTGAGTTTCGCGCGGCGCTCGGCGATGAGGCTGTTCTCGTCGACGGGGGGCTGCTGCGTTTCAGGGGTCTGGTCGGTCATGGCTTTCATTCGATTTGGGGGAGATGACAAGGCGCGGCCACATTGGCTTGCAACCGCACCGTACAACAAGGGAATGGCCCGTGCAGGGCCATTCCGGATCAAGCGTCGATGCGCTTGGCGCCGGCCTGCAGGCCGGACTTGAGGCTGGCCTCGATGAACTCGTCGAGGTCGCCGTCCAGCACTTTCTGCGTGTCGGTACGTTCAACGCCGGTGCGCAGGTCTTTGATACGGCTCTGGTCGAGCACGTAGTTGCGGATCTGGCTGCCCCAGCCGATGTCGGACTTGGTCGCTTCCAGCGCGTCACGCTCGGTGTTGCGCTTCTGCACTTCCAGCTCATAGAGCTTGGCGGCCAGCATCTTCATCGCGGTGTCGCGGTTCTGGTGCTGGCTGCGGCCGATCTGGCAGGCAACCACGGTATTGGTCGGGATGTGGGTGATACGCACCGCCGACTCGGTCTTGTTGACGTGCTGACCACCGGCACCGGAGGAACGGTACACGTCGGTGCGCAGGTCGGCCGGGTTGATGTCGATTTCGATGTTGTCATCGACTTCCGGCGACACGAATACCGAGGTGAAGCTGGTGTGGCGGCGGTTGTCCGAGTCGAACGGCGACTTGCGCACCAGCCGGTGCACGCCGATCTCGGTCTTCAGCCAGCCATAGGCGAACTCGCCTTCGACACGGAAGGTGGCCGATTTGATGCCGGCAACGTCGCCGCCGGACACTTCCATCAGCTCGGTCTTCCAGCCACGCGCTTCACACCAGCGCAGGTACATGCGCAGCATCATTTCCGCCCAATCCTGGGCTTCGGTACCACCGGCACCGGCCTGGATGTCGACGAAGGCGTTGCAGCTGTCCATTTCACCGGAGAACATCCGCTGGAACTCGAGTTTCTCGATGTGCGACTGGAACTTGTCCAGGTCGGCTACCACCGCCAGCGCGGTGTCCTCGTCCTGCTCGCTTTCGGCAAGCTCAAGCAGTTCGGTGGCTTCGGACAGGCCGTCCAGTACATCGGCAATGCCGGTGACGGTCTTGTCCAGCAGCGAGCGTTCACGGCCCAGTGTTTGGGCGTACTCGGGGTTGTTCCAGATGTCCGGGTTTTCGAGTTCGCGGGTTACTTCTTCCAGACGTTCTTTCTTGACGTCGTAGTCAAAGATACCCCCTGAGCGATACCACACGATCAGTCAGATCGGCGATTCGCTGGCGGATGGGATTGAGTTCGATCATGGTCGGTCTAATAAGGCAGACAAGCCGCCAATTCTAGCATCCAGCCGGGGCCGGGGTCGGCAATCCGGGGCCTGAATCCGTTCTCGCTGAATAGACACAACTTAACGTTAGAATCGCACCCTGACCCGCCAAGACGGGAAAAGGAGACTTTCCAGACCATGAAGGACCTAAGCTTGAAACCTAGCCACGCCCGCCTTTTTGCCGCCATCGCGATGACCTTGGCACTCACCGCCTGCCAGAAGCTGGGGGGCATTGCTGCCACCGGCGGGGACAAGGCCCCCAACTTGACGGTGGGTGAAACGGTCTCCGGTGAAATCACCTCCACCAGCACCCTGAACTACAACGACGGCAGCCGTCACCAGGGTTACAAAGTGACCATGAAGAGCGGCGAAGCCATCTCGCTGGAACTGGGCGGCTCGCTCAGCGGCCAGCTGGCGGTATTCGACGGCCAGAACATGATTGCCAACGCCTCGTCCTCGGGCATGAGCGAAGGCGATTCCACCAGCAGCTCCTCGGTGAACCTGGCCTTCCGTGCTCCCAAGGACGGCAGCTACCTGGTGGCGGTCAACAGCGCCAGCGCCGACGCCTTCGGCCCGTTCAAGCTCAAGACCGCCAAGGTGGTGCCGTACGACGGCAAGCCGCTGGGCGCCGACAGCGAGGCCACCGACTGGCTGATGGGTGACAAGCAGGAATACAAGCTCAAGATCGACAAGGCTGGCCTGTACGCCATCACCCTGGAATCCAGCGCGTTCGACTCCTATCTGCGCCTGAACGGCCGTAACGTCGAGCTGGAAGACGACGACAACGGTGGCAACCTCAATGCCCGCATCCGTACCTACCTGGAGCCGGGCGAGTACACCATCGCCGCCTCCTCGGTGAACGGCAACACCGGCTCGTTCAAGCTCAGCGTCAAGCTGACCCCGACCGAGAATGGCCTGGTCACCCGTGATGGCACCGCCCTGACCATCGGCCAGACCGCACAGGCGATGATGGACTCGCGTGGCCGCCGCACCTTCGTGCTCAACCTCGACGCGCCCAAGCACATCCAGTTCGACGCCATCGCCGATGGCTTCGATTCGGTGCTGAAGATCACCGGCCCCGGCGTTGAAGAGGAAAACGACGATGGCGGCAACGGCACCAATGCACAGCTGACCCTGGACCTGCGCGCAGGCCGTTACATCGTGGCGGTCACCAGCCTGGGCAGCCAGCAGGGCGTGTTCGAGCTGGAGACCACCGATCTGGGTGGTGATGTCGCCGCGCCGGCCAACAGCAACCGCAAGGATGCTGCCGAAGAGGCCGCCGCCGACGCCGCCGCTGCGGTCATCAACTAAGCCACACCGCCCGTCCCGCCGGCTGGCGTGATGGGCCACGGCCACGGTGTCTGCCCCCGCAGTCACCGTGGCCGCTTTTTACCCCTGCTTCCAACATCAAGGAGTTCAAGTGAAGCGAATTGCAACCGGACTGCTGTCCCTTGCCATTGCCGCCGCCGTGCACGCCCCTGCGTATGCCGCCGGCCCCACCCGCGCGCTCGCCATCGATGGCGATGTTGCCGGTGAAATCACCTCTTCCAGCCCGGTCAATTACAGCGACGGCACCCGCAGCCAGCTGTTCTCGTTGCAGATGGGCGCCGGCCAGGCCGTGTCGCTGAAGCTCGATGGCGCGCTCAAGGGCGCATTGGCCGTGTTCAACCAGGACGTACTGGTATCCCGCACCGACGCCAACCGCGAAGGCAGCACCACGCTGAGCATGCGCGCCGACAAGCCCGGCCAGTACCTGGTCGCGGTCAGCGGCGCCGACGCTCGTGCCTTCGGTCCGTTCCAGCTCTCGGCCGAACCCATCGTCGCCTATGACGGCAAGCCACTGACTGCTGGCCGCCGGGTTACCGATTGGCTGCGCAACGGCGACAAGACCTTCGTCCTGCAGGTCGATAAGCCCGGCCTGTACACCATCAACCTGGAATCGAGCGAGTTCGATGCCCGCCTGGAGCTGAGCGGCAACGGCCTCAATCTGGAAGACGATGACGGCGGCAGCAACCTCAACTCGCGCCTGGTCGCGCCGCTGCAGCCGGGCCGTTACACGCTCACGGCCGGCGGCCTGGGTGAGGCCACCGGTGCGTTCTACCTGGGCGTGGAACAGTCCGACTTCCCCGAAGGCCTGGTCTTCAACGACGGCACCAACCTGCCGCTCGAAGGCACGGTCAGCGGCTTCATCGGCGCCGACGATACCCGCAGCTTCGTGCTGAACCTGCCAGAACGTCGCCGTGTGCAGATCGATGCCAGCGGCAAGGACCTGGACACCATGTTGACCGTGCAGGGCGGCGACATCACCCTGAGCGACGATGACGGCGGCGGCGGTGTCAATTCGCGTATCAGCCAGGTGCTGGATGCCGGCGAGTACAACGTGTCGGTGCGTTCGGTGAACAGCCGTGGCGGCGTGTTCCAGCTGGCTACCTCCACCGCAGCCGCGCCCGACGGCCCGACCCGTCCCGAGCTCAAGCTTGGCCGTGAAGTCAGCGGGCAGCTGCGCCCCGGCAACCGCGACCTGTACACCCTGGAGATTCCGCGCAAGGGCAAGTACGTGATCAGCATGACTGCCGGTTCCTCCAGCCTGGACGGTATGATCACCGTGATGCGCAACGGCGAGGAAGTCGCCCAGCAGGACGACAGCGACTCCAGCCTGGACCCGAACCTGGAAATCGAGTTGGACGCCGGCCGTTACATCGTGCTGGCTCACAGCTTCGACTCCAACGCCAGCGGCAGCTACCGCCTGCTCGCCCGCCGCAAGTAAGCGGGTACTACCCAAAGCCCGATGCCATAGATCTGGCATCGGGCTTTTTTTGTAGGAGCGGCGTCAGCCGCGAAACTAGCGCAGTTCCAAATCATGTTGTCAGTGCAATTGCAGGATCTGTCAGCTTCGCGGCTGACGCCGCTCCCACAAACAAAAACAACAAACAGCAGATTGCTACAGCAAAAACCTCAGCGCACTTCGAACTCACCTACCAGCACGGTGTCGGTGGCATCGTGCAGGCGCATGGTTACCGCCTTGTCCTTCTGCTGCGTGCCCCAATGCGTGCTCAGCCGCAGCATCAAGGTGGCCGGGCCGGTGACCAGCTGCTGGCGGCTGCCAAAGTAATTGGCTTCCACCTTGTAGATGCCGGGCTTGGCATCGCGCAGCGAGAACTGCTCAGGGCCATAGCCGCCGGTGAAGTCCTGCGACATCTGCCCACCTTGATGGGTCAGGCGATTGCCGTAGTAGGCGCGCTCACCATTCGGATCGGTCACCCATAGATCCATGTCGCTGTTGTCGACATCCCAGGCCAGCACCACCCGCAGATCCAGCGGCATCGCCTTGCGCAGGCGCGGATCGACCATGCCCGCGTCCAGCGCCGGGCCGCCGCGCGCAAGCAGATTGGTAAGCTCGTCCAGCGCGATCAAGGCAACGCCATCGAAGCGCCCGTCCCATTGCCGCTGCACGACCTGATAGAGCGGATCAACCGCCTGCTGCGGGCGCCCTGCCGCCTCCAGCGCCAGGCCCAGGTCGCGGAAGCTCTGCGGCTCGTCATCGGCCATCGTCAACACCTGCTCGAACACCGGCACCGCCAGCCCCGGCTCCCCGGCCTGCATCAGGCGATAGCCGAGCACCCGCAACAGATGCCGGTTGTCCAGTTCCATTTCTGCGAGGTTGGACAGCACCCGCAATGCCAGTCCGCGCTGGCCGGCAGCCAACAACATGTAGGCCACATCCAGGAAGAACGCACTGCTGTCGGCATTGGCGTCGCGCTCGTCCAGGTACCAGGCATACAACTCACCCGGCGGCGCCTTGCGCAGACGCTGCGCGATGGGCGAGTCCGGCTCCCAGGCGGCCAGTCTGATCTGCACCGCACCGGCGTTGACCGGCTCGTCGGCGGCAGCAGCCGCGACAGCACTGTCGGCGACCCTGAACTGTACTGCGGCCTCGGCCACCATCGCCGCCGCCGGGGCGGGGGCCGATCGTGGTGCCATCGCCATTACCGGCGGCGGGGGCAGCGCACTTGCAGGCGGGGCCGCTTGGTTCGCTGCTTTCTCATCCTTCAACGGCGAATCCTTCGGCCAACGCTTCGACCACCAGCTCTGCCGCTGCTGCCACTGTTCTGCCACCTGATCCAGATGGGTCCGGCGCGCCTGATCGCGGTCGGCGACCTGACGGGCGAAACGGCGGTCATATTCCGCGCGCAACCCGGACGGCGGCCGAATCGCGTAACGCAGGTAGTCCTCGATCGTATCCAGCACCAGCAGGGAACTGCCTTCACTGACCATGCCGAACTGCTGTGACAGCAACTGCATGGCCTCACGATTGCCGCGCGGGTCCGCCGCCAGCTGCTGCAAGCGCGCCTGCGCCCACAGGCCAGCGATCAATGCGCCAAACGCGCCATCGGTATTGGCGGGACCGGCACTCAGCGCCTGCCATTGCCCGCCATTGAGCCGCACCCGCAACGCCACCGGCGCGGCATCAGCCCGCGCATACAACCACAGCCATCCCTCTTCCAGGCTGCGACGATCAACCACCACATCGTGCAGACCGGGAGCGGGTGCAACTTCCACTGTCGGCGGCAGGGCCAACAAGCGACGTGCCGCCGCGTCCACCTGATCGGATTCCAGCTGCACCAGCGCGCCGCCGTTGGCCTCGCTCCAGCCGCGCAGGCGCGCGGTGTCGGCACCGGCAGCAGCACTGCTGATGGCAAACAGGCGTTGTTCTGCCGCCAATGCCGGCAGCGTTGATGGGCCCCAGTTGCCCAGGCCATCACTGAACAACAGGTACTCGCCCAGCTCCGCCTTGGGCGTCCACGCCGCCAGCGCGCTGGCGCCATCGTTGGGCGCCTGTTCCAGCACACGCCGCAACGCGCTCCAATCCCCCTTGCGAATGTTGAAACGACGCTCCGCTTCCGGTTTGTCGCGCAGCACCGTCAGTACGACGCTGCCCTCGCCCATCGCCGCGAAATAGCGGTCCAGCAATGCGAACTCACGCGCCCGGTTGCGCGTGGCCGCCGAGCCCGAGGCGTCCCACAGCAGGCCGATCCGTGACGGCAGGCGGCGCGCGACAGGCGGTGCTACCGGCAGCTGTGCCAGCAGATACTGTTGGCCGTCGTAACGGGCAGCCTGCAGCGACGGCTGCAATTGAGCGGGCAGTTGCCATTGCAGCTGTGCCGGCAATTGCCGTCCGCTGCCCTGCCAATCCAGGCCACCGGCCATCAGCCGGAAAGGCCCCTGCCCCAGCTTGTCGGCACCCGGCGCGCGCAGGCGCAGGCTTACCTCGCCTGCCGCCGACGCGAACTGCAAGGGAAGCCGCCACTGCCAACCCTGAGCGGTCAACGGCATCGCTTCACGAATGGTCAGCTGTACCCGCCGGCTGCCACCTGCCGGCAGCGGATATACGCGCAGCCGGAATTGATTGCCGGCGGTCTGTTCCAGCAGCGCCGGATCCTGACCCTGGCGGGTGATCGCCTCGAATACCTGCCGCCCGCGTTCCTTAGGCACCGGCACCGCGTCCCGCAGTTGCCCGTCGATGTCCAGGGCAAAGCCGCTGATCTGCTGGCCATCGGCCAAAGGAAACTGCAGCTCGCCCTCCATTACCCGCCGGTTGGGATTGTGGAAGACCAGCTCTATCCGGGTCTGGGCAATACCCGCCTGCACCTCGCCATCGATGTTCGCCCGTCGCAGCTCGATTGGCTGCTCGGCCTCGGAGACCGCAATAAGTACCGGTGGGCGGAGGATCTGCCTGCCCTGCTGCGCAAACGCTGGCGCCATCGCGCCCAGCACCATGCCCACCAACCAACACCGCCGCCAGATAACCAGGCTCATCGCAGCACTCCGTCCAAGGGTTGGGACATCAAACGCGCCAACAGCCAAAACGGGGTTGGTGGTACGGCTCCGCAGCCAACCCGCCCCTGTGGTGGCAGTCCGCCTGGCCTAAGCCCCCATCCCCCTGCCCGGCGCATTGTGCCGGGTTTCGATGACGGGCAACGCCAGCTGCGCCGGCGCCTGCTCAGGCCGGCAGCGAGAGCTCCCTGTCCTCGCTCAGGCGCGACTTGAGCACCGGCAGATAGCGTCGGCTGCAGGGCACCTCGCTGCCATCGCTCATATGCAGCAGGGCTTCGCCGCCCTCCAGCGGCTCGATAGAAACCAGATGCGCCAGATTGATCAGCCAACTGCGATGGACACGGACGAAACAGGCGACATCCAGCTTCAGCTCCAGCGCGGCCATGGTGATCCGCAACGGGTAGTCGTGGCCGCGCAGATGCAGATTGACGTAGTTGCCGGCAGCCTGCGCCCATTCGATGTCTGCGGTTGCGATCAGGAAGTCGTGGCCCAACTTGCGCACCAGCAAACGCTCTGGGTGCTCGATCGGCTCCACCGGCGGACCTTCATCGGGCGCAGCCAGCAATTGCGCCTCGCCCTGCAGACGGCGGCGCAGGAACCGATAGCCATCGATGCAGAACAGGATGGCCGCATAGGTGCGTACATCCTTGAGGTACTCGTACAGCAGCTCATCGACCCAGACGCCGACCTGGTAACGCTCGCCCATTGCGGCATAGGCAAGCATTCTCAGCGCGAACATCGCCAGCACATGCAGCAGTGAGATCGGCACACTGGCCAATAGATACCAGGGCAGACGCTGCCGCCAGTTGTCCAGGTGCAGGGGCCAGCGGCGGCTGAACCAGACGATGGCTGGCACCAGCAGCAACCATACCAAGCCGCTGGAGAACTCCCAGACCCAGGGCTCCCACCATTGCATGGACGCCGCGCCGGAGCGATTGGCATCCATCCAGGTGGTGATCGCGTTGCCACTGCAGTTGATCAACACCAGCAGCAACCAGAACAGCAACTCCATGACGCGCCGCCAGCGGGCGGAGCGCATCAACAACGCAGGCGGTGGGGCTTGGCTCATCCGCGCATTCTAGTCGGGCGAGCCCATCTGCCTGCTGCTGGTCATCACCAAATCACCGCCACTCGTCCCTTTACGCCGGCAGATCGACCCTTGCGGCCCCATCACCACGGCGCGGCGGGCTGATATTGCGATCTTCCTTCCCTCGACTGGACACGCAATGCACAGGCGCCACGATCTGGATTGGCTGCGGGTAATCGCTTTTGGCCTGCTGGTGATCTACCACGTCGGCATGTACTACGTGAGCTGGGACTGGCATGTCAAAAGCCCGGCAGCGAGCATCGCGGCGGAGCCATTAATGCTGTTGACCTCGCCGTGGCGGATGTCACTGCTGTTCCTGATTTCGGGCGTTGCTACCGCTTTCATGATTGAACGCCGGCCTGCCGGCCTGCTGCGTCATCGCTCGCGGCAGCTGCTGCTGCCGCTGCTGTTCGGGATGGCGGTGATCGTGCCGCCGCAGGCCTATTACCAGGTAGTCGAACAACTGCCCGGCGGCTACAACGAATCGTACTGGGCGTTCTACGGCAAGTATCTCAGCGGCTACCACGGCTTCTGTGACGGCGATGGTTGCCTGCGCCTGCCCACCTGGAACCACCTCTGGTTCCTGCCGTATCTCTGGACCTATACCGTGCTGGCGTGGCTGCTGTGGCGGCTGCTGCCGGCAACCGCCCTGCAGCGCCTGCGGCAATGGGCCGGCATGGCCCTGCACGGCTGGGGCGCACTGCTTGTGCCGGTGCTGGTTCTGGCGGCCGCGCGCCTGCTGCTGGTCAACCGCTTCGAGCAGACCCATGCCTTGGTTGATGACTGGTACAACCATGCCCAGTACGCCAGCGTCTTTCTGATCGGGTTCCTGGCTGCCTTCAGCACCGGCTTCTGGGAATCCCTGCAGCGCCTGCGCTGGCAGTCACTGGCCTTGGCCGCACTCGGTTACGCCGCACTGATCCATGTCTGGTATTTCGCCGGCTACAACGATGCGCAACCGCCGCCGCTGGAACTGCGGATGGCGCTGCGGGTTGTCTGGGCGGTGGATCAATGGTGCGCGATCGCCGCATTGCTGGGCTTTGCCTACCGGTTGCGCCATGCAGACAGCCCGCTGCTTCGCTATCTCACCCTGGCCGTGTTCCCGCTTTACATCCTGCACCAGAGCGTGATCGTGGTGCTGGCGCACAAACTCAAGCCGTTGCAGCTTGAACCCGGCATCGAGGCGGTGATCCTGATCGCGGCCACCTTCGTCCTGTGCCTGGTCGCGTTCGAACTGATCCGGCGCTGCGCGCCGCTGCGCCCGCTGTTCGGGCTACCGGCAGCCGCTGCAGTACCCTCGATCCGGCCAGTGTCACAACATGCAGGCGACCAGCCGACGACGTGCAACGATCGGTAGTTCCCGCTTGGCGCTATCGCCCCGGCCGCGTGATACGCGCCGGGGCTAGGCGCCTCAGCCCGCCTCGGCCTGCGGCGTGGCCACCAGCGGCCGTTCCGGCGCCGGCTTGCTGGGGAAGGCATGACGCAGGATGCGCCACATCACCTGGCCGAACTGGCGCGGCAACGAACCGGTGTTGTAGTGCTGGCCGTAGCGCGCGCAGATGGCCTTAACTTCCACTGCCATCGCCGCGTAGCGGTTGGCCGGGATATCCGGGTAGAAGTGGTGTTCGATCTGATGGCTGAGGTTGCCGGTCATCACGTCCATCCACTTGCCGCCGGTCAGGTTGGACGAGCCGCGCAGCTGACGCAGGTACCAATGGCCACGGCCTTCATTGCGGACACATTCCTTGGGGAAGGTCTCGGCATCGGCAGTGAAGTGGCCACAGAAGATCACCACGTAGGTCCACACATTGCGCATGACATTGGCCGCCACATTGCCCAGCAGCACCGGCAGGAAGAACGGGCCTGCCAGTGCCGGGAACAGCACGTAGTCCTTCAATATCTGCAGCGAGGCCTTGCGGCCCACCGGACGCGCCTGCTTCCACAGCTGGCGCAGGGTCATCTTGCCGACCAACACCCGGCCGATACGCAGATCCTGTATGGCGATACCCCACTCGAACAGCAGCGCGAACACCACCGCGACGAAGGGCTGGGCCAGGAAGAACGGGTGCCAGCGCTGCTCGGGGAAGATCCGCAACAGGCCGTAGCCAATGTCGTCATCCAGGCCCCGCACATTGGTATAGGTGTGGTGACGGAAGTTGTGGGTCTTGCGCCAGTTCTCCGAGGTACCGGCGATATCCCATTCGTAGGTCTTGCCCTGCAGCTGCGGGTCACCCATCCAGTCGTACTGGCCATGGATGATGTTGTGCGCCAGCTCCATGTTCTCCAGGATCTTGGACAAGCCCAGCAGCAGCACACCGGCGATCCACGCTGGCACCAGCACGCTGTGCACGAACGCACCCAGGAACAGTAGCGCCCGTCCGGCAACGCCGGTCCAGCGCACCGCCGCTACGATCCGCCGGATGTAGCGGGCATCACTGGCACCCAGCAAGGCCTGGTGTTTTGCGCGTACGCCATCGAGTTCATCGCCAAAGGCCTGCAGTTCGGCGGGTGACAGCACGCGGTTATGCACGGAAGACATGACTTACAGCTCCAGGGTCAGATCGGTACTGGCGCTGTTGACGCACAGTTTGAGCGGAACGGAAGGCTCGCTGGCGTAATCGCCGGTCAGCGTATGCCGGGTGATACCCGAGGTTTTGCCACAGACACAGGTATTGCAGATGCCCATGCGGCAACCGCTGGCCGGCTGGATGCCGGCCGCTTCCAGCGCCGGCAACAAGGCCACGCCGCGCGCTATGGTCAGGGTGCGTCCGCTCTTGAGCAGCTGCACCTGCACACTGCCCTGCTCCACCTCGGCCAGCTGCGGCGTGCTGAATGCCTCGCTGTCGAACTGCGCAACCTGCGACTGCAGGCGCGTACGCGCCGCATCGACAAAGCCGCCCGGGCCGCACGCCAGTACATGCGCGCCGGCCAGTTCGCCGATATCGGCAAGGTCGTAGCTGTCTATCCGCACGGCCGGCGCAACGGCATCACCGGTCACGGCCAGATGCAGTCGGAACCCAGGATGCTGCGCCGCAATGGTGTGGAACTCGTCGACAAAGCACAGCTGCTCGCGCTGGCGCGCCCAGTAGATCAGATCGACCTGGCCGGGCATGCCCTGATCAGCAAGCTGGCGCAACAAGGCGCGCATCGGGGTAATGCCACTGCCTGCGGCCAATAGCAGCAGTCTCGGCACGGGCTTGGGCGGCAACAGCATCTGCCCAAAGGCCTGCCCCAGCCCGAACACATCGCCCACCGCGGCATCGTCGGCCAGATGCTGACTGAGCTTGCCGCCGGCGATGCGCTTGATGGTGATTGCCAGGCGGCCGTCTTCAAGCACGGTCGGGCTGTAGCTGCGGGTGGTGGCGCGCCCATCCAGCTCGACCGACACATTCACGTGTTGCCCGGCCTGCAACCCCCGGAAATGTCGGTTGGGCTGCAGCTCAAGGGTTACCGCATCGGCGCTGGCGTTATATCGGGCCACCAATCGCGCCAGCGGCCGCCGCAGCGTCCACAGCGGGTGCACCCGGGTAGACCAGAAATCAAAGAAACCTTCGCTCAGCCACGGGATCGGCGGCGGCGTGATATTGCGGTAGACGGCACTCATGGCTGCACTATACGGCCGAGCATACAGCTGTGTATACAGTTGTATATTCGCAGTACAGGCTATGATTCACAGACCTGACCGGCCAGAGCCCCATGACAGCACGCGACCAGCCCCTGCCCGCACCTGACGACCTGCACCCTGCGCGCAAGGCCTCGATCTCGCGTGACGACCTGCTGGCCGCTGCGTTGTCGCTGATTGGCCCGCACCGCAGCGTGTCTACGCTCAGTCTGCGTGAGGTCGCGCGCGAGGCCGGCATCGCGCCCAATTCGTTCTATCGCCAGTTCCGTGACATGGACGAGCTGACGGTGGCACTGATCGATCTGGCCGGGCGGTCACTGCGCACCATCATCGGCCAGGCGCGGCTGCGCGCGGCCGACAGCAACCGCGGGGTGATTCGCCTGTCGGTGGAAACCTTCATGGAACAGTTGCGCGCAGACGACCGCCTGATGCACGTGCTGCTGCGCGAAGGCACCGCTGGCTCCGATGCGTTCAAGCAGGCGGTGGACCGCGAGCTGGAGTATTTCGAAGAAGAACTGAAGGCCGACCTGGTGCGCCTGGCCGCACTGGACGGCGCCACCCTGCACGAACCTGCGCTGGCCGCCAAGGCCATTACCCGCCTGGTGTTCGCCATGGGCGGCAGCGCCATCGACCTGCCCGAAGAACGCGACCCGGAGCTGATCGAGCAGATGTCGCAAATGATCCGCATGATCATCACCGGCGCGCGCGCGCTGGCACGGCATCCGGTCACCGACTGAAAGCGGCGCGAATGCTGCCGGCTGTAGGAGCGGCATCAACCGCGAAGCCGGTTGTCGACCAGGTCACCCACATTGGCGTAGTTTCGCCATGCTATGTGCACTGCTTTCTGTAGAGCGGAGCCATGCTCCGCTGGGGCTCTACCGATAAGACCTCTGCCGAGCATGGCTCGGCACTACAAAGGCCTCAGCCGGGCATGGAACGGCACTACCGTTGCAGGCATTGGCGGTAGCGTGTGTCCACGCGGTTGGCGAACCATTCGGTGGTCAGCTCGCGGGTGATCTTGGGGCTGTCCAGGTGGATGCCCGGTATCACTGCGCGCGGCAACGTGGTGCCAGTCCGCGCATCGGCCAGCGCGAACACCTGCGAATGCAGTGCGCTGTCACTGAATTCCAACCTGTCAGCCTGCGCAAGCGCGCGGCGGATCTGACGTTCATCCATACCCAACTGCGGAGCCAGGCTGCGCAACGCACGCTCGGTCTGCCCAGGCTTTTCCATTGGCGCATCCGGCAGCAGCAGATCGCCATCCAGCGCCAACGGCTGCCCGGTCAGCCGGCTCAGCGCACTCTGGAACGCGGCGTTGCGGCTGGCATAGCGGCCCGCGTTGTAATCGGCAAAACGATGCACCTTCTGCGTGTACGGCGTCTGGTAGCCAAGCAGATGGGCGGTCCCGAAATACACACCACCGCGGCGGGTAAATACTTCATCACGAATGCTGCCCGTCACCGGATATGGATAGCCCTGCGCATTGGCCTGCGCAAAAGCGATGCTGACCTGCATCGCACCACCGGTCTGCACGGGATTCTTGCCGGCAAACAGGCGCTGCCCCATCGGCACCCGCCCAATGATCTCCTCATAAAGCTCACTGAGATCCCGCTCGCTGCGTACCTGCGCCAACTGTTGCGCGTAACTGCGGCCGTCGCTGGCCTTGACCTTCAAACCCGCTTCCACAAGCAGCGAGGGAACATGCAGCGCGGCCGCGCGGCGATCTATTTCAGCCCTGGCGATGCGCGGCAGGCCCGGCACCTCGGGATTGGCGCGGTAGCCGGACTCCTGCTCGATCACCGCCAGCACCGCGCAGATGTTTTCCGCGTTTGCCGGCAGCTGCTGCGCAGCCAGCGCCGTCTGGATATCGGCCGCCCAGCCGGCGCGGTCCTCCACCCGGGCCGGAATGCGACGCGCGATATCCGTGCGAACCACATCCGCAGAAGGGCCGGCCGGTGCCGCGGGCATGCTGCTGCAGCCGACCAGCAGTGCCAAGCCCGCGGCTGTCATCAGCAGACGCGGCCACACCATCACTCCCGTACCACGCATGCCCGTACCCCGCGCTTCTCATCAATGCGCGACCCTAGCGCGTCCGCACCTGCCACGAAAGCACGGCGGTCGTTCAGCGTGGCACACTTGCGCGCAGGAACACCCGGAGCTGCAACGGAATGCCAATGCCCCGCCCTCGCCGTCATAGGCTGCTGAGCTGCCTCGTCGCCTTCCTGTTATTGACGGCCTGCGGCGAGAAGACCGAACAACAACAGCTGGACGCTCTGCGCGACAGCTTCACCTACAAGCGCTATCGGCAGGTCTCGCACAAGGGATTGCCCGCCGCCTATGCTACCTGGGCGCTGAGCAGCCAATTGACCAATGGGAAGCCGGTACCACCACTCACCGAGGGTAACGAGTGCCTGGTGCACGCCCTGCTCGGCTACAGCGCACTGACCGCGAACCGCGGCACCCTGGCCATTGCCGAGGCCGACATCGTCGATGCCCTGCCGGCCTGCAAAGACCTGGATCAGATCAGTGCGGCACTACGCTCGGTGGCCTTCCAGCGCCTTGAGTGGCCGCAGCTGGCGCGCGCGCAAAGTGAACTGGCAACCTACGGCGGCCCGCGCAGCAGTGTCGTCAATGCCGAGCAGGCGCTGGTGCAGGCCCTCGTCATCCATGCCGTGCTTGGCTATGCCGCGCTGGCAGACAAGGACGCTGCGCGCGCCCAGGTACACGTGGAAGCCATCGCGCTGATTCTGGAGCTGCCGTGGCTGATCGAGCTGGGCAACGCCGGGCTGGCAATCCAGCAGGGCGATCTGCGGCAGGGTCTGGTGGCACTGAAGCGGCTGTCCAATGATCCGCACGTCCCGGCCGAGGTGCGCGACTATCTGCAGCAGGTAATCGGCGAGATCGAAGCCGAGACCGGCAGCGTCGATTCTTCACTTTGGACTGCGCGCGTGTTCGCGATGATCGTGTGGCGCGAAGCACGCCTGCATGGCCCGCAGGGCATGCGCAGTCTTATCGGCTTCGTCGACCAGCAGAACGGCAAGCTGGGGCAGATGACCGAAGAGGGCAAGGGTATGCTCGCCGGTTGGTGGGACAGCGCACGCGAGCTGCTGCGCAGCGACAATCCAGGCAACAGCGATTGAACCTTGCCACCCGTGGCGGCAGTTTCGACTGCAGCTTCGGTGGTGGCTTGCATGCCAGCGCGGCCAAGGTGCGCACCGAAACCTCCGCTGCGGCAAGCGGCTTGAACAACGCTTGGCGCCTGTCATTCGGCCGATAGGCTACTGTGCCGCGCCAACGCAGCGCTCAACAGCCAATGACCAGCGCGCCGGCGCCAAGGTCTGGCTTTGGGTTAGGCTGGCGCTCCTGCCCACCCCGGTTCCATGCACTTGAGAACGGTACACGCCACCCGCTACATCACCCCGCTGCGCGAAGGCGGTTCACTGCCAGCGGTGATCGAGGCCGATGACGATGGCATGTATGTCATCAAGTTCCGCGGCGCAGGCCAAGGCCCCAAGCCCTTGATCGCCGAACTGGTGGCCGGCCGGCTTGCCCAGGTGCTTGGGCTGCCGATGCCGGACATCGCATTGGTGGAACTGGATCGGGAGTTTGCCCGCACCGAACCGGACCCTGAGATCCAGGATCTGATCCGCGCCAGCGAGGGCATCAACCTGGGCAGCGACTACCTGCCCGGTGCGCTCAATTACGACCCGGCCGCGATGCAGCCCGATGCCGAGCTGGCCTCGCGCATCGTCTGGTTTGATGCCTACACCAGCAATGTCGACCGCACCGCCCGCAACCCCAACCTGATGGTCTGGCACCGCAAGCTCTACCTGATCGATCATGGCGCCGCGCTGTACTTTCACCACGACTGGGAGAACGCCGGCGAAGCCTGCGGCAAACCTTTCGTCTTGATCCGTGACCATGTGCTGCTGCCATTTGCCAGCCGCATCGCCGAGGCCGACGCAACTCTGGCCCCCTTGCTGACCGACGCGGTCATTGACGGCATCGTCGCGCAGATTCCGGACAGCTGGCTGCAGAGCGAGCCCAGCTTTGCCGATGCCGATGCCTATCGTTCGGCGTATGCCAGCTATCTGAAGCGCCGCCTGCAATTGCGCGACGCCTTTGTACAGGAGGCCATCCGTGCCCACGCTGCATACCTATGACTACGCGGTCATCCGCGTGGTACCGCGGGTAGAGCGTGAGGAATTCATCAACGTTGGCGTCATCATCTCCTGCCCCAGCGCAGCCTATCTGCAGGCCGCCATCGAGGTTGATGTCGCGCGGCTGCGGGCGTTTGCCCCGCAGCTGGACCAGGCCGCCGTGCAACCCTGGCTGGATGCCATCGTCGCAATCTGCCAGGGAGCGCCCGGCGCGGGCCCCATCGCCCAGCTGCCGCCGCGCGCACGCTTCCACTTCCTCACCGCCAAGCGCAGCTCGGTGGTACAGACCTCGGTGACCCACGTCGGCCGCACCAGCAACCCGGCCGGGCTTGTCGAGCATCTGCTCGAGCGCATGGTGCGCACACCGCGCTGAGTCGTCGCCAGCCAGTCAACAGCCGTAGAGCGGAGCATGCTCCGCTGCGGCCTTACCAGTAGTGCCGAGCCATGCTCGGCAGAGGCGTTCCCGGTAGAGCCTCTGCCGAGCATGGCTCGGCACTACAGAGATGCGCACGACAGAACAAAGCCGGGCAACGCCCGGTTTTATTCATCCTTTCGGTGCGAGATCTAGCGCGCCGAACCGTCCCAATGCGTCAACAACTGACTACGAACCGGTTGCCGCGTCGAGTTGCTCTCGGTGGGATCAAAACGCATAGCCCTCACTGCATTGAGCGCCCATTCGGAGCTGGCACCAGCCGGTTTCACCTCTATCACCTCGACATCCTTGGTTCGACCACGCTTGGTTACCGTGTAGGCAACGGTAACTTCTTCCGCAAACGCTACCTTGCCAGGCTTTGGCGGCATTCGGGGATGGAACTCCCCTCCACTGGGAGTCCAGAACTTCAGGGCTTCGGCGGGAGCGAGCTGCAACGGCTCAGCATTCCCTGCAATGACCGACGGACTGACAGTAACCGCGGCAACAAGCAACATCAAACCCATCATCTTTGAGAGCATGATCTTCCCTGAATGAGCATAAGGTCATCGCACTCTAGGAGCGAGCGCAGGCTGCTGCAAGCTGCGCCGCCACATGCCAGCGCCAGCTGATTCATCAGCCTGCCAGAGCGGCGGCAGTATCAGTCCAGGTCGGCCAATTCCTTCGCCGCATCACGCAAGGTGAACTTCTGTACCTTGCCCGTTGCCGTGCGCGGCAAGGGGCCGAACACGAAGCGCCGCGGCACCTTGAAACCGGCCAGATGCTGACGGCAATGGGCGAGCGCATCTTCGCTGGCCAGTTCCAGGGTTTCCTTCAACTCGATGAAGGCGCATGGCGTTTCGCCCCACTTCGGATCCGGCTTGGCCACCACCGCCGCCGCCAGCACGGCGGGATGGCGGCACAGCACATCCTCCAGCTCCAGCGAGGAGATGTTTTCGCCGCCGGAAATGATCACGTCCTTGGAACGGTCACGGATCTTGACCGCGCCATTGGCATAGACCACGGCCAAGTCACCGGTATGAAACCAGCCGCCGGCAAACGCTTCGGCCGTTGCCCGCGGGTTTTTCAGGTAACCCTGCATGGTGATGTTGCCGCGGAACATGATCTCGCCAACGCTGAGGCCATCCCAAGGTACCGGCTGCAATGTCTCCGGATCCAACACCTGCATGTCTTCCTGCAGCAGACAGGCCACGCCTTGGCGGCTGTTGAGCTCCGCCCGCTCGGCGATGGGCAGCTGCGCCCATTCGGCCTGCGGCTGGCAGATCGAAGCCGGGCCATAGACTTCGGTCAGCCCATAAACATGGGTGATTTCCACGCCCATGCGCTCCATTTCCTCGAGCACGGCAGCCGGCGGCGCGGCGCCGGCAACCTGGCCCTTGACCCCGACCAGGCCCTGCTTGCTGTGCTCGGGTGCGGCGGCAAGTGCCGCATGAATGACCGGCGCGCCACAGTAGTGGCTGACCGCGTGCTCACGCATCAACTCCAGTACCTGCTTGCGATCAAAGCGGCGCAGGCAGACCTGGGTGCCGGCTACTGCCGCCATCGTCCACGGAAAACACCAGCCATTGCAGTGAAACATCGGCAGCGTCCACAGATACACAGGGTGCTGCGGCATGCCCCAGTCGATGATGTTGGCCACCGCATTCAAGTAGGCACCGCGGTGATGGTAGACCACGCCTTTCGGATCACCGGTGGTGCCGGAGGTGTAGTTCAGAGTGATCGCGTCCCATTCGTCAGCCGGCAACTCGAATGCGAATTCCGGGTCGCCAGATGCCAGCAAGGCTTCGTACTCGATCTGGCCGAGAAGCGCGCCCTCCTCGATCTCCGCATCATCGACATCGATGACCTGCGGCGGACGCTCGCACAGCGCCAGCGCCCGCTTCATCAAGGGCGCGAACTCGCGATCACTGAATACGATTCTGGCTTCGCCGTGATCGAGCATGAAGGCCAGGGTCTGCGCATCCAGCCGGGTGTTGAGCGCATTCAACACCGCACCTAGCATGGCCGGGCCGTAGTGCAGCTCGATCATGGCCGGCGTGTTGGGCAACAGTACGGCGACGGTATCGCCCTTGCCCACTCCCATGCGCTGCAATGCCGAGGCCAGCCTGCGGCACCGCTGGTAGACCTGCGCCCAATCCAGGCGGCGCTCACCGTGGATGACGGCCAACCGCTGCGGGTGCACGGTGGCTGCCTTGCGCAGAAAGCTCAATGGCGACAATGCGGTGTAATTGGCCTGGTTGCGGCCAAGATCCTGGTACATCGGGGGCCTCTCCCTCTCCAAGGATGTTACCGGTAGAGAGTCGGTCAGCCGGGGCGGAATGTCGCTGCGACATTAGTCGCAGGGGAGCGTTGGCGTGGGTTTGCTTGGCTTGGGTTTGCTCCCTTGGTTTTGCTCGCCAGGAGCTTCCCCTCACCCCAACCCCTCTCCCGCGAGCGGGAGAGGGGCTAATGCACTGCGAGCCCATGCGATCCGAGCCCCTCTCCCGCTTGCGGGAGAGGGGCTGGGGTGAGGGCAAGCTTTCAGCTTATGAACCCGAAAACCAGACAAAAAAAGCGCCGGCATGCCGGCGCTTTTCATGATTCAAACCCTGAAGAAATCAGGCCTCCGGTGCTGCCGGGGGCTGCACTTCCGCAGTACCGGTCACATCGCCTTCCAGTACCTCGTCTTCCGCCTCGAGCGATGCATCCAGGCGTTCAACTGCCTGCAGCTTCTCCCCCTTGGACAGACGGATCAGGGTAACGCCTTGGGTGTTGCGACCGACGCGGGAGATTTCCGAACCACGCGTACGCACCAGGGTGCCG
The DNA here is from genome assembly GCF_001700965.1 of Stenotrophomonas nitritireducens. Lineage (NCBI taxonomy): Bacteria > Pseudomonadati > Pseudomonadota > Gammaproteobacteria > Lysobacterales > Lysobacteraceae > Stenotrophomonas > Stenotrophomonas nitritireducens. Next base: position 277,698 of record NZ_CP016756.1, read on the forward strand.
CCGTCGGAGATCAACAGCACTTCATCGCCAGTACCCAACAGCACCGCGCTGACCAGCTTGCCATTGCGCTCACTGGTCTGGATGCCGATCACGCCCTGCGTGCCACGCCCCTTGCGCGGATAGTCCGCCAACGGGGTGCGCTTGCCATAGCCGTTCTCGGTCGCGGTGAGGATGTACTGCACGCCAGCATCGTCGGCAACATCGATGATCTCGCCGCTGTCCGCTGCCACTTCCTCGACGACCGTGTTTTCGTCTTCGTTCTCGTCTTCTACGCCACCGGCACTTTCGGCAACGATCAGGCTGACAACCTGCTCACCCTTGGGCATCTTGATGCCGCGCACGCCGGTAGCGGTACGGCCCATCGAGCGGACCTTGTCTTCGCCGAAGCGCACCGTCTTGCCGTTGGATGCGAACAGCACGATGTCGCGCTCACCATCGGTCAGGCCAACGCCAACCAGCGCGTCACCGTCATCCAGGTTGATGGCGATCTTGCCGCGTGCCAGACGGAACGCGAACTCGCTCAGCGGCGTCTTCTTGACCGTACCGTTGCGGGTGGCAAAGAACACGAAGTGGTTCTCGTCGTACTCGCGTACCGGCAGCACAGCCTGCACACGCTCACCGTTTTCCAGCGCGATCCAGTTGATGATCGGCCGGCCGCGTGCGTTGGAGCCTGCTTCCGGCAGCTGATGCACCGGCAACCAGAACACCTTGCCCGAGCTGGTGAAGGTCAACAAGGTGTCATGCGTGTTGACCAGCCACAGCTGCTCGATGAAATCCTCGTCCTTGGTCGCGGCGGCGCTGCGGCCACGGCCACCACGACGCTGCGCACGGTAGGCACTGACCGGCTGACGCTTGACGTAACCGGCGCGCGACAGCGTCACCACCACGTCTTCCGGGGCGATCAGGTCGAGGATGTCCAGATCTTCTTCGCTGTGACGGATTTCGGTACGACGGTTGTCGCCGAACTCGGCACGCACGCTTTCCAGTTCTTCGCGGATGACCTGCAGCAGCACATCCGGGTTTTCCAGGATACGGATCAGGCCGGCGATGACTTCCAGCAACTGACGGTATTCTTCGGTCAGCTTGTCCTGCTCCAACCCGGTCAGGCGGTGCAGGCGCATTTCCAGAATCTGCGTGGCCTGGACTTCGCTGAGCTGGTAGTTGCCGTTGACCAGGCCAATGCTCTTGGGCAGGTCTTCCGGACGCGAAGCCTCGGCGCCTGCGGCACCCAGCAGCGCACCCACCAGACCCGGTTCCCACACCTTGGAGAGCATGCGCTCCTTGGCTTCGGCCGGGTTGGACGAGGTCTTGATCAGCTCGATCATCTCGTCGATGTTGGCCAGCGCAACCGTCAGGCCTTCCAACACATGCGCACGCGCACGCGCCTTGCGCAGTTCAAAGATGGTGCGGCGGGTGACCACCTCACGCCGATGGCGGACAAACGCCTCCAGCATCTCCTTGAGGTTCATCAACTTCGGGCGGCCATCGACCAGCGCCACCATGTTGATGCCGAACACCGACTCCATCTGGGTCTGCTGGTACAGGTTGTTGAGCACAACCTCGGCCGACTCGCCACGCTTTATTTCGATGTAGATGCGCATGCCGTCCTTGTCGGACTCATCGCGCAGCTCGCTGATGCCTTCGAGCTTCTTTTCCTTGACCAGCTCGGCGATCTTTTCGATCAACCGCGCCTTGTTCACCTGGTACGGAATTTCGGTGACGATGATCGATTCACGACCATTGTCGGCCACTTCGATATCCGCCTTGGCACGGATGCGCACACGGCCACGGCCGGTGCGGTAGCCGGCGATGATGCCGGCGGTGCCATTGATGATGCCGGCGGTGGGGAAATCCGGGCCCGGAATGTATTCCATCAAGCCGTCGACATCGATCGACGGCTCGTCGATCAGCGCGATGCAGGCGTTGATGCATTCGGTGAGGTTGTGCGGCGGGATGTTCGTTGCCATGCCCACCGCGATACCGGCCGAACCATTGACCAGCAGGTTCGGGAACCGGGTCGGCATGACCGTCGGCTCCAGTTCCTTTTCGTCATAGTTGGGCTGGAAATCGACGGTTTCCTTGTCGATGTCGGCCATCAGCTCATGCGTCAGGCGCGACATGCGCGCCTCGGTGTAACGCATTGCCGCGGCCGAGTCGCCGTCGACCGAACCGAAGTTACCCTGCCCGTCCACCAGCATGTAACGCAGCGAGAACGGCTGTGCCATGCGCACCAGCGTGTCGTAGACCGACTGATCGCCGTGCGGGTGGTACTTACCGATCACGTCACCGACGATACGCGCCGACTTGTAGTACGGCTTGTTGCTGTGCGCGCCGAGCTCATTCATCGCGAACAGGACGCGGCGATGTACAGGCTTGAGGCCATCGCGGGCATCGGGGAGTGCGCGGCCGACGATCACGCTCATCGCGTAATCGAGGTAGCTCTTGCGCATCTCGTCTTCCAGGTTGACCTGGATGATTTCCTTGGCGGTTTCTGCCATTCGGGTTCCGTTTTCAGGTAGCGATCCTGTCCGGCGACGACTCCTTGACGGGGCGCCTTGCCGGGATCGGGGATCAACCTGCGGAGTTTATCACAAAGGGCGGTTTTTCGGCGCCATTTACGGGGCTTTTACCGGAAGAAATCAGGAACTTAGGGCGGGCCGCCGGGTAGCGCCGCGGCATGCCTGCCCGGGGTGTCATCCGGAACGCCCCTGCCGAGCCTGGCTCGGCACTACGCCCCATCTGTAGAGCGCAGCCATGCTGCGCTGGGGATTGCCGAAGGGCCTGTAGGAGCGGCGTCAGCCGCGAAGCCACCGCGCCATCAGATCCCGGCGAACCTGCTATCCAAGCACCACCAGCTTCGCGGCTGACGCCGCTCCTACAAACAGCCGCTGCGGTCGGATGCGTTACTGGGAAGGCCCCTGCCGAGCATGGCTCGGCACTACGCCACAGCTGTGGAGCCCAACCATGCTGTGTTCGGGACGGCCCAATGGGCCTTGTGGGAGTGGCGTCAGCCGCGAAGCCACCTAGCCCTCAGATCCAGGCAAACCGGCACTTCAAGCTCCATCAGTTTCGCGGCTTACGCCGCTCCTACAAACAGCCGCCGCGGTCCGGTGCGGTGCTGGGAAAGCCCCTGCCGAGCATGGCTCGGCACTACATCAGGTGAAGGCGTCTGCCATGTTGGCCAGGTCCGGTTTGAGGATCACGCCGCGCTCGGTGACGATGGCATCGATCAGCTCGCCCGGCGTTACGTCGAACACCGGGTTCCAGGCGGCAATGCCCTCGGCCACGGTGCGCACGCCGCCTACGCCGAACAGCTCGCCCGGGTCACGCTGTTCGATCTCGATCTCGTCGCCATGGGCCGTGCCCATGTCCACCGTCGAGGACGGCGCCACCACCATGAACTTGACCCCATGATGGCGGGCGGCAATAGCCAGCTGGTAAGTGCCGATCTTGTTGGCGGTATCACCATTGGCGCAAATGCGATCAGCACCGACGATCACCCATTGCACCGCACCGGTCTTCATCAGGTGCGAGGCGGCCGAGTCGGCGACCAGGGTCGCAGCGATGCCATCCTGCTGCAGCTCCCACACGGTCAGGCGCGCGCCCTGCAGCCAAGGCCGGGTTTCGCCGGCAAATACGCGGCCGATCCGCTCCTGCGCCACGCCGGCGCGTATCACGCCCAGTGCGGTGCCGAAGCCAGCGGTCGCCAGCGAACCAGTATTGCAATGGGTCAGCACACCGCTGCCCGTCGCGATCAAGCCAGCCCCCAGGGCGCCCATGTGGCGGTTGGCGGCCAGGTCCTCGTCGGCGATGGCCTGAGCTTCCAGCGCCGCCACCTGCTTCCAGTCCGCACCTGCCACGGCCAACGCGCGGCGCATCCGCGCCAGCGCCCACGCCAGGTTGACCGCGGTAGGACGCGAGGCATTGAGCCGCTCCAGCGCTGGCGCCAGCAGCTCAAGTGCCGCGGCACCGTCGGCAGCCTGCAGCTCGCGCGCGGCCAGCACCACGCCCCACGCCGCCGCGATACCGATGGCCGGCGCGCCGCGCACGGTCAAGGCATGGATGGCCTCGGCAACCGCATCGCTGTCGTGGCACAGCACGTGCTCTACGATAAACGGCAGCTTGCGCTGATCCAGCAGTTCCAGGGCGTCGCCGGTCCAGCGGATCGGGCGGATATGGTCGTAGCGGGCGTAATCAATGGCGGGAGTATCATTCATGGCCCCATTGTAATCGGCACCGCAAAGCCGGCACCAACCGCCTGCATCAATCGGCGGAAAATTCGCCGCGGCAGCCTTTGTCCACCCAGATGCCGTTGCGGTCCCAGCCCCAGCTGTCGCCTTCGCGGCAGGCAGCACTGGACAGCTGCTCGACCAGTGTGACCCGGCGGGTGACGCTGACTCCGCATTCGCGGCGCAGACCGCCCTTGGACTCGCAGGTCACCTTGCGCGGAATGTCGACGAAGCCCGAGCCATCCTCAGCGCCCACCTCGAACTGGCCCTGGCAACCGCGGCTGACCCAGATTTCCCTGTTGCTATAGCCCCAGCTGCGCCCTTCCCTGCACGGCAGCACCGACTGCTGCCGCAACAGGCGCACCGGCGCGCCACGCAGTACCACCGGGCATACCTCCATCCGTCCCTTGGACTCACAGCGCACAACCCGCCGGGTTGTACGGGAAGCACGCTGCGGACGGGCGAATTCGGCGCGACAGCCGTGGCTGACCCACACTGCCCCTTCCTCCGTGCCCCAGCTGGTCTCACGGATGCAGTCACGTTTGGAAAGTTGCCTGACCAGCTGAACCCCGCCACTGGTATCCATCGGACAAAACGCCCGCTGCTGATCTTCCGATTCGCAGCGCACCACCTGACTGCCCGCAGCGGTCCCGGCAGATTCCTGCGCCGACAGCAGCGCCGGCGCCAGCAACAACAGCAAGCCGCAAACCCCCTTCATCAGACACACCCCGCTTGAGTCATGATGGCTTCTGGTAGTCAACACACTGCCTGATCCGCTGTTAGCAACGCATCATCATCGTCAACCCGATCCTACAGGTCCATCATCAGATCGGGGGAAGCAGCGATGGGAATCAGGCGTTGGCGAAATCGAATGCCAGCACGTCGGCGATGCGCATGGTTCCCAGCAAGGCCATCAGCAGGCGGTCCACGCCTACCGCCACGCCGGCACAGGCCGGCAACGAGGGCAGCGCCGCCAGCAATGCCTCGTCCAGCGGCGGCTGTTCAGCACCGCGTGCCGCGCGCACGGCCAGATCACGCTCGAAGCGCTGGCGCTGCTCCTGCGCGTCGTTCAGCTCGTGATAACCGTTGGCCAGCTCAACCGGGCCAAGGTAAAGCTCGAAGCGTTCAGCCAGCGGCGGCGTGCCGGGGCGGATTTTTGCCAAGGCTGCCTGGCTGGCCGGCCAGTCGTGGATCACGGTGATGGTGCCGGTATCAAACTGGGCCTGGATGTGGTGGGTCATCAGCAGGTCCAGCCAGTCGTCGCGGGTCAAGCCATCCGGCGCGATGCCGACATCGCCCAAACCCGCACGCAACTGTGCTTCATCGGCCTGGAACGGGTCCAGCGCAACGGCCTGGATGAACAGGTCGCGGTAGCTGACGATGCGCACCGCGGCAGGCGGGCGCTGCACCAGCGCCAACGCGGCCTGCACCAGTGCGATGGTTTCATCGATCAGGCGATGATGATCCCAGCCTACCCGGTACCACTCCAGCATCGTGAACTCGGGATTGTGGCGGCCACCGGCCTCGCCGTTGCGGAATACCCGGCCGAGTTCGTAGCAGTCGCCCACGCCGGCGGCCAGCAGCCGCTTGAGCGGATATTCCGGCGAAGTACGCAGCCAGCGCAGCGCCGGGCCGGCATCGACATGACCGCTGAAGCGGGTATGGAAACCTTCGATGTTCGGCTCGGTGTTGCCCGCCGCCGACATGATCGGTGTCTCCACCTCCAGCACATCACGCTCGGCGAAAAACTGCCGGATCAGGGCATTCAGGCGTGCGCGCCGCCGCAGGGCTTCAATCACGAGTGCAGGCGCCCGGCAGGCACGTTCAACGACAGGGTCAGGATGTCGCGCTCATCGTCGCGATAACCCGCTGAAAGGTATAGGGCCTTGGCCTTGGCATTGTGGTGATTCACTTCCAGACGGATCACCGCCGCGCCCTGTCCCGCTGCCCAGTCGCGGGCCAGCGCCAAGGCCTGCCGGCCCCAGCCGCGGCCGCGTGCAGCCGGGCCAAGATACAGCTCGTCCAACAGCACGAAGCGACCACCCTGCTCGACGCTGAAGCACCAGCCCAGGGTGATGTAGCCCACCACCTGATCATCGGCCTGCAGCAACAACGCAGCGCCACAGCCTGGCTCTTCCAGCAAGGTATTGAGCCCCGGCTCAACCCGTTCGGCGATATAGGGAATCTGATCTTCCACGTAGAAATCGCGCACCATCGCGATCAACTGCGGGAAGTCCGCCGGCTGCGCAACGCGCACATTGATTTCACTCATACCTGTTCTCCATTGTCGGCGAGGAAGGCCAGCAGGCGCGCTTCGTCCCAGACCTCCACACCGAGCTCATTTGCCTTGTCCAACTTGGAACCGGCCTCGGTGCCGGCCACAACGAAACTGGTTTTCTTCGACACGCTACCTGAAACCTTGGCGCCCAACGCCTCCAGCCTGGCCTTGGCCTCGTCGCGGCTCATCTGCGCCAAAGTGCCGGTCAGCACCACGGTCTTGCCATCAAGCACACCAGCGGCCTGTTGCTGCTGCAATGGCGTGATCGCCAGCAGGCGCTCCAATGCCGCACCGGCTTCGCTGAACAACTGCGCGTTGGCATCGTCGTTCAGCCAAGCGACCAGGGCGTTGGCCGTTTCCGCCGGCAGGCCGGCGGTCATGAAGTTGTGCGCTTCCTCATCAAGAATTGCCGCAGTCGAGCGGAACGCTTCAGCCAGCTGACGCGCGCGCACCGGCGTGACCTTGGGGATTTCCAGGTCAGCCAACAGCGTTGCCAGATTCAGATCCGTGCGCAGCTTGGCGTTGGGCGCATGCGTATCGCTGATCTGCACGCCACGGGCCAGCAATGCGTCGATGGCCTGCTGGTTGCCCGGCTGGGCCATGAAGTGGCCAATCGAACGAGCCACTTCGCCGCCGATGTCCGGCACGCGCTTGAACAGCGGCCAGGGCAGATGGCGGATCAACTCGAGGTCACCAAACCATGCCGACAAGGCCTTGGCGGTGCTTTCACCCACATGCTCGATGCCCAGCGCGAACAGCAACCGCTCCAGGGTGGTGTTGCGGCTGGCAGCAATCGCGGCGATCAGGTTGTCGGCCCACTTGGTGGCAATCTTCTTGCTGTTCCACTGGAAGCTGGCCGGTACCGACAAGGCCTGTGCACGCCACGCGGCGTCATTCGCATCCAGCTTGAGGATACGATTCAGCGTGTCGCCACTGCCTTCCGGCTGCAGGTGCAGGCCGAGCTGCGAGGCCAAGCCTTCCGGTGAATCGGCGTCCAAGGCCAACTTCAACACCAGCAACTGATCGCGGTTGAGTGCGTACAGATCGGCGACGCCACGCACGATGCCCGCATCCACCAGCACTTCGATGTACTTGTCGCCCAGCCCGTCGATATCCATCGCCTTGCGCGAAGCGAAGTGGGCGATGGCTTCCTTGCGCTGCGCCGGGCAGCTCAGTTCGCCGGAGCAGCGCCAGGCCGCCTCGCCTTCCTCGCGCACGATCTCCGAACCACACACCGGGCAGGTGCGCGGCATCTGCCACGGCGTCGTCCCTTCAGGGCGGCGCTCGACAATGACGCTCACCACTTCCGGAATCACGTCACCGGCGCGGCGCACGATCACCTCATCGCCCACGCGCACGTCCAGCCGCGCGATCTGATCGGCATTGTGCAGGGTGGCGTTGGTGACCACCACGCCGGCCACATGCACCGGCTTCAGCCGTGCAACCGGGGTGGCCGCACCGGTGCGGCCGATCTGGATCTCGATCGCCTCGACCGTGGTGGTCTGCTCCTGCGCCGGGAATTTATGTGCGATCGCCCAGCGCGGCGCGCGCGCGACGAAGCCCATTTCCTGCTGGCCTTCGCGGTCGTCGAGCTTGTAGACCACGCCGTCGATGTCATAGGCCAGGCTGTCGCGGCGTTCGCCGATATCGCGGTAATACGCCAACAGGCCTTCAGCGCCCTGTACCACCTTGCACAGGTCGCTGACCGGAAAACCCCATTGCGCCAGCTGGGCGAGCGTTGCCGAATGCGTTTCGGGCAGATCGCCACCGGCAACCTCGCCCAGACCGTAGGCATAGAAACTCAGGGGCCGTTGCGCGCTGATCTTCGGATCGAGCTGGCGGAGCGAACCGGCCGCGCCATTGCGCGGATTAGCCAGCACCTTGCCGCCATGCAGGCGTGCCTGCTCGTTGTAACGTTCGAAATCCGCACGCGGCATATAGACCTCGCCACGCACTTCCAGCACTTCAGGCCAGCCCTGGCCCTGCAGCTGCTGCGGAATGACCTTGATCTGGCGCAGGTTGGCACTGACATCCTCGCCGGTGGCGCCATCGCCGCGGGTCGCGCCCTGCACGAACACGCCATTTTCATAGCGCAGATTGATGGCCAGGCCATCGAGCTTGGGTTCGGCGGAGAAGAACAGTTCGCGGCGTCGCAGGCGCTCATCGATGCGACGCACGAAGTCGTGCACCTCGGCATCGCTGAAGGCATTGCCCAGCGACAGCATCGGCACCGCGTGCACCACTTCGGGAAAGCGCGAGGAAGGCTTGCCGCCGACCTGATGGCTGGGCGAGTCGGCGCTGTCCAGTTCCGGATGCGCCGCTTCCAGCGCCTCAAGCTCACGCATCAACCGGTCGTACTCGGCGTCCGGGATGATCTGTTCGTCGTGCTCGTGGTAAGCGCGCGAGGCGGCGGCCAGCTGGCGGCGGAGTTCGCTGATGCGCTGGGTGACGTCGGTGTTCTGATTCATGCGGTGATTTTACCCGCGCGAGGTGTTGGCGCGATAAAGCCCTGTGCTGCCGGGAGCTTGGATCTACTGCGAACTGCACCCCTCCCCGGCCCTCCCCTTGCCTACGGCAAAGGGAGGGGGCGACGCTCTGCCCCCTCCCTTGCGCGCAGCGTAGGGGAGGGTTGGGGAGGGGTAGCGTTTAGAGCCTTACCAACGCGGCGACTTGGTCAGCGGCGGCGCCTGGTGCTGGCGGTCATAGGCGCGCAGGTCGTCGCGGATATGCGCGATACGCTGGCGGCCCAAGGCGTTGCGGCTGTCATCGAGCACCACGCCGTCCAGCAGTTCGCCCATGCGCTGCACGGTCGGCAGCATCTTTTCCCAGGCGTCGAGCGCGGTCATCGGCGCCGGCAGGGTCAGGAAGAAGGCGATGGCCGGCGTTTCCATGTCGCGGATGTTGGCCATGTCGAAGCTGCCCGGCTTCATGATGCTGGCCATCGAGAAGATCGGGCCGCGCTCGGAATGCCCTTCCACCAGACGGTGGAACACATTCATGTAGCCGAACACCAGACCGGTCTTCTCCGCCGCCACCACGATGTCCTCGCCGCGCAGCACCTGCCCGGAACGGGCGGCCACGTACAGCGAGACGATCTTGTCGAAATCCTGGCTTGGGCGCTTGCCCAGTTCGCTGAGGTTGCCTGCATCCACGTCCGGCAGGCCGAGCTCGGGTTGGCTTACCGTTTCGCCGGCAGCCGCGCCCTCGCCCGTCTCGGCAACGCCGTCGGCCGCACCCAGGACCGGCTCACGTCGCGGACGCTCGGCATCGGCCGGCTCCTTGCGCTTGCCCTGTGCCAGCCGCTTGGGCCGGCTGAAAAAGAAAATGGCTGCGACCAGCAAAACGCCGGCCACCAGAATGCCGATACGCAACAGTGCCATGTCAGACATGCGTTGCAGTCTCCGGGTTAATCGTTCAGGTGGTTAAAGGATGGCACGTCAGGCGGCGCCCGCCAATCGGGCAGCCTCTTCCAGATCCACGCTGACCAGCCGGCTGACGCCCGGCTCGCGCATGGTAACGCCCGACAACTGGTGCGCAGCCTCCATCGTCGCCTTGTTGTGGCTGACGAACAGGAACTGCACTTTCTCACTCATTTCCTTGACCATATTGGCCAGGCGGCCGACGTTGGCCTCATCCAGCGGCGCATCCACCTCATCCAGCAGGCAGAACGGGGCCGGGTTGAGCTGGAAGATGGCGAACACCAGCGCCACTGCGGTCATCGCCTTCTCGCCACCGGACAGCAGCGAGATATTGGACACGCGCTTGCCCGGCGGACGCGCCATGATGGTCACGCCGGTGTCGAGCAGGTCTTCGCCGGTCAGTTCCAGATAGGCGTGGCCACCGCCGAACAGGCGCGGATACAGGGCCTGCACACCGGCGTTGACCCGGTCGAAGGTATCCTTGAAGCGGCCACGGGTTTCGCGGTCGATCTTGCGGATGGCGTCTTCCAGGGTTTCCAGCGCGGTATTCAAATCGGTGTTCTGCGCCTCCAGATACTCCGAGCGCTGCGAGGCCTCGCCGTATTCGTGGATCGCCGCCAGGTTGACCGGCTCCAAACGACGCATGCGGCCGTCGATCTGGTGCACCGCCGATTCCCAATCCGACAGGCGGGCGTCCTCGGGCAAGGTATTGATCACGTCCTGCAGCACGAAGCCCGCCTTTTCCACTGCAGCGGACAACTGCTCGGCACTGAGCACCAGCGCCTGCTGGTCCAGCTTGCGCTGGGAAATGCGTTCGCGCTGCGCCAAGGCCTGCTCGTCGCGCTGGTGGCGGGTCTGTTCCAGGCCACGCAGCTCGTGATCAATGCCATCCAGCAAGGTGCGCGCTTCGGCCAGCACGCGATCCACGCGTACGCGCTCAGCCAATGCGTTCTGATGCTCCGCTTCCAGCGTATGCACCGGTGTATCGCCTTCGTCCAGCTGCGAGTGCAACTCGCCCAGCCGTGAATCAAGCTGGCCGCGCTGGCTGCCCATGCGCTCCAGCGCGTGGCTCAGCGAGCTGATCTGGGTACGCTGCGATTCCAGCGTCAGCGCCAGCGCATGCATGCTGTCGCGCACATTGCGCGCGGCATCGCGGGCCAGATCGCGGGCGTCGGTCATCTGCCTGCGTTCGTTTTCCAGCGCATGCCTGGCCGATTCCAGATCGCCCATGCTGGACACCGCCTCATCCAGCCGCAGGCGCGCCTCGGTGGCCTGCTCGCGACTGATCTCCAGCGTCTCCAGCAACTGCGCCAGCTCGGTTTCGATACGCTCGATGCGGGTGCGCGTGGATTCCAGCTTGCCTTGATGACTCTGCAACTGCCCCGCCAGCTCGGATGCGCCGCGGTGCGCCTGGTACAACGAGCGCTGCACGTCTTCGCGCTGCTGCTCGGCCGCCAGCAATTGATCGCGGAGCCCGGCAAGCTGGTTTTCCAGCGTGCTTTCGCGCTCCTGCAGGGTCTCGATCTGCGCACGCAGGGTGACGATCTCGCGCTCGCGCAGCAATGCGCCCTGCTCGGCCGCACCGGAACGCGAAAAGCGCACCCAGCCCTGTCCCAGGCGTTCGCCGCTGCGGGTGATAACCGACTCGCCGTCGCCCAGCGTGCGCTGCAGTTGCTGCGCCTGGAGCAGATCCTCGGCACCATGCAGATGCGCCAGCAGGCGACGGATGGCCAACGGCCCCTGCACCTTCGCCGCCAGCGAGGTCGGCGCGAAATCCGCCTTGCCCTCGGCATCGGCATCGGCAACCAGTGCGATGCGCCCTTCACCCAACTCACCGAGTGCATCGACCAGGGCTTCCGGTGCATCCACCAGCACGCCTTCGATCAATTGCCCCAGCGCGCTTTCGACAGCGTTTTCCCAGCCACCTTCAACGGTGATGCGCTCACCGACGCGCGCAGCCGAATCCAGGCCACGTGCCTTCAACCATGCGGCGGCGGCACCCTGCTCCTGACCGAGCGCCGCCTGCTGCAGCGTCTCCAACGAGGAAAGCCGGCCACGCGCGGACTGCGCCTGCTTGCGCACCTCGGCAAGCTCGGTCTGCCCGGCGCGCTGCTGTTCCTGCAATGCAGCCACCGACTGCTTGCGCACTTCGACCTGTGCATTCAAGGTCTCCAGCGCGGTCTTCTGGGTTTCGTGCTCCAGCTGCAACTGCTCGAAGGCCTCGGCCAGCGCGTCCAGATCCAGCCCGGCGCGCTCGGCCTGCAGGGCCTCGCGACGGCGGTCGGCTTCCAGAATCTGCTTGTCCAGGTAATCCACGCGGGTGCGTTCAACCTCGCCCGAACGTGTCGCCTCGGAGGTGTTGCGGTTGTGCGCTTCCCAACGCTGCTGCCAATCAGCCAGCTTGGCCTCGGCCTCGCGCAGCGCTTCCTGGCGGATTTCATTGTCTTCCTGCAGCTGTTCCAGCTGCGGCTCGGCGTTTTCGACCGACTCGCGCAGCACGATCAACTTCGCTTCATCACCACTGATGTGCTGGCCAAGTTCGGACAGCGCCTGGCGGGTTTCATCGCGCGCCTTGTGCAGGCGCTGCGCCAGTTCCCGCTGGTGGTGGATCTGCTGCTCAAGCCGGGCCAGGGTGCTACCCACCTGGTAGACATCGGCCTGCGCCTTGTTGAGGTTCTCGGCAGCTTCTTCGCGGCGAACGCGGCCGGTTTCAATACGGGTTTCGGCATCGCGCTGTTCGGCGATCAGCTGCTGCAGCTTGGTTTCCTCCCGCGCCAGCGCTTCGCGCAGGCCGCTCAGGCGCCCGTCCAGGCCGCGGTATTCCAGCGCCTTCCACTCCGCATCCTTGACCCGGCGCTCTTCCTGCAGCGCCTGGTACTGCTCGGCCTGCCGCGCTTGGCGCTTGAGGTGTTCAAGCTGCTTGCCGATCTCCTCGCGCAGGTCGTTGAGCCGGTCCAGATTCTCGCGGGTGTGGCGGATGCGGGTTTCGGTTTCCTTGCGGCGCTCCTTGTACTTGGAGATGCCGGCGGCCTCTTCCAGGTACACGCGCAGGTCTTCCGGGCGCGCCTCGATGATCTGGCTGATCATGCCCTGCTCGATGATCGAGTAGCTGCGCGGGCCAAGCCCGGTGCCGAGGAACAGATCGGTGATATCGCGGCGGCGGCACTTGGTACCGTTCAGGTAATAGTTGCTGCTGCCGTCACGGCTGACCGTGCGCTTGACCGAAATCTCGTTGAACGAGGCGTACTCGCCGGAGATGGTGTGGTCGCTATTGTCGAAGATCAGCTCAACCGTGGCCTGCGACACCGGCTTGCGACCGGCAGAGCCGGAGAAGATCACGTCGGTCAGCGAATCGCCACGCAGGCGGCTGGCCGAGCTTTCGCCCATGACCCAGCGCACCGCATCGATGATGTTGGACTTGCCACAGCCATTCGGACCGACGACGCCGGTCATATTGGTCGGCAGGTGCAACGTCGTGGGATCGACGAACGACTTGAAACCGGAGAGCTTGATCGTGGATAGACGCATGGAATCTGGCTGTTGGCGGATATCGGCAGCCACTGCCGACACCCGGAATGAGGTTCCGGAGGTTTCGCCCCCGAACTCAAGTCATTGATATTCCGAGGAATTCAAAAGACCAAGCACGGCACTGGCACCCGAGTATAGCGACACCCATGGCCACCAGCGCCCACCACCGGCCGGGCAAAAGAAACGGGCGCCTTGCGGCGCCCGTTCTTTACAGCCAGTCCGGCAGAATCAAGCGTCGGACTCGACGATGACCTTGACGGTGGCTTCCACGTCGGCGTGCAGCTTGACGATGACGTCGAACTCGCCAACGTTGCGGAAAGCGCCTTCGCCCATGATCACTTCGCTCTTGTTCAGCTCCAGGCCGGCAGCGGTGAAGGCTTCAGCGATATCACGCGGGCCAACCGAGCCGTACAGCTTGCCTTCGGTCGAAGCGTGCGCAGCGATGGTGACGCTGGCGCCTTCGAACTTGGCAGCGCGGGCTTCGGCACCGTTGTGCGAGGCCTGGGCCTTGGCTTCGTACTCAGCGCGCTTGGCTTCGAACTCGGCGATGTTGGTCTCGGTGGCCGGCACGGCCTTGCCCTGCGGCACGAGGAAGTTACGGCCGTAGCCCGGCTTCACATCAACCAGGTCGCCCAGGCCGCCGAGGTTGGTCACTTTCTGGATAAGAATCAGCTTCATTGTGCAGCTCCGTTATTCGTTAGCGGCGCCGATGGCACCGCAACGCTTGCTGTCCGAATAGGACGGTTTAAGACAGGAACGAGAGGACAGGAACCAGAAACCAGTGAAGGCGAACCCTCTACTACGTTTCTGGTTCCTACGCGGCAAAGCCGCTACTCGTTCCTGGACGTATCAGACGTCGTGGTTGTCCGTGTACGGGATCAGGGCCAGGAAACGGGCGCGCTTGACGGCCGTTGCCAGCTGGCGCTGGTACTTGGACTTGGTGCCGGTCACGCGGCTCGGAACGATCTTGCCGTTCTCGGTCAGGTACTGACGCAGGGTGTTGAGATCCTTGTAATCGATCTCTTTCACGCCTTCAGCGGTGAACTTGCAGAACTTACGACGGCGGAAGAACTTGGACATGAAAGTGCTCCTTATTCAGCAGAAGCGGCGTCATCGCCGGCTTCGTCATTGGTGGAAGTGGCACCTTCTTCGTCGTCACGACGACGGCGCTCGCCACGCTCGGGCTTGTCACCCTTCTCGTCCTTGCTCTTCATGATCAACGACTGCTCGGTGTCAGCCTCGTCACGCTTGATGACCAGGTTGCGCAGCACGGCGTCGTTGAAACGGAAGCTCTCGGTCAGTTCGTTCAGAACTGCCTGGTCGGCTTCGATGTTCAGCAGAACATAGTGAGCCTTGACCAGATTCTGGATCGGGTAAGCCAGCTGACGACGGCCCCAATCTTCCAGACGGTGGATGGTGCCGTTACCGGCTTCGACCAGCGCCTTGTAGCGCTCGATCATGGCGGGGACCTGTTCGCTCTGATCCGGGTGGACCAGGAACACGACTTCGTAATGACGACTCATGTTTTTATACCTTTCGGATATAGCCCTGACGGGCTGGACAGCCCCCCGCAGTGAACGCAGTGGGGCAAGGGCTCCTGCACGCAGAGCGCAGGAAGCCGGGCATTATCCACCGCAAAGGGGCCGGAAGCAAGCCAGACCTCCGCAGCGTGCAACACAGCGTCCGCAACTGCGCCGACATTGACCCGGGGATTTGCTGCGACGCAACAGTACACTATTTAACCGCTTCCACGCCCCGCCGCCCGGACCCGACGTGAATTCCACAGACTCATTGGCAGCCCTGCTGTCGCCACGCCAACGCACCTTGATCCTGCTCGCGCTCTCCCTGGGCGGCTTCGCCATCGGCACCAGCGAGTTCGCCAGCATGGGCCTGATGCTGGAAATAAGCCGCGGCCTGGCCATCACCGAAGCCCAGGTCGGCCACCTGATCAGCGCCTATGCCATCGGCGTGGTAGTAGGCGCCCCGCTGCTGGCCTTTGCCGGCTCCAGCCTGCGGCGACGCACCCTGCTGCTTTGGCTGATGGGCTTCTACGCCATCGGCAACCTTGCCAGCGCGCTGGCGCCCGACTACCACAGCATGCTGCTGGCCCGTTTCGTCGCCGGCCTGCCCCACGGCGCCTACTTCGGCGTGGCGATGCTGGTTGCCGCCTCGATCAGCCCGCCGGAACAGCGCGGCGCTGCGGTTTCCAAGGTGCTGCTAGGGCTGTCGATCGCCATCCTGCTGGGCAACCCGCTGACCACCTGGCTCGGCCAGCAATTCAACTGGCGCAGCGCCTTTGTGCTGGTCAGCGCGTTGGCGCTGGCAACTGTGACGATGGTGGCGCGGCAGCTGCCCGCTGACCCGAACGAGGTCCGAACCTCGCCAATGCGTGAACTGCGCGCCTTCAACACCCCGCAGGTATGGCTGGCCCTGGCGATCGGCGCGATCGGTTTTGCCGGCATGTTCTGCGTGTTCACCTACCTGGCCCCCACCCTGGTCAATGTGACCGGCATCAATGAACGCTGGATGCCGGTGGCCGTCGGCCTGTTCGGCGTGGGCGCGATCATCGGCAACATCGCCGGCGGCAAACTGGTGGACCGGCTGCAGTTCCGCGCCGCTGGCGTGTTGTTGGCCTGGTCGATCGTGGTGTTGTTGCTGTTCCCGCTGGCCGCCCACTCGGCCTGGGCGATGGTGCCGGCGATCATCGCCGTAGGCACCATGGGTGCACTGGCCGTGGCCCTGCAGACCCGGCTGATGGACGCCGCGGGCGAGGCGCAGACCTTGGCCGCCGCCTCCAATCATGCTGCCTTCAATACCGCCAATGCGCTGGGCCCGTGGCTGGGCGGCATGGCCATCGGTGCCGGCTTTGGTCACGCCTCGACCGGTTACGTGGGCGCGGCAACGGCGGCAGTTGGACTGTTGCTGTGGGGAATTGCGGTGCTGCTGCAGCGCCGCCAGGACGCATCAGAACCGCTGATCGCCGACTGACAGGTTGCTCGGCAGGGGCCTCTGCCATGCAAATCCCGCGCTGTAGTGCCGAGCCATGCTCGGCAGAGGCCTTATGCACAATCCAGGTCATCGCCGGGGTAACGCCCCAGCCGAGCATGGCTCAGCCCTACAGGGGACGGCTCTCCGCGATCCCGGCTTGCCTCGCCTCTACCCCGGCGCGCTACGTGACTTGCCTCAGCGATGCATATCGATCGGGAACTGACAGGTAGTGCCGAGCCATGCTCGGCAGGAGCCTTATGCACAATCCCGGGTATCGCCGGTAACGCCCCAGCCGAGCATGGCTCGGCTCTACAAGGGGACGCGCGCCCC
This sequence comes from Stenotrophomonas nitritireducens, assembly GCF_001700965.1. Lineage (NCBI taxonomy): Bacteria > Pseudomonadati > Pseudomonadota > Gammaproteobacteria > Lysobacterales > Lysobacteraceae > Stenotrophomonas > Stenotrophomonas nitritireducens. The sequence continues at coordinate 294,470 of NZ_CP016756.1, forward strand.
GATCCCGGCTTTTCTGGCCCCGACGTACGGCGCGCTCCGAGGCATACGCCGCTCCTACAGGCCCCCGGCTTGCCTCAGCGGTGCATATCGTCGGTGGTGAAGCTCTCGCCACAGCCGCATTCGGCCGCTGCGTTGGGATTTTTAAAGGTAAACGTCTCGCTCAGGCCCTGCTTGCCGTAGTCGATCTGGGTGCCATCCACCAGCGGCAGGCTCTGGGCGTCCACATAGATGCGTACGCCGTCCTGTTCGAACACCGTATCGCCCTCACGCTGATCCTTGGCCAGGTCGGTGATGTGGCCCCAGCCCGAGCAGCCGGTACGGGTCACGCCAAAACGCAGGCCCAACGCGCCCGGGGTGCTGCTGACAAAGCGCTGCACGCGGGAATGGGCGATGGGGGTCAGATGAACAGCCATGGTGGGGCGACTCCAGCAGAATTACGGTCCAATTATAGATGTGGGCGGCCCGCCGGACTGCAAGCGTTGATAAATGCCTCGCCTGCCCGGGTCTTGAACCGCTAAAATCTCGCATTCACAGATCGAGTCGATCAACAGAGGATTCAAGTCATGACGGTGGTCAGCGTTGCACACGCCCTTGCCGGGAAGTTCCCGGAAGGCGGAGAAGTCACAGTCCGCGGGTGGGTCCGCACAGTGCGCGGCTCGGCTGGACTGGCCTTCGTCAACGTCAGCGATGGCTCGGGCTTTGCCCCGATCCAGGTCGTGGCCACCGAAGCGCTGTCCAATTTCGAAGACATCAAGAAGCTGACCCCGAGCTGCTCGGTGATCGCCACCGGCACCCTGGTCAAGTCGCAGGGCAAGGGCCAGAGCTTCGAGATCCAGGCCCAGAACCTTGAAATCGTCGGTTGGGTCGAAGACCCGCTGACCTACCCGATCCAGCCCAAGCCGATGTCGCCGGAGTTCCTGCGTGAAGTGGCGCACCTGCGCCCGCGCACCAACCTGTTCGGCGCTGTCACCCGTATCCGCGACTGCCTGTCCAAGGCCGTGCACCGTTATTTCCACGAGAACGGTTTCTATTGGATCAGCACCCCGATCGTCACCACCTCCGATGCCGAAGGCGCCGGCCAGATGTTCCGCGTCTCGACGCTGGACATGGCCAACCTGCCGCGCACCGGCAATGGCGAGATCGATTTCAGCCGCGACTTCTTCGGCAAGGAAACCTTCCTGACCGTGTCCGGCCAGCTCAATGTCGAGGCCTACTGCCTGGCACTGAGCAAGGTCTACACCTTCGGCCCGACCTTCCGCGCCGAGAACAGCCACACCACCCGCCACCTGGCCGAGTTCTGGATGGTGGAGCCGGAAATCGCCTTCGCCGACCTGGACGAAGACGCACGTGTGGCCGAGGAGTTCCTGAAGTACCTGTTCCGCGCCGTGCTCGATGAGCGCGCCGACGACATGGCCTTCATCGCCGAGCGCGTGCAGAAGGATGCCATCACCCGCCTGGAATCCTTTGTCAACGCCCCGTTCGAGCGCATCGAGTACAGCGATGCGATCACCCTGCTGCAGAAATCCGGCAAGAAGTTCGACTACCCGGTCGAATGGGGTCTGGACCTGCAGACCGAACACGAGCGCTGGTTGACCGAGGAACACGTCGGCCGCCCGGTGGTGGTGACCAACTACCCCGAGCACATCAAGGCCTTCTACATGCGTCTGAACGACGACGGCAAGACCGTCGCGGCGATGGACGTGCTGGCCCCGGGCATCGGCGAGATCATCGGCGGCAGCCAGCGCGAAGAGCGCCTGGATGTGCTGGACGCGCGCATGGCCCAGTTCGGTCTGGATCGCGAGCACTACCAGTGGTACCGCGACTTCCGTCGTTATGGCTCGGTGCCGCACGCCGGTTTCGGCCTGGGCTTCGAGCGCCTGGTGGTCTACGTCTGCGGCCTGTCCAACATCCGCGACGCCATTCCGTACCCGCGCGCACCGGGTTCGGCGGAATTCTGATCCAGGTGATTTGATCCAGCTACAGGGAGGCAGTGCAGTTGACCTTGTTCTTCGCTCTTTGCTTCGTCGGCGTGGCCATTGCAGGCCTCAGTGCCTTCCTGATTTTCTGGCCGTTGACGCTGGTGCATATCCGCGACCGGCATCCGGCGCTGGCGGCCGAGTTCGGCGCCGGCGCCTTTCTCAAGCCGGAAAGCCTGCGCTGGTTGCTGGGGCGCGGCTTCAACGGCATCGCCGACCGCTCGCTGTCGGGCCTGGCCACGCCAGCACGCATCGCTTTGCTGGTGACGTTTGGCGGGCTGGGCATGGCACTGCTGTTGTGGCTTTTTTCGCAGGTAATGAAATGACTGATTTCGACAACATCCCCGACCAGTGGTGGCTGGCACAGCTGGGCGGCACCTTGATCTGGGCACGCCTGCGGGTTCGCCCGGGCGGCACCGCCGAAGTGCTGGACAGCGACGGCAATACGCTGAGCTATGACAGCGAAGACACCGCCCGCGCGCAGCTGTTCGACGCCGAGTTTGTCGCCTTTGACGGCCTTGACGAAGAAGACGCCTTGCATCGTGGTTTCTCGTTGCACGAAGTAACGCCGCCGCAGGGCGACGACGATGCGTTGCGCGGGCGCATGGTGCAGTTGCTCGGCACAAGGGTTTAACAGCCCAGTGTTCGCCCAGCGCGTCTTCGTCGAGAACGACCTGCTCTGGCTGGATCGCCTGCTCGCACGCGACCCGTTCGTCACCCTGTTGACCACCGGTAGCGATGGTCTGCCCGAACTGACCCGACTGCCGGTGCTGTACCGGCGCCAGGGCGAGCAGATCGAACTGATCGGCCATTGGGCCCGAGCCAATCCGCAGTCACGCCATCGTGGCCGCGCCAAAGTACTGATTGACGGGCCACAGGGCTACGTGTCGGCAAGCTGGTATCCGGACAAGGAAAGCGCCGCGCGCGTCCCCACCTGGAACTACGCCGCTGCCGAGCTGGTCGGCGAACTGCAGGCCTTCGGTGATGCGCCGGCATTGGCGCAGCTGCTGTCGGATACCAGCGCCCACTTTGAAGCCAGCGTCGGCCAGGATTGGGTTTTTGACGCGAGCCTGGACGATCACGGCCCCTCACTGCGCGCCATCGTAGGCTTCCGCCTGCAAGTGCAGCAGATCCAGATCAAACTGAAACTGAGCCAGAACCACCCAGCGGCAAACCAGCTGGCGGTGATCGGGGCCTTGCTGGCCCTGGACACGCCCGATGCCCGTGAACTGGCGCAGTGGATGCAGCTATATCGCAGTGAGCACGGCGGCCAGCACGATGACTGAGCCGTGCCCCGTTTCCCGCGACGCTGCCGTGCACACGCATGCCAGCGCCCTCCCCCTCCAGATCGCAAGGGAAGCTTCACCATGAAAGACATCCATAACCTGTTGCAGAAGAACCGCGAATGGGCGGACCGGATCGAGAAGGAAGATCCCGAGTTCTTCCATCAGCTGGCCAAGCAGCAGAACCCGGAATACCTGTGGATCGGCTGCTCCGATTCCCGCGTACCGGCCAACCAGATCATCGGCATGGCACCGGGCGAAATCTTCGTGCACCGCAACGTTGCCAACGTGGTGGTGCACACCGACCTGAACTGCCTGAGCGTCATCCAGTACGCGGTGGACCAGCTCAAGATCAAGCACATCCTGATCGTCGGCCACTACGGTTGCGGCGGCGTGCACGCGGCGCTGAACCACGTACGCGTCGGCCTGGCCGACAACTGGCTGCGCCACGTCGGTGACGTCGCACAGAAGCATGACGACATCCTGTCGCAGATCGACGACCCGGACCTGCGCCATGCACGCCTGTGCGAGTTGAACGTGATCGAGCAGGTGGTCAACGCCTGCCGCTCGACCATCGTCCAGGACGCTTGGGCCCGCGGCCAGAAGCTGATGGTGCACGGCTGGGTCTACAGCCTGCGCGACGGCCGCGTCAGCGAGATGGGCATTGATGTGGGCGCACCGGAAGAGCTGCAGCCTGCGTATGAGAAGGCGTTGTCATTCGTGCCGCGGAAGGGCAAAAGGCACTGAGCTTGAAAGCCCCTGCCGAAGCCAAGCCTCCCCAATCTGGGCCGAACCTAGGCCTCCTCAATCTGGGCCGAAGCTAGGCTTCCTCCCCTCTCCCGCTTGCGGGAGAGGGGCTGGGGGTGAGGGCCTACCGCCCCAGCCAAGTCAAAAACCTGCCCTCATCCGCCCTCCGGGCACCTTCTCCCGCCAGCGGGAGAAGGGACAAGACAAAAGCTGAAGCCCAAGCAAGAGCTCAAGCAAGAGCAAAAGCGCGAGCAAAAGCCGAAGCCGAAGCCGAAGCCAAAGCCAAAAGCGAAGCAAGAGCAAATGCAACGGCAAGCGCAACAGCGACAGCAACAGCAACAGCAACAGCAACAGCAAACGCAACAGCAGCACCCCACCGAACACCCAGCAACACCCCAGCCCCGTTACCCAACAGGCCCCACATGCTCCCCCTACCCCTGAACCTGCACGGCTGGATCGAGGAACATCGCCATCTCCTGAAGCCGCCGGTCGGCAACAAGATGATCGAGAACGGTGAGTTCATCGTAATGGTGGTTGCCGGCCCCAACAGCCGCAGCGACTACCACTGGGATGAAGGCCCCGAGTGGTTCTATCAGCTCGAAGGCGAAATGGTGCTGCGCGTACAGGAAGATGGGGCCGTGCGCGACATCCCGATCCGGGCCGGCGAGATCTTCCTGCTGCCGCCCCGGGTGCCGCATTCACCGCAGCGCATGCCCGGCTCGATCGGCCTGGTGGTCGAACGCAAGCGCCTGGACCATGAGCTTGATGGCTTCATGTGGTTCTGCCAGCAGTGCAATCACAAACTCTACGAAGAGTTCTTCCACCTGAAGAACATCGAAACCGATCTGCCCAAGGTGTTCGACCGGTTCCATACCTCGCTGGCACACCGTACCTGCCAACATTGCGGTGCTGTACACCCACTGCCCAAACCGGCCACGCCGGAAGTCTGAGCGGCCGGGCGCGGTTACACTGCGGATACATCCTCGACGTGTCCGCACCGATGAACGAAACGCTGTCACCCGCCCATGCCACCGCGCTTGATGCTGCCGATCCCTTGCGCCATCTGCGCAGCCAGTTCCTGATCCCGCAACACCAGGGCAGCGATCAGACCTACTTCGTCGGCAACTCGCTGGGCCTGCAACCACGCGGCGCACAAGCCATGGTGCAGGAAGTGATGGATCAATGGGCGCGCATCGCGGTGGAAGGCCACTTCACCGGGCCGACGCAGTGGTTGAGCTATCACCGCCTGGTGCGCGATTCGCTGGCCGGCGTGGTCGGCGCGCTGCCGCATGAAGTGGTGGCGATGAACACGCTGAGCGTGAATCTGCACCTGATGATGGTCAGCTTCTATCGCCCGACCAGCGAGCGCCCGGCGATCCTGATGGAAGCCGGGGCCTTCCCCACCGACCGCCATGCGGTGGAAGCGCAGATCCGCTTCCACGGGTTCAACCCGGCCACCGACCTGATCGAAGTACAACCTGACGAAGCCAACGGCACCATTTCGATGCAGGCCATCGAACGCGCCATCAGCGAGCACGGCAAGCGCGTCGCGCTTGTGCTATGGCCGGGCGTGCAATACCGCACCGGCCAGGTATTCGATCTGGCGGCGATCACCCGCCTGGCCCGCGCACAGGGCGCCAGTATCGGGTTCGACCTCGCCCATTCGGTCGGCAATGTGCCGCTGGCCTTGCATGACATCGCCCCGGATTTCGCGGTGTGGTGCCATTACAAATACCTCAATGCCGGCCCCGGTGCGGTTGCCGGTGCCTTCGTGCACGAGCGCCATGCCAAGGACACCTCATTGCCGCGCTTCGCTGGCTGGTGGGGCCATGAGCAGGCCACCCGATTCCAGATGGCGCCGGAGTTCGTGCCGGAACTGGGCGCCGAAGGCTGGCAGCTGAGCAACCCGCCGGTACTCGGGCTTGCCCCGCTGCGCGCATCACTGGCCTTGTACGACGAGGCCGGCATGGCCGCACTGCGCACCAAATCCCTGAAGATCACCGGCTATCTGGAAACCATGGTGCGTGCGCGCCTGGAACATGTGCTGCAGATCATCACCCCATCCGAACCCGAGCGCCGTGGCTGCCAGCTGTCATTGCGCGTGGCCGGTGGCCGTGCGCAGGGGCGCTCGCTGTTCGAGTACCTGCAATCGGTGGGTGTGCTCGGCGACTGGCGCGAGCCCGACGTGATCCGCATCTCGCCCACGCCCATGTACAACCGCTACAGCGATGTCTACCGCTTCGTCGACGAAGTGGAAACCTGGGCTGGCGTCTGACCAACGGAATCCTGTGACTTGAACACCCCCACCCCACGCAGCCTCACCCTGATCGGCGCCGGCCTGGCCGGCTCCCTGCTCGCCATCCTGCTGTCGCGGCAGGGCTGGAAGATCACCGTCTATGAGCGCCGCGGCGATCCGCGTATCGCCGATTACGAGTCCGGCCGTTCGATCAACCTGGCTCTGGCCGAGCGCGGCCGCAACGCCCTGCGCCAGGCCGGTGTCGAGGACGAGGTGATGGCCAAGGCGGTCATGATGCGCGGACGCATGGTGCACCCACGCGACGGTGCGCCCGATCTGCAGCGCTATGGCCGCGATGACAGCGAAGTGATCTGGTCGGTGCACCGCAAGGATCTCAACACCACCCTGCTGCAATTGGCTGAGCAGGCCGGTGCGAAGATCCATTTCCACCGCCGCCTGCACACCGTGGACTTCGATGCTGGCTACGCCCGTTTCATCGACGACCGCGATGACCAGCCACACGATATCCATTTCAACACGCCGCTGATCGGTGCCGACGGTGCCGGCTCGGCGCTGCGTGCGGCAATGAATCGCAAGCGGCCGCTCGGCGAACGCACCGAATTCCTCGACCATTCCTACAAGGAACTCGAGATTCCGCCAGCTGCCGACGGCAGCTTCCAGATCGAAGCCAATGCGCTGCACATCTGGCCGCGTGGCAACTACATGTGTATTGCCCTGCCCAATGACGAGGGCACGTTCACCGTGACCTTGTTCCTGCCCAACGAAGGCGAACCCAGCTTTGCCACGGTGCGCAATGGCGCCGAAGCCGAGGCTTTGTTCCGGCGCGACTTCGCCGATACCTTGCCGCTGATTCCTGACCTGCGCGCGGATTGGGACCAGCACCCGCCCGGCCTGCTGGGCACGCTGTTCCTGGACCGCTGGCATCAGTGCGGCAAAGCCGTGCTGATCGGCGACGCCGCACACGCGATGGTGCCGTTCCACGGACAAGGCATGAACTGCGCGTTCGAGGACTGCGTGGTATTGGCCCGCTGCCTGGCCGACAACGCCACCACCGAACAGGCCTTCGCCGCGTTTGAAGCCGAGCGCAAGCCCAATGCCGCGGCCATCCAGCAGATGGCCTTGGACAATTACCTGGAAATGCGAGACCGCGTCGCCGACCCGGCTTACCTGCTGCAGCGTGAGCTCGAGCACGAACTGCAGGCACGTTGGCCAACCCGCTTCGTGCCGCATTACACGATGGTGACCTTCCTGCATACGCCCTACGCGGTGGCACTGGAACGCACCCATCTGCAGCAGGCCATTCTGGCAGCTGCCACCGCCGGCCTTGATACGCTGGAGGGCGTTGACTGGACGGCTCTGGAACGGATCGTCCACGCACAGCTGCCGGTACTGGAAGGAGCGCACTGATGGCCGAAAGTTTTCTGTTCTACGACCTGGAAACCTTTGGCCAGGACCCACGCCGCACCCGCATCGCCCAGTTTGCCGCCGTGCGCACCGATGCCGAGCTGAAGGTCATCGAGGAGCCGGTCAGTTTCTACGTCAAGCCGGCCGACGATCTGCTGCCCTCGCCGATCGCAACCCTGATCACCGGCATCACCCCGCAGCATGCACTGGCCGAAGGCGTCAGCGAGGCCGACGCCTTTGCCCGCATCAACGAGCTGATGAGCAAGCCACAGACCTGCACGCTGGGTTACAACACGCTGCGCTTCGATGATGAATTCGTGCGCTACGGCCTGTTCCGCAACTTCCATGATCCCTACGAACGCGAGTGGCGCAGCGGCAACTCGCGCTGGGACCTGCTCGACATGCTGCGGCTGGTGCACGCGCTGCGCCCGGAGGGCATCAACTGGCCGCAACGCGAGGATGGCGCCACCTCGTTCAAGCTCGAACACCTGGCCCTGGCCAACGACGTGCGCGAAGGTGATGCTCACGAGGCCTTGTCCGACGTCTACGCCACCATCGGCATGGCGCGCCACTTCCGACAGGCGCAGCCACGCATGTGGGATTACGCGCTGCGCCTGCGCGACAAACGCTACGTCGGCAGCCTGCTCGACGTGGTGGCAATGACGCCGGTGCTGCACATTTCGATGCGCTACCCGGCCAGCCGCCTGTGCGCGGCACCGGTGCTGCCGCTGGCACGCCACCCGCACATCAACAACCGGGTCATCGTGTTTGATCTTGAGGGCGACATCGAGCCCTTGCTGGAGCTTTCGGTCGAAGAGATCACCGCGCGCCTGTATACCCGCGCCGCCGATCTGCCCGAAGGCCAGCAGCGGATCCCGTTGAAAGAAGTGCACCTCAACAAGGTACCGGCGCTGGTTGCGTGGAATCACCTGCGCGATGCCGATTTCGAACGCCTGCAGATCGATCCTGCGGCAATTGAAGCCAAGGCCGAAAAACTGCGTGCGCTCGGCCCGCAGCTGGCCGAGAAGGCCCGTCAGGTATTCGCCCGCGAACGCGTCAACGAGGGCCCTATCGATGCCGATGCCTCGCTCTACGACGGCTTCCTCGCCGAGGGCGACAAGGGCCTGCTCAGCAAGGTGCGCACCGCGCCGCCGGAGGCACTGGCCGAACTGGAACAGCGCTTCCGCGACCCGCGCCTGCCCGAGCTGCTGTTCCGTTACCGGGCCCGCAACCATCCACAGACGCTGGACGCGACCGCGCGCTCACGCTGGGATGCGTATCGTCAGCAGCGTTTCAGCACCCCCGGTCTGGCCGAGCAGACCTTGCCGGAATATGTCGCGCAGATTGCCGCGTTGCGCGAGGAACACAAGGACAACCCGGCGTCCCTGGCCCTGCTCGACGCACTGGACCAGTGGCGCCATACCCTGCAGGACACACCATGACCCAGTATTTCAGCGACGCCAGCTTCAAGTTCCTGCGCGGGCTGGCCCGCCACAACGACAAGACCTGGTTTGCCGAGCATAAGCAGCAGTACGAAGATCACGTAAGGCAGCCGTTCCTGCGCCTGATCACCGACCTGCAGCCGGACCTCAGCGCGGTCAGCCCGCATTTCCAGGCCGACCCGCGCACCGTCGGTGGCTCGCTGTTCCGCATCTACCGCGACTCGCGCTTCTCCCACGACAAAGCCCCCTACAAGACCTGGCAAGGCGCGCGGCTGTTCCATGAGCGCCGCAAACAGGTACCCGCGCCGTCGTATTACATCCACCTGGCGCCGGGCGAGAGCTTTGTCGGCGCCGGTATCTGGCACCCCGAGCCGGACGTGCAGCGTCGTCTGCGACAGTTCATTCTCGACAATCCGGGCAGCTGGAAGGCCGCCGCGCACGCGCCGGCCACGCGCAAGCGCTACGAGTTCGAGAGCAGCGAGAAGCTGGTGCGGGCGCCGCGTGGCTTCCCCGCCGATTTCGAGTTCATCGACGACCTCAAGCACCGTAACTGGGTGCTGTGGCGCTCGCTGGATGACGACGTGATGACCGGCCCACGCCTGCGCCAGACCCTGGCCAAGGACCTGGCCGCACTCGGCCCGTTCGTTGACTACCTGTGCGCGGCGCTGGACCTGGAATTCTGATTAGCGCTGGCTTCACGCAAACCAACCCGGTTTGCGGCACGCTGGGCGGCAACCTTCGACAGGAAGCCGCCATGACCAGCATCCACCTTCAAGTCTGGATTGATGCACCGCTGGCCACCGTCCATGCCGGTTTGGCCAGCGCCGAGGGGCTGGGCCAATGGTGGATACCCCACCAGCACTCGGTCATTGACGGTGACAACGTGCTCAGCCACAACCCCGGCTCCGGCCATGGCGTGGTCGCCATGAAGGTTCTCGAGAATACGGCCAGGGGCTGCGTGCGCTGGGAAGTCATCAGCCGCCACCCGCCGCAAAGCCCGGCCTCGGCCTGGACTGGCACCGAGATCCGCTTTGATCTCTCGCGCCGTGCCAGCCCCGGTGCATGGCGCGGCCTGCCGCATGAAGGCGAGCCCATGACCGTGCTTGAATTCCATCATCTGGGCTGGAACGGCGACAGCGAATACCTGGGCTTCTGCAGCCAGGCCTGGGCCGAAACCCTGGTAATGCTGCGACGCTGGGCGGAAGCCGGCGGCGCCGACCACGCCTGATACCGAGGACAGCTACGCAATGAAGAAATGGATACTCGCCGCCGTCGTTGCCGTTGCAGTGCTGCTGGCCGCCTATGTGATCGGCGGTCCCTACCTGGCCATCCGTGGCATCAGCCAGGCCATCGAGCAGCGCGATACCGGCAAGCTGGCGCGCCATGTCGACTTCGCCGCGGTGCGGGTCAACATGAAGGCCCAGCTCAACGACTATGTGGTGCGCAGGGCCGGCGCGGACGTGCAGTCCAGTCTGTTCGGCCAGGTAGCGCTGGGCGTGGCAGGCAACCTGGCCGGCGCCGGTGTCGATACCTTCGTCACTCCGCTGGGCATCGCGGCCATCCTGCAGGGCGACAGCCTGTGGAAGCGCGCCATTGGTGACACCGTCGGTGGCGATACCTGGGCACCGCCCTCGCCGGCCAAGCCGCTGGCCAATACCACCGGACACTACGAATCATTCTCGCGCTTCACCGCCACAACCCACCTGGAAGACGGCCGCGAGGTGGTGTTCGTGCTCAGCCGCCAAGGCCTGCGCTGGCGGCTGACCAACATCCTTCTGCCACTGGGACAGGCGCCGGGTTGACCGGCGCCGTACCGATCAGGCAATCCTGCGCGGGCGTTCTTCAAGCGCGCTATCGGCCAGAAAGGCCTCCAGCGAATCATCCATCGCCTGCATCCACGGCGTGTGGTGCGGGGGTGCCAGCGTGCCGGTGAGTACCGAGCGGTAGCTGTAGTTGCGGTAGCCGAGGATGTCGTCCTTCTTGTCGTGCTTCCATTGCTTGAACAGCGTGGCAACGGCCTCGACATTGAAGTCCGGGTAGTCGGTGGCGTCGAGCAGATCGCGCACGTATTCGGTCTGGAAATCGATGTCCTGTTCGGCCGAAGTCGTTGCTTCCTCGCGTGCCAGCCAGGCAGCGCTGTCGGCCCGCATCGCATCACCCGAAGGCAGGGCGATCTTGCCCAGAATCACATCACGCGCGTACCAGGCCTGCGCATCGAACATGTTGAAGGTGTAGTACTGGTCCTGCATGCCCAGGTAGATCAGCTTGGGGTTGTCGATCCAGAACACGCCCTTGTACAGATCACCCGGATACAGACGGTTGCGGGTGCGCAGCGTCAACGCATCGGGCAGGAACGGGAAATGGTGCTGGTAGCCGGTGCACAGCACGATCGCATCCACCTGCTTTGAACTGCCGTCGATGAAGTGCGCGGTGGTACCTTCCACGCGCTGCAACAGCGGTTTTTCCTCGAACGCGGCTGGCCAGTCATAGCCGGTCGGCGCGCTGCGGTAACTGAAGGTCACCGATTTTGCGCCGTACTTGTAGCACTGCGTGCCGATGTCCTCGGCCGAATAACTGGCGCCGACCAGCAGCAGATCCTTGTCGGTGAACTCGCAGGCATCGCGGAAATCATGTGCGTGCAGCACGCGGCCCGGGAACCGATCCACGCCTTCAAAGAACGGCGCGTTCGGCGTGGAGAAATGCCCGGTGGCAACGATCACGTGATCGAATTCCTCGCTGATCAGTTCATCCTTTTTCAGATCACGCACGGTGACCGTGAAGCGCTCGGTCTCTTCCGAATAGTCGACCCACTGCACGGCCATGTTGAAACGGATCTGATCGCGCACGCCGCTCTTTTCGATGCGGCCCATGATGTAGTCGCGCAGCACGGCGCGCGGCGGATACGAGGCGATCGGGCGGCCAAAATGCTCTTCGAAACTGTAGTCGGCAAACTCCAGCGCTTCCTTCGGGCCGTTCGACCAGAGGTAGCGGTACATGCTGCCGTGTACCGGTTCACCGTAAGCATCCAGCCCGGTACGCCATGTGTAGTTCCACATCCCGCCGAGATCGGATTGCTTTTCGTAGCAGACGATCTCAGGCACTTCTGCACCGCCTCGACGGGCGGATTCAAAGGCACGAAGTTGCGCCAGGCCACTGGGGCCGGCTCCAAGAATGGCGATACGCATGGTCATACGGGTTGTTTCTCCTGTGTAGCTGCCAACGCGCGAACGCGACGGCACTGCGCAAGGGCGCGTGATGCACCGTGCAGGAGAGACAATGCGTCCAGTCCCGCGCGGCGCGCGAAACACCCGGCCGCCACGCAGGGCAGCGTTGAAGGGAATGGCAGGTACGTGACGCTACCGGTCGGGGAACAGGCCCCGCCCCTGGATCACCGGGTGGGTGCAGTGCGGGAGGGATCTGCTGCATTCGTGCAGATCAGGGCGCGGCAGGATTGCCGCTGGTTCAGGCAAGAACCCGCGAAAGCGTCTTCATCCTAACATGCGTTGGATGCATGGCTGCAAGCCAGCGGCTTTTGTAGGAGCGGCTTCAGCCGCGAAGCTCGTGAAAAGACCAGATACACGTTGTGCGCAATTGCAGACAACCGCGCGCCGGAAATGTCAGTGGTTTCGCGGCTGACGCCGCTCCTACAAAAAGCGGGTTGGCTCAATCCGGATTCGCTACACCATGCGGCACATGCCCTGCCGCTACATGCTGCCGTGCGCTGTCGATGTTGTGCTGTGAATCGTCGAAGAAAATATCGGCACCGAATGCTTCCAGGAACGGCCCCTTGTGGCGCCCGCCCAGGAACAAGGCTTCGTCAAGACGAACGCCCCATTCACGCAATGTGCGGATCACCCGTTCATGCGCCGGTGCGGAACGGGCCGTCACCAGTGCCGTGCGGATCGGCGCGGCTTCGCCGGCCGGGAACGCCGCCTGCAAGGCATGGAGTGCGGACAGGAAGTTGCGGAACGGGCCACCACTGAGTGGCTCATGCGCACGCTCACGTTCGTGTCGGCCAAAGGCTTCGACGCCCTGCTCACGCGAGATGCGCTCGCTTTCGTCACCGAAGATCACCGCATCACCGTCGAAGGCGATGCGCAGCTGGGTCTTGGAGCGGCCGGTGTCAGTGGCAGCCGCCGATGCAGCGGCAACTTCCTGCGCACTCTGCGGCAGGATAGTGGCCGCGGCGATGCCGTTGACCAGGGCGCGCCGCACCGAATCCGGGTTGGCCGACAGGAACAGGTCCGTGCCAAACGGTTTGACGTAAGGCCAGGTTGGCTCACCGGCGGTGAAGGTGGCACGCACGATATCCAGCTTGTAATGCTGGATGGAATTGAAAATACGCAGGCCGGTGTCGGCCGAGTTGCGCGACAGCAGGATCACTTCCACGCGCGGGGTTTCCACCGGTGCCCCGTCGTTGAGAGCCAGCAGCTTGCGCACCACCGGAAAGGCAACGCCGGGCTTGAGCACATCGTCTTCGTGCGCCCGCTGGTAGGCGGCGTAGGCCTCAAGACCTTCCCGTTCGAACAGCGCGTGGCCTTCTTCAAGGTCGAACAATGCGCGCGAGGTAACCGCGACGGTGAGAAGGCGGGGAGTGTTGTCACCCATGGACGATGAACCCAATGCGATCAAGGAACGGGACCCAGTCTACCCGCAAGCGCCGCCGCTGCACCCAAACGGCGCATTGCCGATCACACTGCCCTGCCCTCACACCATGAACTGCTCGCTGAGAATGCGTTCTTCCAGGTTGTGCTCGGGGTCGAACAGCAAGGTGACCTGGCGCTCGCGCGACTCGCGGATGGTCACTTCGACCACGTCGCGGGTTTCGTGCGAATCGGCGGTGACACTGACCGGGCGCTTATAGGGATCGAGCACGCGGAAACGCACTTCGGTCTCGGCCTTGAGGATGGCACCACGCCAGCGGCGCGGGCGGTAGGGCGCCAAGGGCGTCAGGGCGATGGTATTGGAGCCCAGCGGCAGGATCGGCCCGTGCGCCGAATAGTTGTAGGCGGTACTGCCCGCAGGCGTGGACACCAGCACGCCATCGCAGATCAGCTCTTCCACACGCTGCTGGCCATTGAGATCGATGCCGATATGCGCAGCCTGGCGGGTCTGCCGCAGCATCGACACATCGTTGTAGGCCAGCGAGCCGGTGGTGGTACCCGACTCGGTCAGCGCGATCATTTCCAGCGGGCGCAGATGTGCCGGTTCGGCCAGGGCAAGGCGCTGGATCAGGTCATCTTCGCGATGATGGTTCATCAGGAAGCCGACGGTGCCCAGTTTCATGCCGAATACCGGCTTGCCCTTGCTGCCATGGCGATGCAGGGTCTGCAGCATGAAGCCATCGCCGCCCAGGGGGCAGATGACGTCCGCCTTTTCCGGATTGTGGTCGCCGTAACGGGCAGCCAGGGCGGCACGAGCCTGCTGGGCGGACTCGACGGTGCTGGCGAGGAATGCGATTCGGGGGGACACGGGCGCGTCTTCGGTTCGGCTTGGAGGGCGAGGATAACCTGCTGGTGGTAAAGCGACAGCCCCCTCTCCCCAACCCCTCTCCCGCAAGGGGAGAGGGGCTTGTAGTGCCGAGCTAT